>JBKPMZ010000413.1:0-9452 GCA_046732415.1 Vulcanimicrobiota bacterium
TGTTCAACCCGCGCTTACGTCCGTCGGAGATGGCGTCTGCCGCCATCGCACTCGAAACGTGCACCACGTACAGCGGCGCGCCGGCGATTTCCGCAAGACGAATTGCGCGATGCGTCGCTTCACCCTCGCACTCGACGGGACGCGTGAGGGCGTGCCACTTGGGCTCGGTTTTGCCGGCGGCCAACGCCTGTTTGGTGATCACCTCGATTACGTCGCCGTTCTCGGCGTGCACTTGCACGAGGCCCCCGTGCTGCGCGCACGTCTGCAGCGTCTTGAAAATCGTTTCGTCGTCCACTTGCAGCACGTGCTTGTACGCCATGAACACTTTGAACGAGTTCACGCCGTGCTCGCCGATCATTTTGGGAATCTCGGCCATCGTTTCGTCGCGGCCGTCGGCTATCGTCAAGTGGAAGGCGTAGTCGATGCACGCTTTACCGCTGGCCTTTTCATGCCACGTATCGAGCGCTTTCTTCAGCGAGTCGCCGCGCGTGTGCAGGGCAAAGTCGATGACGGTGGTGGTCCCACCCATTGCAGCGGCGCGCGTTCCGCTCTCGAAATCGTCGGCGGTAACCGTGCCGCCGAAGGGCATATCCAAATGCGTGTGCGGATCGATGCCGCCCGGAAACACGTAGGCGTCGCTCGCATCCACGACTTCGTGCTTGGATGCGTCGATGGTGACGCCGATGGTCGAGATGGTCTCACCTTCGATGAGAACGTCGCCGCGATAGGTATCCGTCGCGGTGACAACCGTCCCGCCGCGTATGAGTATGCCCAAGTAGCTAATCCTCCGTGTGTCATGCCGAGGTATCGAAGCATGGCCGAGGCTCGAGGCCCCGTCCGACCCAAACTCAGGACGACAAGGTGTGTTGCTGGCGTTCCTTCCAGGACTCTGCCGGTAAGCCCGTGTCTACCTGCACCATCTCGATGCAGTTCTCTACCGGGCAGACCATCTTGCACAAATTGCAGCCGACGCAGTGCTCTTCGTCGACGACGACCATCGCCGAACCGTTCTGCGCGATCCGGTCGATGCATTGGTGGGCCGCATCCTCGCACGCGATGTAGCACTTGTTGCAGCGAATGCACTTGTCCTGATCGATGCGCGCGACGATTTTGTAGTTGAGATTGAGGTTTTCCCACGTCGTGATCCGGTCTTGCCCGGCGCCGACGAGTTCCGATACGCTGCGCATGCCGCGCGAATCGAGATAGTTCGAGAGGCCGTCGATAAGGTCGTCGACGATGCGAAAACCGTGGTGCATGACGGCCGTGCACACTTGCACGTTGCTCGCGCCGAGTACCAGAAACTCGGCGGCGTCCGACCAGGTTTCCACGCCGCCGATGCCCGAGATCGGCAATTGCACTTGCGGATCGCGCGCGCACTCGTTCACCATGTTCAGTGCGATTGGCTTGACGGCCGGCCCGCAGTACCCGCCGTGACTGCTCTTGCCGTCGACGTGGGGAATCGGGTTGAGCGTCTGCAGATCGACGCCCATGATGCTGTTGATCGTGTTGATCATGCTGATCGCGTCGGCGCCGCCTTGCGCCGCGCCGCGCGCCGCCCAGCGGATGTCCGTGATGTTCGGCGTGAGTTTCACGATGACGGGGACGCGCGCGACTTCTTTGACCCATTCCGCGACTTGCGCGATGAGATCGGCGTGCTGTCCAACCGCCGAACCCATGCCGCGCTCGCTCATGCCGTGCGGGCACCCGAAGTTCAGTTCGAAGCCGTCAATGTCGACTTCTTGCACGCGCTTGACCAGGTCGTGCCATGCATCGCGCTCGCACACTTCCATCAGCGATGCGACGACGGCGCGATCCGGAAACGCTCGTTTGCATTCGGCGATTTCGCGCAGGTTGTCTTCGAGCGGCCGGTCGGTGATGAGTTCGATGTTGTTCATCCCGACCATCTGGTACTGTTTGTAATCGAACGAGGCGAAGCGCGAAGTGACGTTGACGATCGGCGTACCGAGCGTTTTCCACACGGCGCCGCCCCAGCCGGCTTCGAACGCGCGCATGACTTGGTAACCGCTGTTCGTCGGCGGTGCCGACGCGAGCCAAAACGGATTCGGGCTCTTGATGCCCGCAAGGTTCGATGAAAGATCAGCCATTATTTGCCACCCACGGGGAGCTCGGCGCCGAGGTATGCGTTCACGCTTCGCGCTGCGGTCTTGCCTTGTTCGGCAGCTTCGACGACCATCGCTTCGCGCGAGCCTTTGGCGAAAATACAGTCGCCGGCTGCGAAGATGCCGGCGACTGTGGTCTGCAGCGATTCGTCGACGCGGACAACCCCGCCGTCGTGTGCGACCCCGATTCGTTCGAGCGTCTGGAGCAGACGGCTTTGGCCGATGGCGCGAATCACCGTGTCGGCTTCTTCGACGAACGTGCTGCTTGCAATCGGCTGCGCGTCGCTGGTCGTGCGAACGAATTCGACCGCCTTCACCCGGCCGTTCTCGCCGATGATGCGCACCGGAGCGCTGTAAAAGCGGAACTCGATGCCTTCCTGCTTGGCGAACTCGTATTCGAATTCGTACGCCGTCATCTGCGCTTGTCCGCGCCGGTAATAGCAGGTCACTCTATTGTCATCCTGGGCCGCTCGAAGCAGGCGTTTCGCGCACGTCAGGGCGTCGATTGCGGTATTGCCCGCGCCGATCACGGCCACGCGCGTTCCGAGTGCTCCTACGTCTTGCCCAAGCTTCGCTTTCTCGATGAACTCGAGCGCGTCCCAAACGCCTTGCAGATCTTCGCCCGGGATACCCAGATGCGGAACGGCGCCCATACCGCACGCGAGCACGATCGCGTCGTAGCGTTCGAGCAATTCGTCCACCGTGACGTCGACGCCCACGCGCGTACAGGTGCGCACGTCCGCACCCATGCGCACGACTTGCTGCGCTTCCCACAGCGCCGTGTCGATGTCCAGACGGAACGGCACGATGCCGTAGGTATTGAGGCCGCCCAGTTCGTCTTTCGCTTCGAATATCGTCACCGCGTGGCCCATGCGGCGCAAATCGCGTGCGGCCGACAAACCGGCCGGGCCGCCGCCGACGATCGCGACGCGCTTGCCGGTCGGTGCGCCGGGTTCGAACAGCGTCACGCCGTTTGCGATTGCATAGTCCACGGCGTAGCGCTGCAGATCGCCGATGCGAATGGGCGTATCGCCGGCTGCGTTGTACACGCACGCGCCTTCGCACAATTGTTCCGTTGGGCACACGCGCGCGCAGCTCGCGCCCATGGGGTTCGCATCCATGATCGTCCGCGCGCTGCCTTTGAGATTGCCCGTGGCGATTTTGCCGATGAACCCCGGCACGTCGATGTGCGTCGGACACGCGTGCATACACGGCGCGTCGTAACAGTTCAAGCAGCGGTTCGCTTCGTCTTCGACTTCGATTTTTGAGAGTGGCCGGTGAATGGATTCGCCGAGCATGCTTAGCGCCTCATTTGTGAGTAGGGAATCCCAGGTTCATGCCGGCGTTGCTCTCGTGCCAGCGGCTGGTGACGACCTTGGTGCGTGTGTAGAAGCGGAAACCGTCTTCGCCGTAGATGTGCAGATCGCCGAAGAGCGATGCCTTCCATCCGCCGAAGCTGTAGTAGCCGACGGGTACGGGAATCGGCACGTTGACACCGACCATGCCGACGTCGACTTCGTTTTGAAAGCGCCGCGCCGCCGCGCCGCTGCGCGTGAAAATAGCGGTGCCGTTGCCGTACGGATTGGCGCGGATGATTGCGAGTGCTTCGTCGAGCGATTGCGCGCGCAGGTTCACGAGCACCGGCCCGAAGATTTCCTCGCGGTAAATCGACATCGACGGCGTGACGTTGTCGAAGAGCGTCGGGCCGATGAAGAAGCCGTTTTCATGACCGGGAACGCGCAAGCCGCGGCCGTCGGCAAGCAGACTCGCTCCCGCGCGCTGCCCTTCATCTATATATTGCAGAATGCGGTCGCGCGCCGCGGGGCTGATCACCGGGCCCATGTCGTTGCCGCGATCGTGCCCGGGACCGATCTTGAGTTTGCCGATGCGTTCCAGGACACGTTCCATGAGCGCGTCAGCCGCCTCGCCCACCGCAACGCTCGCCGAAATGGCCATGCAGCGCTGTCCCGCCGAACCGTACGCCGCGGACACCAGTGCATCGGCAGCGGCGTCCAAATCGGCGTCCGGCATGACGACCATGTGATTCTTCGCACCGCCGAGCGCCTGAACGCGCTTGCCGTTTGCGGCGGCCGTTTCGTAAATGTAGCGTGCGATCGGCGTCGATCCCACGAAGCTGATCGCGGCAACGCCCGGATGCCTGAGGAGCGCATCGACCGCCGCCTTGTCCCCATGCACGACGTTGAACACGCCGGCCGGAAGGCCCGCGCGTTCGAAAAGTTCGGCGACGAGCAGCGATGCCGACGGATCGCGTTCCGACGGCTTGAGCACGAACGTGTTGCCGCAGGCTATCGCGATCGCAAACATCCACGCCGGCACCATCATCGGAAAGTTGAACGGCGTAATGCCCGCGCAGACACCGAGCGGCTGGCGCAGCGAATACGTGTCGATGTTGGTGGAGACGTTCTCGCTGAGTTCGCCTTTGAGTTGATGCGTGAGCGAACATGCGAAATCGACGACCTCGAGCGCGCGGGCGACTTCGCCTTCCGCGTCGCTGACGACTTTGCCGTGCTCGCGCGACACGATCTCGGCGAGTTGCTGCGTATGCTCCTTGAGCAGCGCACGAAAGGTGAAGAGCACCTCGGCGCGCTTGCCGAGCGGCAGTGCGCTCCATGCGGGAAACGCGCGAACGGCGGCGTTCACCGCGCGATCGACGGTGGCCGTGTCGGCAAACGCGACGCGCGCTTGCACCTCACCGGCGGCGGGATCGTAGACGTCGCCGAAGCGATCGCCCGCGGCATCGCTTTTTCCGGCGATGGAATGGGCAATGGTACGAAGTTTTGCGGGTGCTTCCATCCGGCTCTATTCGTCCAAAGTGCGCAGCGCTCCCGGATCGTCGACGTCGAAATACGCGCCCTCGTCTGTTATGGGGATGACGACGCGCCGAAGGTCCGGCGCATCGCGCAGCAACCGCAGCGAATCGCCAGAAAGTCCGGCGATGCGTTCCCGCGCCCGCGCCGAGAAATAGACCGGATGTCCGCCGATACCGTCGCGCTCGGGAAAGCACACGTCGGCATACGCCGTTTGCCCCGCGTCGATGACGCGTCGTGCCAGCGCCGCGGTCATCAGCGGTTTATCCGCCAAAAACACCGCGATGGCGCGATCGCGTGCGATATAATCGTGTGCCAGCGCGAGGGAATGCGCCATGCCCAGGTGCGGTTCGGTATTGGTGATGACCGCCGTTGCGCCGCTTGTACGAAGATGCTGTTCGAGCTGCGGCGATACGACCACCACCGTTTCGATGCCGGCGCAGGCCGCGAGGACTCGGTCTACCATCGGCACGCCGCGCACCGGAAGCAGCAGTTTTTGCACGCCCATCCGCGAGGACGTTCCCGCGGCGAGAACGACGGCGGTGACGGCGGCCACGTTAGGTTGTGGTGTGAGTGCGTCCACGTAGCGGCCCCCGTGCATGTTTGAGGCGGCCGCCTTCGCGGCCGTTGCGCAACGCGACGAGTTCGGCGGCGATCGAGAGCGCAATTTCTTCGGGCGATCGCCCGCCGATGTCCAATCCCGCCGGCGCGCTCAAGCGTTCGAGTTCCGAAGGCGCGACGCCGCCCTCACGCAACTGCGCGAAACGCCGCTCGTTGGTGCTGCGGCTGCCCATCACGCCGATATAGCCGGCTCGCGTTGCGAGCGCCGCGCGCAGCAGCGGCAGATCGAATTTTTCGTCATGCGTCATCGCGATAATTGCGGTGCGCTCGTCGATGTTCGCGCGTGCCAGTGCGTCGTCCGGCCACGCAACTTCGATGCGATCCGCGTCGGGAAACCGCGCGCGCGTCGCAAATGCGGGCCGCGCGTCACACAGGATGGCTTCGTAACCGAGCATCTTGCCGATTCGCAGCATTGCCGCGGCGAAATCGACCGCGCCGAACACGTACATCTGCGGTTTTTGCGCGAAACGCGCGAGAAAGATGCGTACGTCCCCATGTGGTTCGCCGCTAGGGCCGAAGCGGCGCAGCGAACACTCCTCGGCGCCTTGATTGCGCAGCTCCGCGCAGACGGCTTCGTCCAATTCGGGATTGCCGAGCGATCCGACTACGCGTTCTTCGAATAAGACCAGGCGCACGCCAGCGTTCGGCTCGTCCAAACGCAGCGCAACGCCGCGGGGCGCAGCGATCTCGAGCGCTTCGCTCGCCGCTTCGATCCACGCGCGCTGCGGTTCGTCGATGAATACTTCGAGGGTTCCACCGCAACTCAGGCCCACCGTATGCGCTTGTTCGTCCGGCAAGCCGAAACGCGCGATGCGCGGCTGTCCTTGCGCAAACACCTCGTCCGACTCTTGCACGAGCGCCGCTTCGATGCACCCGCCGGTGATCGATCCCGCGATTTCACCGTCCTGTGCGATGGCCATATCTGCGCCGGGATCGCGCGGCGCGGAGCCTTCGACCGCTATGAGCGTGGCCAGGCACGCGCGCCGGCCGGCGGTCTGCCACTGCCGAATACTCCGCAGATGCTCTATCACTCCGCATGGCTTCAACGCGAGCATGGGGAAATCCATAGTATGTGGGAGCGAGTGTACCAGCCGCAGAGCACCGCAAAGGCTCTGGAGCTTCTCGACCGCCATGGCAGCGGCGCGCGAATCGTTGCGGGCGGAACCGACGTGCTGGTCGAGCTGCAGCGGGGCGTTAAACCGACGAGCGCGCTGATCGACGTGACGGGTCTGAAAGACCTGCGGTACGTGCGCCGCGGTGCCGACTGCATTGCCATCGGGGGGCTTGCAACACACAACGACGTGCTCGCCTCGCCACTCTGCCGCGAGTTCGCTCTGCCGCTCGTGCAAGCGTGCGCGGAAGTCGGTGCTCCGCAGATTCGCACGCGTGCGACGATTGCCGGGAACGTCGTTACGGCCTCGCCGGCAAACGATACGATCGTCGCGCTCATGGCGCTGGGTTCGCAAGTCGTGCTGCTCAGTTCGCGCGGCGAACGGCGCGTCGACTTGGAAGATTTTTTCACCGGCTTTCGCGCGACCGTCATGCAGCCGGACGAACTGATCGGCGAAATTCAAGTACGCGCGCTGCAGCGTAACGAACGCGGCGTCTTTCTGAAACTCGGCTTGCGCCGTGCGCAGGCGATCTCGGTGATCAGCGCCGCGATCGTCGCTGAGATGGAGCACGGTATTGTCACGAACGCGCGCATCGCGCTGGGGTGCGTTGCGCCGACGGTGGTTCGCGCGCGCGCCGCGGAGAATGCTCTGGCGTCGCAGGCACTCGACGAAAACAGTATCGCGTCGTGCGCACGCGCGGCGTGTGATGAGATCGCGCCGATCGACGACGTGCGCGGATCGGCCGGCTATCGTCTGCGCGCCGTCGACGCGGTGCTGCGCAGCGGCCTCGAACGCATCGTCGACAATCGCTGCGAGGGCGATCTTCCCGGCGTGCCGGTGCTGCTCGACACGGGCGATGAAGAATTGCTGGACGTGCCGCCGTTCGAAGGTACGGTCGTTGCGCGCATCAACGGTTCCCCTGCGGAAATGCGCGACGCTGAGAAACTCACATTACTCAACGCACTGCGCGATCGCGCCGGATTGACCGGCGCGAAAGAGGGCTGCGCCGAAGGCGAATGCGGTGCCTGCACGGTGTGGCTCGACGGGAAAGCGGTGATGTCGTGTTTGGTGCCGGCGGCGCAGGCGCACGGGCGCAACATCGTTACGATAGAAGGTTTGGCGGCCGGCGAGGAACTGCATCCGCTGCAGCAGGCGTACGTGAACTGCGGCGCCGTGCAATGCGGCTTCTGTATTCCGGGCATGCTGATGGCGGGCGTGAAGGCGCTCGACGAACTGCCCAGCGCCGATCTCGCGCAGCTGCAGAGCGCGATCAGCGGGAACATCTGCCGTTGCACGGGCTATCGCAAGATTCTGGACGCGATGCAATCGTGCACGCATGTTCGTGAAGAAGAGGCGCTCGCGTGAACCTGATCGGCAAGCCCGTTGCGCGCCCCGACGCCTACGGAAAAGTTACCGGCGCCACGCGCTATCCCGCCGACTTGGTGCGCGAGGGCATGGTGCATTTAAAAGCGGTGTTCGCGCACCGGGCCCATGCGCGCATCGTTGAATTGGACGCGAGCGCAGCACGCGAGCATCCAGGCGTCCTTGCCGTCTTCACCGCGCAGGACGTGCCGTACAACAGGTACGGTCTCATCGACGAAGATCAGCCGCTGCTGTGCGGCGATCGCGTGCGCTATACGGGCGATCGCGTCGCGCTGGTTGCCGCGCAAACGCGCGATGCGGCCGAGGCCGCCGCCAAACTGGTTCGCGTGACGTACGAAGACTTGCCCGGAGTATTCGATGCGCGCAAAGCCATGCTGCCCGACGCACCGCTCGTACACGCCGACCGTTCGAGCAACGTTCTCGAACACGTGCGCATTCGCAAAGGCGACGTCGAGAGCGCGTTTGCGCAGGCCGACGCGATCGTCGAAGAAACCTTTGAAACCTCGTGGCAGGAGCACGCGTACTTGCAGCCCGACGCCGGAATTGCGTACGTCGAGGAAGGCAAACTCGTCGTGGAAACCGCCGGACAATGGCTGCACGAGGACAGGCGCCAGATCGCCAAGATCCTCGGACTGCCGGAAGACGACGTTATCGTGCGGTATGCGGCGATCGGCGGTGCGTTCGGCGGACGCGAAGATTTGAACGTGCAGCCGCTGCTCGCGCTGGCGGCGTGGAAATTGCAGCGTCCGGTCGCAATCGTGTGGAGCCGCGAAGAATCGATAGTCGGCCACCATAAGCGGCATCCTTACAGCATCCGCGCGAAATGGGCCGCGCGCAAAGACGGACGCATCATCGCCGCCCAAACCGAATTGGTCGCCGACGGCGGCGCATACGCGTCGACGAGTGCCGAGGTGCTCAAAGGCTCGACGCTTTTTGCAAGCGGCTGTTACGAGATCGAAAACGTCGCGACGGACGGATACGTCGTGTATACGAACAACGTGCCGTGCGGTGCGTTTCGCGGATTCGGATCGCCTCAGGCACAATTCGCGGCCGAGTCGATGGTGACGCGTTTGGCGCTCGCGCTCGACATCGATCCCGTGGAGTTGCGCCGCCGCAACATGTACCGCGAAGGCAGCCTTGAGCCGACGCAGCATCCGCTTCCGAGCGGCGTGAGCGCGGTGCCCGTGCTGGAACGCTGCGTTCAAGAGTCTCGCGAGCGGTTGGCCTACGGCATGCCGCGCCTGCGCACGAGCGACTCGCGCATCAGACGCGGCGTCGGCATCGCTTCGGGCATCAAGAACGTCGGCTATTCGTTCGGTTTTCCCGAACAGGCGACGGCAACCGTCGAACTGTACGGCGATACGCGCATCGAGCGCGCGGTGCTGCGC
>JBKPMZ010000414.1:0-5950 GCA_046732415.1 Vulcanimicrobiota bacterium
ATGCAGTACTGCGCGTTGTACGTGTCCTTGTACTTTGCGGCTTCGAAGATACCCGCGGTGTGTATGGCTTTGCCGGACTTGCATTCGATCATCACGCGATAGCCGAGCGTGCCGAGTTGCGCGTCGGCGTAGCCGTCGGGCGCGCCGTGGCCGCCGATGTGTTTTGCAGCAAAGCCGAGCGAGGTGAACGCGTCGCAAACGGCAATTTCGAAGTTGTCGGGATTGTCGCCGTCGAGCACGCTGCTGCGCAGACGATCGATGAGGTCTTGCTGCGCCTTCGTGAGCGGCGCGGGCGGCGTAACGGGGACCACGGGCCACGCATCGGGCGGTTCGTTCAGGCGAAACGTTCTGTCGGGATTTTCGACGATGTCGCAGTGGCGGCCGCGGCCCTTGCACCGAGTGATGTACGAGATCAGCGAAACGTATGCCGTCGTGGCGGGCGTCGATTTCATCAGTTTTTGCGCGACGGCTTCGTTGACGATCTGCTCGGCGGTTCGCGCTTTGCCGTCGGCGAGCAGCGTAATCGCGGCTTGAATGACCGCGCCCTTGGCGTTGTTTTTCGTACCGTACATGAGCTGCGGCGTCGGCGCGTTCAGCCACTCGGCGAAAACGTCGCCGTGTTTTTTCAGGCGCGCTTCAAAATCCGCGAGCGGAACGCCGAGTATATCGCAGTTGTGCAGTTCGTCCCAGCGAATCGGCGTCGCGACGCGTCCGGTCTTCGGGCGGTAGCAATACGGCACGATCGTCCAGCGGCCGACGGCGTTGTTCGAGACGTGCAGATGCACGCGGTCGCACTTGTGCACGTTCGGTTCGAGCGAGATGAGATCGGCGTGCTTTGCCGCGACGCGGTTTGCAATGGCATGTGCGCGCAGGCGCACGTCGTCGTACGATGGGCCGCCCGCGACCGCAATCCATACTTCCGCGTTGCCGAGACCGTCGAGCATGCACAGCGGCGCGTGGCTCTCGTGAATCTCGGCGGGAACCGCGGCAACGGCTTCGCGCAACCGGTCCGGGTTTTGGCCGGGCTCGGGTTCCAGCAGCAGGCGCATGAAACGCGCCTGATCCAGCGTGTCGGGCAACGGGAACCACGAGTAAAATTCTTCGGCGCCGATAGCGGCGAGGCGCTGCATATGCTCGGCGCTGAGCTTCGTCCAGTGGCCGAAGTAGTGGACGTGCCACTGCGGCGCCTTTTCCGGGCCGAACGGATAGGCGGCCCACACGAGCGGGATAGCGCCCAGGACCGGTTCGAGCAGCGGCGCGACGCGCGCGTAATGCGAAATAACCGCTTCTTCTAAAGCGGGAACACCCGCTGACATTTCCATGGCCGGCTCTTCGGCAAGCGTCCGGTAGGCTACCTGGGGCTGGCGCTAGCCTCGTAGCGATGCGGTATGGAATTGCGGCCATGTCCGCGTGAAAACGGCGAAACACGCCTTGCCGCGCGGCGGAAAAATGGCGGCCACTTGTGCGGATAGCGGGCGAGCGTGTAACATCCCCCCATGGCATTTCGAGCGCTTTTAGCGGGGCTGGGCGCCGTTTGGCTTATGGGTGTCGCTCATCCGGGCGTTGCAATTCCCGGTCCATATTGCCTTCCGGTGAAAAAACAGCTCCGATCGTTGCCCATCAGTTTTACGGCCACGACTCTCACCGGAACGACGCTAAGTTTTTCAAATCGATCCGGGCATCCATCCGTGGTGAGTTTTTTTGCGACATGGTGCGGACCGTGCAATCGCGAGATGCCGGAGTTCTTGCGTATCGCTAGGCAATACACCCGCGAAGGCCTCAACGTTGTGCTCATCGACGACAACGAGCAGCCAAAAGCCGTGCAGCGCTTCATCGATAAATTCGGCATTGACTTTCCTGTTGCGATCGACACGGACGGCTCGGTGTTTAAGATGTTCGCGTTCCACGCAATACCATCGAGCGCGTTCTACAATGCCGACGGTGTGCTGACGTGCTTAGTTCAAGATTCTTTGGAACCAAAACAAATCGACAATGAAGCGTCCGCTGCCGTCGGCGGCTGGATGCCTTGAGGCGAAGACTTCTTATTGCGTTTACGGCCGTAGCCGTACTGGGGCTCGCGGTGTTCTTCGGAATTCGGACGCTGCAAGGCTCCTGCATTGACGTTATAGCGCATGCGGATGCTCCGGCGACGCGGCGCGCGGAGGCAGCGCTTTTGTTGCGCGACGTCACGTCGTTGTACAACGAGCAGCGTTACAACGTACAGGACCAGCCGCTTCCGCGTCCGCTGAAGGCAACCGTGTCAGGCCATTCTGCAAGTCTTTGGATTTCGAAACCGATGTACGCCGGCGATTTTCGATACGCTGAAATATGGCAGCAGGTCTATCAGCGATATCACCACGGAGCTCGCTGTGTGAACCTGCGCGTGCTTTGGAAGAACGGCAGCATGTCGCAGCGCTTTCCGCCGGACACGCTGTAGAGCTACTTGGGCAGTTGCTGTTTGGGCACGACGATCATCATCGCATAGGGCGTGCCGGGGTCGACCAGAAACGGCAGCATGCCACCGGCTGACGAGGTGTATCCCAGGTCTTTGGGCGTCATGAACGGCGCGTAAAACATGAGGTGGCCCGGCACGCTGCCGTAGTCGGTGTTGTTCGGACCGCGCGGCAGAATGTTGTACGGCGACATCATATAGATGAGTCCCGGCTTGCGCGGCGCGCGAAACGTTCCGCGCGCATATCCGGCGGCGATGTCCGCGACGATTAGCGCTTCCGTTTTGCCTTGCGCGCGAAGCTGTTCGGTTCGTAAACTCACCGGCAGCAGCGTGCGCGTTCCTTCGGCATCGAAACATTTCGGCTCGAGCGTTACGGCGATGCTGCCTTGCATCTTCCGATCGACAAGACAACTGAACCCATTGCTCCCGACTCGCGCTTTTTCAAAACCGCGTGCGGTCAAGACGTAGATTGTCGCTTTACTCGATATTTCGCGCGGGGCGGCGCTCATGGCGAGTGCAATTTGCTTGTCGCGCGGGACGCCGGCGTCGAAGCGGCTCCTAGCATTGCCGGCGGAGAGCACGCCGGCAAGGATCAGTATCACACTTATGAAAAACTTCACGCCCAGCAGAACGGCGTGCAAGCGCTACTGTGACTGCAACTACACGGCGCCGGCGCCCTTGTGGAGCGGAATCTCACCGCGTGTTGAGCGGCTCTCCGTCTGGGATCCGTAGCGCTTGGCGTACACCTGAGTGACTTCTGCGCCAAACAGCATGATTTGCGCCGAATAATTCACCCAGATCAGAAACACGACGAGCGATCCGAACGCACCATATCCGGAACTCACGCCGGCGCGGCCCAGGTACCAGCCGAGCAAAAATTGCCCGACGACGAACAAGAACGAGGTTACTGCGGCGCCGACCCACACGTCGCGCCACTCGATTTTGCACTCCGGCAGATATTCGAATAGCAGCGCAAACGCGCCCCACAGAACGCCGAACGACACGGCGAAGTCGGCGATCTTCATCAGCGTTGCGAAGCCGGGAAACACCTGCGTGAGATAGGACGACATTATTGTCAGCACCGCATTCACGCCCATGGAAACCAAGAGCAGCAGCGCGATGCCCAGCATGACGACGAAACTCCATCCGCGCTGGCGAATCGTATCCATGAGCGTCATCTTCTTCGGCGTGACGTCCCACACGGTGTTCAGCGCGAATTGCACGGCTGCGAAGAGCCCCACGGCGGCAACGATGAAGACGACCCAGCCGATGATTTCCGCGAGGATGCCTTTGCGCGGCTGGTTGAACGTCGCGGAGACGATTTGCTTTACGGCGCCTGCGCCTGCACCGGCGTCGCGCTGCAGATAGCCGAAGATCATGTTCAGCACGCGCTGATGATCCTGAATTACCAGGCCCGCGATCTCGACCAAAACGATGATCAGCGGGGCGATGGCGAACGCCGCGAAGTATGCAAGCGCCGCAGCGAGCCACTGCCCGTGATGCCGCTGAAACTCGACCCAGGATTGTTTGGCCACCGGGATGGCGTCTTGCCGCAATTGCGTCCAGTTCACGCTCATTGCATGCCCTCTTTCCACACTGCCGGAGCGGACTAACCGGCCCGCGCGTGAAACTGCATCGGCGCTGCGCCGTACATCCCTAGGGAGAACACGAATGAAGTCGTTACTTGCTACGCTTACGATTCTAGCCGTCCTAGGGGCCGCCGCGCTGCCGGCACGCGCTGACGAGTACCGGTACACGCGGACGCTCAACTCAACGGTGCCGACCGCCGGCGCGACCAGCCTGGCGGTGACCGGGCACAACGGCAACATTCACCTGTACGCCGACGGCGGCGGTTCCGTGCGCGTTCACGCGCTTGTAAAAGCGCGCTCTGCCGATGCGCTAAGCCTGATACAAGTGAACGCCTCGCGCCAAGGCAACACGGTTCGCGTGCAAGAGATCTGCCCGACCACGCGGCACTTCTTCTTCTTCTCGACGTCCGATTGCGACATCGAACTCGACGTGCATTACCCGCGTTCCATGGCGGTTGCACTGACGAGCCAGAACGGCAACATTACCGCGGTCGACGCGCAAGGTGCGCTCAGCATCACGAACGACAACGGTAACGTACACATGAACGGCCCGAGCGGTCGCGTCGACGTAAAAAACAAGAACGGGAACATTTCCATTGCGGAAGCCGGCGCGAACCTGAGCGTAACCAACACCAACGGGAACGTGGAAGCCTCGCTCGCCAACGGTTGGCGCGGGAATGCGATCAGCATGCACACCAACGCCGGTAACGTGGAACTGCACGTGCCGAAAAGTTTTCAGGCGACGCTCAACGCCAAGACGCGCATGGGCGACGTGCGCAACCGTGCGAACTTGCACAACGGTCCGGTGACCGTCACGGCCACGACCACGTTCGGAAATGTTGTCGTTACGCGCCCGTAGATGACGCCGAAACTCGCCGCGTATTTGCGGCGCATAGGCTACTCGGGGCCGCTCGAACCCAGCGTGAAGACGCTGCGTGCGCTGCATCGCGCGCATCTGCTCGCGATCTCGTACGAAAACCTGGACGTGCAACTCGGTGTGCCGCTCAGCCTCGACCCCGCTGCTGTTTTTGAGAAAATCGTCGAGCGCAAGCGCGGCGGCTGGTGCTACGAGATGAACGGCCTCTTCGCGTGGGCGCTGCGCGAACTGCGTTTCGATATTTCGCTCTTAGGCGCGGCGGTTGGGCGAGAACAGCGCGGCGACGCCGCGGCGATGAATCACTTGGCGATCTTGGTGCATCTCGACAAGCCGTACCTCGCGGATGTCGGCTTCGGCAACGGTTTTATCGCGCCGCTGCCGCTCGCCGAGGGCAGCCACTCCGACGGCCGTTTCGATTTCCGTTTGCAGCAGATCGACGGCGACTGGTGGCGATTCACGAACCGACCGGGGTCGGGCGACACGTTCGACTTTCAACTTACACCGTACGAACTACACGCGTTCGAGGAGAAGAATCGCTGGTTGCAAACCGCGGACGAGTCGTACTTCGTGCAAAATCTCGTTTGCCACCGCTTTACGGATGAAGGCGTCGTAACGCTGCGCGGTGCGGTGCTGACAACGCTCACGCTAAAAGAGACGCGTGAAGAAATAGCACAAACGCGCGATCAACTGGCCGCAATTTTACGCGAGCATTTCGAGTTGCAGCCAGCGTCGCTCGACGACCTTTGGGAGCGCGTGGCTGCGAGGCACAAGCAGTGGCTGCAAAGCAGATCTGCACACGCGTCAAACGGCTATCGTTGGAGCCAGTCCCGTGATGCCGCCGATTAACCCGAGAACCAACCCGAGAACGTACCCAAGGGGGATGTACCACCAATGCAGCGGCGGACGGTTATCGGGTTTCCACCGAATCAATGTGATTATCAAAACTAGGAGCACTAGAAGCTCCAACGGATAAAAGATTAGCGCTCCGAATACCCCATAGCCAAAAAGCTGTGGCCAGGCGCCACCGTACGG
>JBKPMZ010000415.1:0-5378 GCA_046732415.1 Vulcanimicrobiota bacterium
GTGCAAATCCGAAGGCCACGCTGCTCGCGACGCTCGACAAGTGCGCTACGTCGATGGGATCTCGTCTGCTTGCGCGCTGGATTTTAGCACCGCTGGTCGACGCGCACGCGATTTCGCGGCGCGCGGATGCCGTGCAGGCGCTCATCGACGAACACGTGCGGCGCCAGTCGATGCAAGAGTTGCTGCGAGGCTGCTTCGATCTCGAACGCATCACGCAGAAGGTGCGCTTTAAACGAGCGTTTCCTCGCGATCTGGCATCGCTGCGCCGCACGTTGGAGATCGTACGCCCGCTGCGCCAGGTTGCGCCAAAAGCACTCGCCGCGCAAGTCGAGGGCATTGCGGAGTTCGACGAACTGCTGGCCGATTTGCAGAACACGCTCGTCGACGATCCGCCCGCGCAGATCGGCGACGGCGGTGTCATCCGTCCGGAAGCCAGCGGCGATCTTGCCGAGTGCGTTGCGCTGCGTACCGACGCACGCGGCAAACTCTCGCAGCTCGAGGAGCGTGAGCGCGATCGCACCGGCATCAAGTCGCTCAAGATCAAATACGCCAGCGCGTTCGGATACGCGATCGAAGTCAGCAAGAGTTTCGTCTCGCAAGTGCCGCCGGATTACGTTCGCAAGCAAACGCTCACGACGGGCGAGCGCTACATCACGCCGGAACTCAAAGAATTGGAGATTGCAATCTCGAGCGCACAAGGGCGGCAATTGCGCTTGGAAGAGCAACTCTTCGGCGAATTGGTGGACCGCGTCGCGCGCCGCACCGATGATTTGCTCGCGACCGCGCATGCGCTCGCCCAACTCGACGTGCTGTGCTCGCTCGCCCAGTGCGCGGCAGAGCGAGCGTATGTCCGGCCGCAATTCGTCGACGGCAGCGAGATCGGGGTCGTCGATGGCCGGCATCCGGTCATGGAAGCCGTGCTGCGCACGCACTTCGTGCCCAACGATCTGCATCTGCGCGCCGGCGAACATCGCTTCATCTTGCTCACGGGACCGAACATGGGCGGCAAGTCGACGTATTTGCGGCAGGCTGCGCTGCTGACGATCATGGCGCAGATCGGCTCGTTCATTCCCGCGAAGTCGGCGAGTATCGGCATCGTCGATCGCATCTTCACGCGCATCGGCGCCGGAGACGATTTGGCGTCCGGGCAATCGACGTTCTATTTGGAGATGGCCGAAGCGGCGAACATCCTGCGCCGCTGCACGCGCCGCAGCCTGCTGCTTATCGACGAAGTCGGCCGCGGCACCGGTACTATCGACGGCTTGTCCATCGCACAGGCGATTTGCGAATTCTTGCTGGGTTTGGACGAGCATGCGCCCATGGTGCTGTTCGCGACGCATTTCCACGAACTCGTGTCGCTCGCCGATCATTGGAAACTGGTTGCGAACTATCACATCACGGCAGTCGAGAACACGTCCAGGGACGGCGCGCCGGTCTTTTCGCATCGCGTGTTGCCGGGCAGTTCGTCACGTTCGTTCGGCATCGAAGTCGCGCGCATGGCGGGATTACCGGATGCCGTCATCGAGCGCGCGCAAGAGATCGCCGACGCGCTTTCGGGCCACGCGGACGTCGAAGAACAGGTACCGCTCAAGCGCAGGCTGCCGAAAGTCGCGCCGCCCGCACAGCTCTCGTTCTTGCAGGCGCAATGAGTTATCGTCACGTCGGCAGCGCGGCGGGCCGCGAAGTATTTCTCAAAGACGAACCCGATCCGGACGACGCCGCCACGCCTGTCGGCTTTTCGATTGGCGCGGTGGTACTGAAGGACGGTTGGAAGAGCGACGAACTCGGCTGGCTGCTCAACGAATTGTATGGAGCGCTGCAGGATTGGACGGCGTTCGATTCCACCGGCGGCGTGCGCTCCTTCGTGTTTTGGGGCGAACGCGCGGAAGAAGCGAGCAACTTGTGCGATACGTTTGCGTACGCGTGGACCGGCGGAGCAGAAGAACGCTACGACAATGTGATGTCGGCCTCGAACGACGCGCCGGATATCGACGGGTTCGTGGAGGCGATTTTCTCCGGCGAAATTTCCGTCGGCGACGCGTATGCCGGCAACTTGCAGAACGTCGTCTTCGCCGCGGTCGTAAGCGACCCGGCGGCTGACACCGACATCGATCTGCTCGACCGGCTGAGGGTCGCCGTGCAGGACAGCGTCAAGCAGCATCATTTTGACTAGCACGATTCATTTGCTCGATCCGCAAACCATCGGGCAGATCGCCGCGGGCGAGGTGATCGAACGGCCGCTTTCGGTCGTCAAAGAACTCGTTGAAAATGCGGTCGACGCGGGCGCCACGCGGATCTCCGTGGCGCTGCAAGATGGCGGCATTTCACTGGTTGAGGTCGTCGACGACGGTACCGGCATTGCGTCGGAGGACTTGCCGCTCGCGGTGCGCCGCCACGCGACCAGCAAACTGGCGCTTGCGAGCGATTTGGAGTCGATTGACTCGCTGGGTTTTCGCGGCGAAGGGTTGGCGAGCATCGCCGCCGTCTCACAACTCGAGATTCTCTCGCGGCAAGCGCATGCGCAAATCGGCGCGCGTGTCAGCGCGCACGCGGAACAGGCTTCCACCGTGGAGCCGGCGCCGTCGCCGCCGGGTACCACGGTACGCGCCCGCGATCTCTTCGCGAACGTTCCGGTGCGCCGCGAATACCTGCGTTCACCGGCTGCGGAGTTCAACCGCATTTCGGGCTGGCTCTCCACATTCGCGCTCGCGTATCCAGGTGTCACGTTCTCGCTGCATCATGACGGCAAAGACGTTTGGACGATGCCCGCCGCGACCGACCTACAGACGCGTTTGGCGATGGTGTTCGGAAAAGCCGCGGAGACGCTCATGCCGCTGTCCGACCAGTCCGCTCGCGGTCTGCAAGGCACGTTGCGCGGTTTTATCAGCACGCCGGGGAACGATCGCGCCGACCGGCGCATGCAATTGCTGTTCGTGAACGGACGTTTGCTGCGCAGCACGCTGCTCGCCGGCGCGTGGACGGCCGGATATTCGACCTTTGCGATGATCGGGCGGCAGCCGTACGGCGTGCTGTTTCTCACGCTTCCGCCCGAGCACGTCGATCCGAACGTTCATCCGACGAAGAGCGACGTGCGCTTGCGCTACGGCCATCAGGTTTTCGACGAAGTGAAACGCGCCATCGCGACGACGCTGCGCGATCATGCGACGGCGCGCTTTCGCGATGCGGTCACCGTGTCACCCGCACCGCAGGCAATGGACGCCGCGCTGCCGCGGCTGCAGACGCTGTTCGAACATGCCGGTACGCCGGAAGAACCGGCAGCGAATGGAAAGAGCGGACTGCGCGTGCTCGCGCAACTCGACAGCACGTTCATTCTGGCGACGGACGGGCGCGCGCTCGTGCTGGTCGATCAACATGCGGCGCACGAACGTATCGCGTATGAACGAATCGTCGCCGCGGCGCAGCAGCACGCGCCAGGGGAAGCGCTGCTCGTTCCGCTCACGTTCGAACTCGGCCCGGCGGAGAGCAGCGCGCTCGACCGGGCACTCGACATTCTGCGTGAAGGCGGGCTCGAGATCGAACAATTCGGCGAGCGTACGTATCGCATCGTCGCCACGCCCGCCGGCTACCGCTCGCGCCCGTTCGACGTGGCAGGATTCCTGAGCGATTTGACCGAGGAGCCGAAACAAAGGGACGTTCGCGAACGCGTTTGGGCGTCGCTGGCATGTCATTCCGTGACACGTGCGGGCGAGCAGCTCGATCTGTCGGAGATGGCAACGCTGGTCGAACGCCTGCAACTTTGCGAGAATCCGATGCATTGCCCGCATGGGCGTCCCACGATCGTCCGCATGGATAGCGAAGCGATTCAAAGACTCTTCAAGAGACTGTGAGATGAGGCACGACGCACACCGCTTTACCACCACGCTGAACTGGACCGGAAACCGCGGCAGCGGTACGAGCACGTACCGCGCCTATGGCCGCCAGCACGAAATTACGGCCGACGGCAAGAGCCTTCCGATTCCGGGATCGTCGACGCCGGTGTTCCGCGGCGATAAGGACCGCTACAATCCCGAAGAGTTGCTCATCGCTTCGCTGTCCGCGTGCCACATGCTGTGGTTCTTGCATTTGTGCGCCGATTCGGGCATCGCGGTGACGGCTTACGCGGATAACGCCGAGGGAACGGTCGATATGAATGCCGACGGTTCCGGCCAGTTTCGCGAAGTGGTGCTGCATCCGCGCTGTGAGTACGCGCAAACGCCCGCGCGCGAGCAAATCGAAGCGCTGCACCACCGCGCGCACGAACTCTGCTTTATTGCGCGCTCGGTGAACTTTCCGGTACGGTGCCAAGCGGAGTCCTGATCCTCGCGGGGGCGACGGCCTCCGGCAAAACGGATCTGGCGATAGCGCTTGCAAAGCGCTTCGACGCGGAGATCGTCGGAGCCGATTCACGACAGATTTATCGCGGCATGCCCGTCGGAACGGCGGCGCCGACACCGGAGCAGCAACAAGCCGTCCGGCATCATCTCGTCGGGTTTCTCGATCCCCACGAACGGTATTCCGCCGCGCGCTTTTCCGCCGACGCGACGGCGGCTATCAAAGAGATTCACGCGCGCGGAAAACGTGCGATCGTGGCCGGTGGGACGGGTTTTTACATCCGCGCATTAACGGGCGCTGTCGATTTGGCGCCGCAGTACGATGAAGAGCTCCGGCGGCGGCTGGCGCACGAAGCGAAATTGCACGACGCGCAATTTCTCTACCACTGGCTCACGCTGCGGGATCCGCGGCGCGCGGCAATGCTGCACGCCTGTGACGAATACCGCGTGCTGCGCGCGCTCGAAGTTGCGCTCGCGCCGCCAAGCGCGGCGCTGCGCTCCGAGCCGCTGCAGTCGCTCGCGAGCGAAGGCATTTCGTTTCTCAAAGTGTTTTTGCAGATGGATTTCGTGCAACTCGACGAGCGCATCGAGCGGCGCACCGACGCAATGCTTTCCGGCGGATTGGTGGAAGAAGCCGAGCGTATCGGTCCCGGCGCGATTGCGGCAAGCGCGGTGGGCTATCCGCAAGCGCTCGCGTATGTGCGCGGATGGTCCACGTATGCCGAACTGCGCACGTTGCTCGCGCGCGCAACGCGGCGCTATGCCCGGCGGCAGGCAACGTGGTTTCGAAGCGAGCCGCAGATGCACGCCGCACGCGCCACGGACGTGGAGCGTCTGGCAAGGGAAAAGCTGCGGTGGGTTTGAAGCCCGCTTTTATGCCGGGCAGCCTGCAAGACACCTATCTGGCCGAAATCAAGCGGCAAGGCGTCCCCGTGACCGTGTACCTGGTCAACGGCTTTCAATTGCGAGGCATCGTCAAAGGCTTCGATCCGTTTACCATTCTGATCGAATACGAGCGCAAGACGCATCTCATCTATAAGCATGCGG
>JBKPMZ010000416.1:0-4152 GCA_046732415.1 Vulcanimicrobiota bacterium
GAAAGCCTATGGCGGCGATTAGTACTCGAGGTGAACCGCCTCGGCGGCGTCGCGCATCGCGCCGTCTCCGAATTGCACGACCTCGCCCGCGGCATCCAGGCCAAATTCACCGCGTATTACACCTAAGAACGGAAGAGCCCATTTTCTACGCGGGTCCAGCAGCCCCGTGCGCTTTATCCCCCGCGGGGCGGTGCCGCCTGGGGGAGTCGAAGTAGACGCCAGCTCGCCTTGATTGCCAGCCTCTGAATTACCTTTCTCCGAGACCAAAAAGGCGGTAGCCTGACGTCATGCGGTGACAAGGGAGCAAGACACTGCAAGACGGCGTCGCAGATTGAAGCAACTGGCTAGAATTCCTGCACGGCCGCTTCAACCGCAGGAATTTGTTCATGCATCTCGACGGTTCTAGGCCAGCTTTCCATCCGGAACCGCCCGACGCGACGCAGTATACGATCGCGGGATGGATGGCGGCCGCCTTGATCATTGGCGCCGTCCTCGCGCGATCTGAGGACGATTCGATTGAGGCTGTGGTCGACGTCCTTCTAGCATCGGCTGGTTTGCTGTTTCTGTTGTGGGTCTGGTGGACGGTAAAGCGAACGCGGCGTGCGGAACGCGCAGCCGCCGAATGGCGATTGCGCGAAGCCGAGAATTGTTTCCGCATGGTCTACCGAATCGAGGAATTGCCCAAGCCCATTGAAGGCAATCTGGCCGAGGTCTTGACTGAACAAGGGGCACTGGACAATGCCGAGCGTAAACTCGTCGATTCACTGAAAGTCCAGGAAGCGTATTTAGGCGATTTTCACCCTCATCTTCGCACGACGTTGAACGCGCTGGCCAATATTCGCCTACGGCAATGCCGACCGGAGGACGCCCAAAGCCTATTCGCGCGGGCCGCCGGGTTGCCACCTATGCTTGACTCGAGCGCGACCGAGACGGCGATACGGTTCTTGCATGAGGCGAATGCCTTGGGCGAATCGCACGATTTCGCCGAGGCGCAGCGCTGCCTGTTTCAGGCGTTGGCGATCCTCGAACGAAACCTCGAACACGATGCACCGGCCTTCGAATTAGTTTTGTCGGCTCTCGGTGTCAATGAGAGGCGGCTGGGCAGGTATTGCGCGGCCGAAGGCCACCTCCGCAGGTGTGCTGCGATCGTCGAAGAGCATGCGGGCCGTGAGAGCGTAAGAGCGGCCCATGCCCGCGAGCATTTGGCCTGGATCTTGGTCCTGCAGGGCCGATTGCGGGAAGCGGGCGGCTTGATTGAGGAAGCGGGCGCGATCGTGGAGCGCCGAGCCGCGGCAGGCAGCGAAGAACTATTTTACCACTTCTTCTGGGCCGCTGAGGCATACCGTGAAAAGGGCCACTACGACCGAGCCAAAGAGTTTTCAAGGTCGGGTCTCGCGGTTTGTCCGCCAGATAAATCTTCCTCGGCGATTTTCTGGCTGTCACTCGCCAAAACATGCTGCAAACAGGGACGGCTGGAAGAAGCCGATTCCTGGGCCTCGCAAAGTCGAGAGGTTTTTGCGGCGACCCAATCCCATATTTTCCTGGCGGCAGCACTGGTTTGCCAGGCACAAGTCTGCAAAGCACGGCGCGACTTGGATTCGGCCGTATGCCTACTGGAAGAGTCGCTGGCCTTACAGCAGCGAATTTACGGAACCAAGCATCGCGCGGTCGCCGCATGCGCCATCCGTCTAGCGGAAGTGTTTCACGAACTGGGACGGCGCAAGGAAGCAAACCAGCATGCTGAAGATGCGCTGGCCACATTCCGTGGCGCTGAGCCGCCCAATCCCTTGGAGCTTGCCCTTGCGCTGCATGTCTTGGGAATTATCAGCGCTCGTGATGGTAACCTCTCGCGTGCCACCCAACTGCTGGGCGAAGCGCTCGCTCTGCGCGCGGAGGTGCTCGATCCCGATCATCCCGATCTGTTAGAAACACAACGAAGTTACGCGGCTATGATCTTTTGAGATGCGCCAAGTCACTTTGGGAAGCGTAAACCTAGTGCCCCTTCAATTCTAGGAATTGGGATTGCTGGTTTTATAGCACGGTGGGAAACTTCCGAGAACACGGAGGTTTCCCATGAACAAGAAGTTCGTCGTGCGTCTCTCGGAAGAAGAACGTGGCATTTGTCAGGAAGTCATCAAGCATCTCAAGGGATCGTCGCAGAAAGTTCGTCGGGCTCAAATACTGCTGAAAGCGGATGCTGATGGGCCGGGATGGACTGACAGCCGGATTGCCGAGGCTTTCAACTGCCGTGTGCAGACGGTCGAGAATCTCCGCAAACGGTTGGTGACAGAAGGTTTTGAGCTGGCATTGGAGGGCAAGAAGCGACCCGAACCGCCCACGCCGCCCAAGCTCGATGGCGAGGCAGAAGCGAAATTGATCGCCCTGCGATTGGGGAAGCCGCCCGCAGGCTACGGGCGCTGGACGCTGCACTTGCTTGCCGATCAACTGATGGTTTTGGAAATCGTCGATTCGATCAGTCATGAGACAGTCCGCAAGACATTAAAAAAACGGCATGACGAAGCGGAAGATCGAGTACTGGGTGATTCCGCCCGAGCAAGACGCCGAGTTCGTGGCTTGCATGGAAGAGGTGCTCGAAACCTACGCCAAGCCCCACGATGCGAAACATCCCGTGTTGTGCATGGACGAACAACCCGTCCAGTTGCTTAAGGAGACTCGAGCGTCGATTGCAGCGACGAAGGAACACGGCAAACGCGTTGACTACGAGTACGAACGCAACGGCACGGCGAGCATCTTGATGTTTGCCGAACCCTTGTCGGGATTCCGACAAGCGACTGCCCGTCAACGGCGGACCAAAACGGATTGGGCCAACGAGGTTGCCCGCCTGTTGGATACGCGCTATGCCGCCTGCGAACGAATCACGCTCGTCTGCGACAATTTGAACACGCACACCAAAGGAGCGTTCTACGAGGCTTTTGCGCCGGAGCAGGCGCGAGCGTATCTCCGACGCCTCGCCTTCTGTTACACGCCCAAACACGGCAGTTGGCTCAATGTTGCCGAATGCGAGTTGAGTTGCCTGACCAGCCAGTGTCTGAGCGACCGCCGGATCGGCGACTTAGCCGAGTTGCAAAGAGAAATCACAGCCTGGTCTGAGCGAACCAACGCAGCACAACGGGGCGTGGATTGGCAATTCCGCATCGAAAACGCCCGCGAGAAACTAAAGCGGCTTTACCCCAAAATTAAGACTTGAAGCGGCACTAGGAGCCTCGCCATCGGAACCTTATTCTGCTGGCCGCATTGCAGCCTAGCAGCTTGGGGCGCAAATAAGAGGCCCAAGGCCGGTAAGGGCGCCTTGGGCCTAGGCGGCGAGGAGAGCCGCCGGCTTCACGGACTGGCGCAGAGGATAGAGAGATTTTGCTGCCATTGGAATGCCAAATCCGAGCAGCAGCTCCAAGAATCGGTGCGGGTTTTGATTGACTCGGCCAGGAGCCGCGAGGCCACCAATGCGCAACCGGCAACTTCTTAGGGCTATTCTGCTATAACGCTGGTCGATCTGGCGGCCCGATTCTTGGCAGCGATTCTCTTCTGGGCTGATCGTGGGCAACTTTCTGTGATGCATCTATGAATCAGGAGATAACACGCGCGGTTTGCGATCGCATCGACAAAACCGTAATCGGGATGCAGCAACTCGAGCATCACGATCGTTCGCTTGGCGACTTCCTACAGTCGATTGCCGGTCGAATTTGGCTACGCCGAACAAGATTTGTGGCGATTGTTTGTAATCGGCCCTGACTCATCGCGCGCCTTGCCCCGCATCGCATGGGCCGCCGGCGACTTGCGGAATCAGCTCTGAGATGTGGCCATCGGCGGCGAAACTCGCAGGTCGCGGGTGCGGATTTCCTGACGCCGCTCCCGTTGGTTGATGCGCTTCGGGTGCAGTTGACGCATTGCCATCTGCCGCTAAATTGCCATCACCGGGATAGGTGGAGGATAATGATGGCGGACGAGGCGGAAATGTTCCCTTGTTTCGCATTGTTGAGCGATGAGGGAAACGAATTCATTTACCAAAACTACATGTGCAATCGCAGGATGCGTAGTGCGGTCGTCTTACTGACGGACGAAGATGTTGTTGACCAGTATATGACAGACCATCAACTTATGGGCGTGCCATTACGATTCAACAATGTGCAGGAG
>JBKPMZ010000417.1:0-5421 GCA_046732415.1 Vulcanimicrobiota bacterium
CCGTTCACCGCTTCGCTGCACTGGTCGTGGGGCGGTCTCGCGTTCTGGATGGTGCTGCTGCTCGCGCTCTGCACGTTCTGCGCGATTCTCGCGACGAACATGGCGCAAACGCGTACGATGGTTGCGCTGCTGCTCATGCTCGAAGGCACGATGATGGGTGTTTTCATGGCGCGCGACATTCTGGCGTTTGCGCTGTTCTGGGACCTCATGCTCATTCCGCCGTTCTTCGCCCTCGTCGGTTGGGGCGAGCATCGCGATACGGCTTGGCGCTATCTCATCTATAATTTTTCGGGCGGTTTGCTTCTGCTGCTCTCAACCGCGGCATTTGGCGTGCTGTACGGATCGACTGACGTAATCGGCACCACGCATCAACTCGTGGGCCAGTGGGCGCCGTGGATCTTCGCGGGCTTTGCAATTGCATTCGCGGTCAAGACGCCGCTGTTTCCGCTGCACACCTGGATGCCCGCGACGTACAGCGACACGCCGCCGGTAATGGTTTCGCTGGTGAGTTCCTTGCAATCCAAAGCGGGGCTCTTCGGCTTTCTGATTATCGGGCTGCCGTTCTTTGCCGACGCGATGGGCGCGTGGAAGTGGATCTTCATCATCGCCAGCTTGGTGTCGCTGCTGTACGGCGCGTTCATCGCGCTCGTGCAGACCGACGCAAAGCGCATCGTTGCGTACTCGTCGCTCTCGCACTTGGGGCTCATCGTCCTGGCGATCTTCAGCCAGAATCCCATCGCGATTCAAGGTGCGTTCATTTACATCGTGGCGCACTCACTGTTCAGCGCTGCGCTGTTCCTGATATTAGGCTACATCGAAGAGCGCGAAGAAACGCGTTCACTCGTGCGGCTCGGCGGCCTAGGCAAAATCAATCCCAAACTCGCCGGCGCGTTTACGATTGCCGCGCTCGCGGCGCTCGGTTTGCCGGGTCTGGCGGGATTCGTCGGTGAGATCGTCATCCTGACGGGCGTCTTCAAAAACGGCTACTTCTGGCCGGCGCTCATTGCGCTCGTTCCGATCGTACTTGCGTCGGCGTACATGCTGCGCTTGCTGCAAGACATCATCAACGGACCGCTGCGCGAAGACATCCCTGAACGCCGCGATCTCACATGGATCGAAGGATTGGCCGTCGCACCGCTGCTTGCGGCACTCGTGATTCTCGGCGTCTACCCGCACGCCGTTCTTAGCACGGCAGGTACTGCTGCGGCGCCCACGGGGAGCGCTCAAGTCAGCAGTTCATTCACGCGCCATTCCGTATTGGGGGCCCCATTAGAATGATCCAGAATCCCTACACCTGGGCCGATTGGAGCGCCGTGCTGCCGCTCTTCATCGTGGGCGGTACGGCCGTCGTGATTTTGCTCGCCGATTTGGTGATGCGCAAAGCGAACGGTTGGGTGTCCATCGTGCTCGGTATCGCCGGTCTCGCCGGCGCGGCTATATACGCGGGCTTGACGTACGAGCAGGCGCACAACGCATTCGACGGCGGCTTTATCCAAGGCGGCTTCGCGGTCGTGTTGCAAGAGGTGATCGTCATCTCTGCCATCTTCACGCTGGTGCTGTTCCACGCGAATTACCGTCCCGAACGCATGGGCGGCGTGGTGGCGCTCGTGCTGTGGGCAACGAGCGGCGCAATGCTGATGGCCGGCGCAGCGAATCTGATGACCGTCTTCCTCGGCTTGGAACTGCTTTCGCTCGCGCTCTACTGCCTGTGCGCGCTGTCGGACCGGCCGACGTCGCGCGAATCGGGATTGAAGTACCTCATCCTCTCGTCGACCGCTTCGGGCTTCTTGCTGTTCGGCATGGCGATGCTGTTCGGCGCGTCCGGAAGCGTGACGATCGCATCGCTGGCGGATCCCGCGGCGGCGGCAAGTCCGCTGTACTGGCTTGGCGGCGGTTTGTTCCTGATCGGCCTGGGCTTCAAACTCAGTTTGGTGCCGTTTCACGTATGGTCGCCCGACGTCTACGAAGGCGCTCCGCTTCCCGTGACCGCGTTCATGAGCGTCGTTACCAAAGCCGGTGCCCTGGCGGTATTCGCGCGGTTTGCGTACGCCATTCCGGCATCGTCGTCGCACGCGCTGCTCGTGCCGTTCTTTATCATCGCCGGCATCTCGATGGTCGCCGGAAACCTCGGTATGCTCGCGCAGACCGATATGAAACGACTGCTGGCGTATTCGGGCATCGCGCAGATCGGCTACATCGTTGCGGCCCTGGCGGGTACTACGGCGCTCGGCGTGCGCTACGCGATCTACTACTTGGTCGCGTATATGTTCATGAATTTGGGCGCGTTCGCGGTCGTCGCTCTGCTCAGTCCGTCGACGGCAGACGAAGGGTCGCGCATCGAATCGTTCCAGGGCCTGGGCGTACGCCGTCCGGCGCTCGCGGCGGCCATGACGTTCTTCCTGTTGGCGCTCGCGGGTTTTCCGCCGACTGCCGGATTCCTGGGCAAAATCCTCATTCTCTCAACGAACGTGACGTCAGGTTTCCCGTGGCTGGCCGCGCTGCTGATTGCGGGCACGGCGATTTCGCTGTTCGCGTATTTCAAAGTGATTCGCCTGATGTACGACCGGCATGTGAAACCGCAGGATTCCGGTTCGGCGCCCTTGCCGCTAGCCTATGTGACAGTGGCAATTTGCGTCGCGCTCGTCGTGGTGATGACGTTTTATCCGCTTACGCCGAGCAACGTGTTGCCGCTGGTGAAGTAAGCCTACAGTAGGTACAAAGCACCAAAAGCGGCAGCAAAACCCTGCCGTTTTTTTGCATTTTGTGACCCTGCTTATGTTTTTTGTGTCAAGCGTATGCTTCAGCGCTAGACAGAACAGCTGTAAGCGTGATAACAACGAGGGGACAAATCCGGCATTTATACGTGCCGCGATTTGCGCTTAGGGGAGAATTGAATGAACATCGTACGTGCGCTGTTTAGCAGCAGCGCGGTTTTCCTATTGCTCAGCGGAATCGCGCTTGCGCGTCCGGCCGTGAATCTACATTTTAGCGGGGCGCTGGTTCAGCACGTAGACGGAAAAGTCACGCTCAAACCGGTGCAGGGCCTCACGCTCCACCCCGGCGACGTCGTGCAGTATTCCATCGACGCGACCAACAACGGCGACCAGGCCGCGCTGGGCTTTAGCAGCGTCGGACCGGTTCCCGCGCACATGCAATATGTTTCCGGCAGCGCGCGTGCAGCGCAGCCCGTTTCCATCGAATACTCGATAGACGGCAAGACGTGGTCGGCGCATCCCACGCAAGTCGTCAAAACCGTGCACGGAAACGAGCGCAAGCCCGCGCCTGCGAGCACGTACGTTTCGGTACGGTTCACCGCGAAAAACGCGCTCGCGCCCAAAGCGACGTTCCACTACACCTATGAAGTGGTGGTGAAATGAAGCGCCTTATCGCATGGACGCTCGCGTTCGCGTTTCTCGCCTCGCTGACCGGCGCGCAGCGTCCGCTGACGGTTTCGGCCGCATCGGATGCCCCCGGTACGCAAATCACCAACAGCGCGTCCGCAACGTATAAGGACGCGAACGGTAATTCCTACACGACCACGTCCAACGTCGTCACGACGGTCGTGCAAAACGCGCCGAGCGTAACGAACACGGCCGGCACCGGAACCAATTACGCGCCGGCCCAGGTCGTCACCGACACGTTCACGCTCACCAACACCGGTAACGCGAGCGGCTACTTCCAACTGACCGGTGATGCAACGCTCGGCGGAACCGACGCCGCGTCCGCCACGCTCGGTAACGGTGCGACGACCTGTACCACGCCCGTCGGTTCGCAGTCGGCAGCCTGCGAATACGCTGCCACGGTCGGCGCGACGACGTACTACTTCACCAGTTACAATTCGAGCAGCAACAACAACTCGCTGAACTACTGGCTGAAAAACACCAATTCGTTGACTGCCAGCGGCTCGACCGTGGTCATCAGCGTCTATTACACGATGGCGAGCAATGCGGCGACGGGATCGTCGAACACGGTCACCTCGTCGATTACGGCAAACGTCACGTATGCCGCCGCGGGCAGCGCGCCCAGCGAAACGTCCGGGAACCAGTCGGCGACGGAATCCAACACGGTTCAAGCCGATGCGCGACTCGATCTCTACAAGAGCAGTTCGCAAAACGGCAGCACCGGCGACATCACGTACACGATCTCCGCTCACGATGGCGGTGCGTTTTCGGCCAAAGACCTGCAGTCGGTCAAGACGCTGCTCGGGGCGGCATCCGGCGGCGTACTCATCACCGACAAAGTGCCGCAGTTCGGCGGCTCGCCGCTCGCACTCAGCAATAGCGGCACGGTGACCGTTACGACGAACGCCACCTACGGCTTTGCATCGAGCGCCGCGGCGGACACGTACTATACCACGTCCGCAAACGGTACGACGGGCTGGACGAAAGCCACCGGCAATCTGCCGACGGACGGGACCGTTACTTACGTCGGTATCTTCATCCACGGCGGTTCATGCAGCAGCACGAGCGGATTCGAATTGTGCGCGGACACGGGGCACGCGACGAATCCCGGCAACGTGAACGTCGCAAGTGCGGCGGCCGTGCAGTTCTCGTTCGTCGTCGTGCAACCGGCGGGATCGGGTTCCGGCAATACCGGCGCGGTGACGAACCTTGCCAACGGCGTCATCGGCGACAATCAGCCGACGGAGCACATCCTCGGACCCGGCATCGCCGCGTCGACCGCCGATAGTTCCTCGTCCACGCCGCTGACGACGGCGGGACAAGGCATCAACAACACCACGAATACCTCGACCGGCGGCGCGTCGAATCAAACCAGCAATAAAGCGCTCGCGTTTTACAACCTGCAAAACGGTCCTTCGGGACAATCGGGTTCGTCCGGCTCGTATGACGGATCCGCCGCGAGCAGTTCCAGCGATGACTTCACCGCCGCATCGTTCGGTATCAGCAGCGATTCGATCACGAACACCGGCACGACCGCCGGCACGCCGGTAACCTCGGCGACGACCGGAAGCTCGGCGGCGATCTGCGTTGCGGCGACCGTCAAGAACACCGGCAATAAAGACGACAGCTACAACATCACCGCATACGCGCCGACCGCGTTCTCCATTCCCACGACCGGCGGGCAAAGCTACACTGCTTCGTTCAGCGCCGGCGGCACGCAATTGGCCACGTGGACGGTGGGCGTGTACTCGAACAGCGGATGCAGTTCCGCGCTCGGCGGCGCGACGTCGGGGAGCAGCAGTTCCACCGCCTCGAACGTCGCCGTAACGTCGGGCTCGTCGCTCACGTACTACGTCGGCTACACCGCTCCGTCGGGAACCGCGTACTTCACGCGCTTCGACTCGCTCGTACACGCGGTCAGCGTCGGCGACAACACCAAGTCGGACGACACGCACGACGAACTCTACTCGAGTTTCGTTGCGCTCACCAAGTCGCAGAGCATCAGTTCGACGAACTGTCC
>JBKPMZ010000418.1:0-3541 GCA_046732415.1 Vulcanimicrobiota bacterium
CGATTACCCCGATGGCATTGCGTACGCGGCTCCCGAGCGAAAACTGTACGTTTCCGACGAAACCGGCGGCACGGAAACCGTCATCGACGCACGCACGAACCGCCGCGTCGCGACAATTCCGCTGGGCGGGGAAGCCGGAAACAGCCAGTTTGACGAAGCGGCGAACCGCGTTTACGTAAACGTCCAAACCGCGCAGCAACTCGTCGCCATCGATCCGCGGCGCGACCGTATCATCGGCCGGTATCCGCTGACGTATTGCAAGAACAATCACGGCTTGCTGTTGAACGCGCGCGCTCGCGTTGCATATGTTGCATGCGATGAAAACGCGACGCTGCTCACGTTCGATTTACGCACGCACAAAATAACCGCAAAAGACAGCGTTGGCGAGGCACCGGACGTTCTGGCATACGATCACAATCGCCATCGATTGTACGTTGCGGCGGAGAGCGGCGTGGTTGCCGTCTTCGAGGTTCGCTCGAACGGCGCGCTCTCGAAGCTCGGCATGGGGTACTTCGCGCCGAATGCGCATAGCGTCGCCGTCGATCCGGCGACTGGATACACGTATTTTCCTATTGCGAACGCGGATGGAAAACCGGTTCTTGAAATCTATGAGCTTCGCCGCACAGCTGCCGGCCCATAGGCTTCTGTATGTTACGAAGGCGCTGAGGCTGTTCGCCTTCGGGAGTGCCTCGATCGCGTTACCCGTTCATCTCGTGGCGCTGCATGTGGCGCCGATCTTGATCGGCACCATATTAACCGCCGCGCTGATCGCAGGCGCGGCCCAAATGTTTTTGACCAATCGGCTCACGCATAAGTTCGGAGCCACCGTTGTAGCCGTGACGGCCTCGCTGGCGATGGCGATGGGCGGCTTGTTGACGGTAACCGGAGTGCTCGGTTTCATTATATTGGCCGCAGTTCTCGGGCTGCTCAACGCGACCGCGCAAGAAATCGGGCCATTTCTTCCGATAGAGCAAGTCGTGCTAGCGGCGCACGATCGCGGCATCGATCGGATGGCGCTCTATAACGCCGTGGGAACCGGCGCGTTGGCGGTGGGCGCGATTGCGGGCGGCGCATTACCGTTTGGTGCAGTTTTTCTGCTATACGCGTTTTGCGGCGTGTGCGCTGCGATACTGTATGCGTTCGCACGTGTTCCGATCGCTGTCGAATCGCCGCCGGTGAAACGCGACGTACGGCGTTTTAGCAGCGGCGAGCGGCTGGCGGCGCTCTTCGCGGTGGATGCGTTCGCCGGTGGACTCATCGTGCAAGGGTTCATGGCGTACTGGTTTGTCGCGCGCTTTCATGCGCCGGCGCAAACCACCGGCTTGATTTTCGCAGCCGGCAATATTTTGAGCGCGCTTTCGCTCTTTGCGGCCGCGTGGCTGAGCAAACGATTCGGTCTGCTGAACACGATGGTCTTTACGCATCTGCCGTCCAACATATTGCTCGCGCTTATCCCTCTGGCTCCGACGCTTCCGGTTGCGGCAGCGCTCCTGCTCGCGCGATATTCACTCTCACAAATGGACGTTCCCACGCGTCAGGCATTCGTCGTCGCTATCGTTCCGCCGCACGAGCGCGTTTACGCAGCGGGCATTACATCGGCCGTACGCCCTATTGCGGCGTCCATTTCGCCGCTGCTTTCAACTGTCGCAATGCAGCTCGCATCCGCGGGCATCCCGTTCTTCGCAGCGGGAAGTATCAAAGCGGGTTACGATCTCGCGGTCTATTTTGCGTTTCGGCGTCAACTGCCGTCGTAGTCGACGTTCGCGTTCACCTCTACATCTACTTGGCGCGCCGGCAGCCACATGTTTGCGCCGCCGGTTCCGAACGCGGTTGAAGTAGTGCACGCATCTTCAGATTGGTTTTGGCTTTCGAACGTGAAGGCGTCGGAGTGTCCGTAGACGTTCGGCGCGCACAAATGCCAATCGCCTTGCGACCAGAACGGCCCGCCACCGATAACGAAGCCGCTGTAATACATGTAGCGCGCGGAAAACGGATTGCTGACGTTCGCGCATTCTCCGGGACCGAGCGTCCACCAGCCTGTCGAAACGAACGGGCCGGTGAGGATATTGTCGTGGTCGTCGGGTCCGCTCGAGAGGTACCCGGCGACGACGGCAATTTTTCCATCCGAGTGATTGCAAACGTGCATCGACGTTCCACTTGCGTTTGCACGCGGCGAGCCGACGAGCGTTAGCGCCGACAACATGAAAAGTGCGGACAAGGCAACTGCGCAGATTCGCATAGAGACGATGCCTCCAAAGTATGCGAGTATACGCGATCCTTGGCAGCGGCCGAGCGGTCTCCTTCTCGCGCGTTGGGGATACAAAAAAAAGGGCGGCGCATTGCTGCGCCGCCCTTGCTTCGATCCTCAGCGCGACTAGAGGTCTTCCGGGTTGATGCCGCGGTAGCCCGTCTTGTCGTACTGGGTCTTTTTCGGCGGAGCGTGCACGTTGACGCTGTCATCGTACTCGCCCTCGTACTGCACCGTCGCGGGTTCGCGCGTGCGATCGTACGCGCTCACCAGTTTCTGCATGCCGTCGCCGGAGCCGCCCATGACTTCCGCCAGCGCCGCATCGTCCGCCGACATGCCTTCGTAGAGCGATTGCTCGAAGTGATTGCGCGGACGGCCGTCGTCGTCGAGATCTTGCCCTTCGGGCTCGATCTTCAGGTTGCGGTAGCGCGACATGCCCGTGCCGGCCGGAATGAGTTTGCCGATGATGACATTCTCTTTCAAACCGAGCAGCGGATCGTGCTTGCCCTTGATGGCGGCGTCGGTGAGTACGCGCGTCGTTTCTTGGAACGACGCCGCGGACAGGAACGACTCCGTCGCGAGCGATGCTTTGGTCACGCCAAGCAGCACCGGTTCGGCTTCCGCCTTCTGTTGATCGGCGCCCAGCTTCTCGTTGCACTCGTTGAAGTATGACGCTTCCACGAGTTGTCCGGGGAGCAGAATCGTGTCGCCGCCATCTTTGAGCTTCACCTTGCGCATCATCGAACGAACGATGACTTCAATGTGCTTGTCGTTGATGTCGACGCCTTGCGAGCGATAGACCTTCTGCACTTCCTGAACCAGGTAGTTCTGCAGCGCGGTCTCGCCCTTGATGCGCAGAATGTCGTGCGGATTGAGCGAACCTTCGTTGAGTTGATCGCCCGCGCCGAGTTTGTCGCCTTCGTGCACCGCAAGATGCGTGCCGTGCGGGATGTCGTACTCGTGGCGTTCGCCCGTCTCGTCGGTGATGATGACGACGCGGCGGTTCTTCTCCTCGCCGAAGCTGACTTCGCCGCCGACCTCGGTGATCGTGGCTTGGCCTTTGGGTTTGCGCGCTTCAAAGATTTCTTCGACACGCGGAAGACCCGTGATGATGTCTTCGGTCGCGACGCCGCCGGTGTGGAACGTACGAAGCGTGAGCTGCGTACCGGGTTCACCGATGGACTGCGCGGCGATGATGCCGACCGCCTCGCCGATGTCGACTTTGTTGCCGGTCGCCAGATTGCGGCCGTAGCACATCGAGCAGACACCGTATCTCGCTTGGCACGTGAGCAC
>JBKPMZ010000419.1:0-4057 GCA_046732415.1 Vulcanimicrobiota bacterium
ATACTATCACGAGATGCGCAAGCGCAAGATTCTGCTGCCGCCCTCGCAAAACGAAGTGATGTTCGTGTCTACTGCGCACACCACCGCCGACATCGACGAAACGATCGCCGCCATCGATGAATCGCTGGACGTTCTTACTTAGCAGCGCCTCAGCTGCGGCTGTCACGCCTGTCATGCCGAGGCATCGAGGCGCGGCCGAGGTACCGAGGCCTTCCAACGCACAAATCGCGGACGAGGTGCGCCAAGAGTTTCTGCACGCCTGGAACGGCTATAAACAGTTCGCCTGGGGCGCGGACGAAGTGCTGCCGGTAAGCGGCAAGCCGAAAAACTTTTTCGTCCCGGACCACTCGTTCGGACTTTCGATCATCGAAGCGATGGATACGCTGTACGTGATGGGGCTGGACGACGAACTCGACCGCTGTGTGAAGTGGCTGCGCTCGAACTTGCATTTCGACGTCGATGCCAGCATACAGATGTTCGAAGCGGTGATCCGCATGGTGGCGGGCTTGCTGACCGGCTACTATATTACGGGCGAGCGATTCTTTCTTGACGGCGCGCGCGATCTCGCGGACAGGCTGCTCGTGTGCTTTACGAAATCGCCCAGCGGCGCACCGTACCGCTTCGCCAATTTGCGAACCGGTGCCGTGAGCGAACCGCAGACGAATCTGGCCGAGATTGGTTCGAACGTGCTGGAATTCGGCGATCTCTCGCGGCTTACCGGCGATCCGAAATACCTGAACGCGTCAATGAAAGCGTTTGAAGCGGCGATCTCCAAGCGCTCGCGACTGGATCTGCTCGGTACGAACTTCGACGTGGAGAAGGGCGACTTCATCGGCACCGACGACGTCGCACCGGACGAGCCGGTCGATTCGTTCTACGAATACCTGTGGGGAGGCTGGCAGATGCTCGGCATCACGCAATGCCGTGACTGGTATCGGATGCTTACGAGCGCGCTGCTCAAATACAAGGTGACACACATCGAAGGCAATCTCTGGTTCAAGACCGTCGATTACACGGCCGGCCTGCCGACCGGAGATGCATCGACGAGCGAACTTGCGGCATTTTACGCGGGACTCGCGGCCAAGGGCGGCAACCGCGCCATCGGTGCGGCCTTCTACGATTCATGGACGCGCGCGCTCGACAAATACGAACTGATTCCTGAGGTGATCTTCTATCCGGATCTGTCGATCATCTCGCCGCGGTATTGGATGCGGCCCGAGTATCCAAACTCGTCGTTCGACTTGTGGTTTCTGACCCACGACGAAAAGTACCGCGCAACGGCGTATCAGTACTTCAATGCATTGCGGAACCATTGCCGCACGACGAACGGTTACACGGTGCTGACCGACGTACGAACGCGCCCCATGACGCAGGGCGACTACTTTCCCGCATATGCGTTCTCCGAAAACTTTAAGTACCTGTATCTGCTATTCGCGGACTCGCCGCGCTTTGACGCTTCCAGCCACTACCTCAATACCGAAGGCAAGATTCTGCGCGGCCTTCGCTCTCAGCACGGTGCTTCGTTATGAGTGACGTCGTAACGTTATATCGCCCCGTTGGCCCGGCTGAATTGAAACTTATCGCCGAGTCAGACTTCCGCGCGTTTCCGCCGCGACTGCCGGAGCAGCCGATTTTCTACCCGGTGTGCACTGTCGAATACGCACGCGAAATTGCGGAACGGTGGAACGTTTCGGAAAGCGGCGCGGGGTACGTGACGGCGTTTGAAATCGACGCAGCTTACCTTGCCGCTTATGACAGGCATCAAGCCGGAAACCGCACGCATTCGGAATATTGGATTCCCGCCGAGGACCTCGCTGAGTTTAACCGCCATATTATCGGCAGCATCCGCGTCATCGAATCCTACGCGACTAAATGGTAACGGATGGACTGCGGGCAAGCGGGGCCACGCCGGGACGCGAGGCCATCGCGGTTCGAGCGCAAAGCGAAAATGCGGGAAGGGGACCGGCGCTATTGCGTTGGCGCGCGGGGAGGCCGGTCCGCTTCCCGCTCTTATTATTTACGAACGGGGACGGGGTAAACGACGGGACTGTACAAACCGTTCGCATCCATTGCGCGCACGCCCAGAATGTAGTTGTCTTTGCTGACCGGAACGGTCGCTTGCGTCGCGTTGCCGACGTTTTTGGAATACTGCCACACGGGCGAAGTCGTTTCGCGCCACACGACCTCGTATTGTGAGTCTCCAGGCGCAGCTTTCCAGCGCAGCGTGGAATCGTTCGTCAAATGCGCGGTGACAAGTTCTACTTGCTTGGGCTCATCGGGGCCAAGCGCGAGCGCGCCCAGGGTCGCGACGTTCATCTTGGTCACGAGCGCTAAATAATCGAAGTCCACGTATTGCGGCAGGTCGCCGTATTGGACGCCGTCTTCTTTGCGAACGTCCTGATGCTGATGCCGGAAGTCTTCGTGAATTTCCACGAAGCGGATTGCCGGAAAACCGTCCGCCGTAAACGACTCCTGGTCGCCGCCGCGCAAGAACCGGTCCGCCCGGTAGACGAGCATGCCTTCGGCGCCCGGCAGATAGCGTTCCGCAGTTGCCTTCGCAAAGCGCGCGATCTCGCGTGAGGGCGAATCGTTTTCCGATCCGAGCAGATTGACGGTTGCGTCTTTTGCGGCAAGCGGCAGCGCTTCACTGAAGATGCGCACCGTCTTCGAATCGGCGGAGCTATTCGGCGCGCCGACGATGTCGTTGTTCAAGTCCGCGACGACGTCGACGCCGCTCGCCTTGAGTTCGTCCGCTAAATGCTCGGAGCCCCACAGTCCCAGTTCTTCGCCGTCGAACGTCGCGAAGATAATCGTGCCGCGAAAGCGCGTAGCGGCCATTACTTTCGCCGCTTCAATCACCGCCGACGTGCCCGATCCGTTGTCGTCGGCACCCGGTGCGACGCCGCGGCCGTCGGTGCATTTGCCGTTGCAATCATCGAAGTGGCTCGACATCACGTACGTCGGCCCCGGCTGGTCGCCTTTGAGCGTCGCGATCACGCTCGATTCGATCACCGCACGCGGCGTCCGTTCGGTTTTTGGATGCGTGAACGTGTCCAGCCGTACCGTCATTCGCCCGCCGCTCGATTTGGCGATCTGTTCGAATTGCGAACGGATCCAATCGCGCGCCGCGAAAACGCCGCGCGTAGGCGAGTTCAGATCGTCCGAAAAGTCGTTGCGCGTGCCGAACCCGACTAAGCGCGTGTCGAATTCACGCAGATCCGCGGCTGAAACGGCATTGACCATCGCTTGAATGCGCGGATCGATCGTAGGTGCGGGGATCGCCGCGTACGGCGTATCGGCGCGCACGACGGCGACGCTCGACGCAAGCGCGGCGAACGTGAAAGCGGCAAGAAGGCGGCGAGTGTTCATACTCGCATCATTTCATGATGCCGCTCTGGTTTCCTGATCGTTGTGGTCGCGCTGTTTCCGCCTCAAATAGCGTCCCAGCACGACGGCAGTGCCGCGCCCGGGCACGGAATGCACGGCAAAGATGTCGCTGCAGCGCCGCATGATCGGTAAACCGCGTCCTCGTTCGGTAAAGGCGTCCGGTAAGGTGACATTGGGGACGGGTTCGGACAAAAAGCCGGCACCGCTATCGACGATCGTTGCCAGGATCTTGTCATCTTCGATCCGGCAATGCACTTCGATCGCATCGCTGGTCCGCGAATGTTCGATCGCGTTCGCGACTGCCTCGCCAACAGCAAAGATGAACTCTTCGAGTTCCTGATCGCTGATGGCGTGATCGCCGGCAAAAGACAGGACCTGATGGCGCACGCCGCGGCTGAACCGCGCGTTCGGCGGTATCCGGACCCGCATGCTGTTGGCTTTCATCGTCATGTCCCTTACCGGCGCTGATTCTACCCTTGAACGACGAAGTACACACGTAACGATGGGAACCGCGGCCTACGTCTATATCCTCCGCTGTCGGGACGGCTCGCTCTACACGGGGTGGACCGATGACCTGCGTCGCCGGGGCGATTGGCAAAAAGCCCGGAAAAAATAGAAAAAAAACCCCGCGCCGGTGCCCGGGCGGCGTTGCGCCCGGTTTGCGCGCACC
>JBKPMZ010000420.1:0-6897 GCA_046732415.1 Vulcanimicrobiota bacterium
CTGCTGGGTGTGCGAAGACAACGAAGCGCCTGCTTGGATGCGGCTCTGCATCACCAGACCGAGCACGAGCAACGCAAGAAGGAACGCTAGTGGAAGCGCACCGACCAGGTACGCTTGCGTTCGGATCCGGGGACGCATACCGCGTCTTTAGCCGCGCTAGTTGCTCAGTCCCCGGTACTTCAGGAGGGGACCGACCTGGGGGCCGCTTCCGTAGAACGCCCGGAACATCGCGCCGTAGTCCTCCGAATCGCCGCGCGAGAGAATCAGGTCGCGAAAGCGCTGGCCGTTCGCGCGCGTGAGCCCGCCGTGATCGATGAACCATTGATACGTGTCATCATCCAGCATCTCGCTCCACATGTACGCGTAATAGCCCGCGGCGTACCCGCTCGCCCAGATGTGCGAGAAATACGACGAGCGGTAGCGCGGCGGGACATCGCTGAAATTCGTGTGCGATCGCGCCAGCGCGCCGGTCTCGAACCGGTCGACGTTTTGCTTCTGCGCGCTTGCGGGCAGCAAGTGCCAGGCCATATCCAGTTCGTCCGCGGCCAAACTCTCGCCCATCGCGTAGCCTTCGTTGAATTTCGAAGCGCGTTCGATTTTGTCGATGAGCGCTTGCGGCATGGGCTTGTGCGTGCGGTAGTCGAACGCGTAATGCCGCAGCACTTTGGGATACAGCGCCCAGTGTTCGTTAAATTGTGAGGGAAATTCCACGAAGTCGCGCGCGCTGGCCGTACCGGAAAGCGACGGATACTTTTCCGCGGAGAAAAACGCGTTGAGCGCGTGGCCGAACTCGTGAAAGATGCCGCCCACGTTATCGGCGGTGAGCAGCACCGGCTGGCCCGCCGGCGGCTTCGGAATATTCTCGACGTTATACACGACGGGTTTCGTGCCGAGCAGCCTCGATTGCCCGACCAGCGTGGACATCCACGCGCCGCCCGCCTTGTTGTCGCGCTTGAAGAAGTCGAAGTACATGAGCGCGAGGGGCGAGCCGTCTTTGTCGTAGACTTCGAACACGCGCACGTCGGGCTGCCACACCGGAATGTCGTGCCGCTCTTTGAACGTGATGCCGTACAGTTGGTTCGCGGCATAGAACAAGCCGTTCTGCAGCACGTCGTTCAGTTCGAAGTACGGGCGCACTTCGTTCTCGTCGATATCGTATTTCGCCTTACGCACTTGTTCGGCGTAGTAGTTCCAATCCCACGGCTCCAGCGTGAAGTGCTGCCCGTCTTTGTCGATCTGGGCTTGAATTGCCGCCGCTTCTTGCGCCGCTTTCTTGCGCGTCGGCGCGATGAGCCCAGACAGAAACTTCTGCACGGCCTGCGGGGTTTGCGCCATTTCCTGCGTCAGCGCGTACGCGGCGTAGTTGGGATAGCCGAGCAACTGCGCTTTTTCGGCGCGCAGCTTCGCCATGGCCGCGATGGTGTCGCGCGTGTCGTTCGCATCGCCCTTTTCCGTGCGCGTCCAGGAATTCTCGAACAACTGCTCGCGCGTGGCGCGGTCCGCCAGTTCCGCAAGGGCCGGCTGCTGCGTCGTGTTCTGCAGCGCGATGTGCTTGCCGTCGGCGTCCAGCGCTCCGGCGGCGGTTCCGGCGAGTAGTTTCTGCTGGAACGTCGCCTGCAATTTCGCGAGTTGCTGGTTGATGTCGCGCAGCTTCGCGCGGTTGGCCGCGCTCAGCTTCGCACCCGCATGCACGAAGCGCCGATAGTAGACCTTCACCAGTTGACGCGATTCGGGGTCCAGATGCAGATGCGGCGCCTGCTTGTAGACCGCTTGCACGCGCGCAAAGAGTTTTTCGTTCAGATAGATGGCGTCTTCGTGCGCGGCCATCTGCGGCGCAATCGTCTTGCGCACTTGCAGCAGCGCCGGGTCGCTGTTCGTCTGCACGACCACGCTGAACGCCGCACGCGCGCGCTGCAGCAGCCGCCCCGATTTCTCCATGGCGACCAGCGTGTTTTCGAACGTGGGCGGCGCCGGATTATTGGCGATGGCGTCGATTTCTTTGATCTGCTGCGCCATACCGGCCTGCAGCGCCGGAAGATAATCGCTATCCGTAATCTTGTCGAACGGCGGCGCCTGGAACGGCAGCGTGCTCGGCGCGAGCAGCGCGTTTTCCGGGGCGCTCGGCGCGAACGCGGGCGTGACGGCGACAAGCGCGACCAGGGCGCTCAGAGCGAGCAAACGCGAGCGATGTGCAAACATACGCGAGCAGTTCGCGGCAGCGCACGCACCTACTTTTAGGTCACTTTGCTGTCACAGCGCGCATCGCTATTGTCTCTATGTGCTATGAACGAAGCGCCATGCAAACGCACATGCGCAACCCGCGCCCCACGTTGAGCGGCCGTTTCGTGCGGCTCGAACCGCTAAGCGAAGCGCACGTCGACGGACTGGTGCGCGCATCGAGCGGCGATCCGGAACTCTACCGCTGGAGCTTCGTTCCTCGCGGTATCGGCGAGGTCAAAGGGTACGTCGCGTCTGCCGTGGCGGCGCGCGAAGCTGGCACGGCCGTGCCGTTTGCAACAATTCGCATCGCCGACGGCACCGTCATCGGCTCGACGCGCTTTTTCGATCTCGAACGCTGGCCATGGCCGCCGGGCCACGAGCGCCTGCACCATGCGCTCGACGCGTGCGAGATCGGCTACACGTGGCTCACGCATTCCGCGATCCGCAGCGGCGCGAACACCGAAGCGAAATTACTGATGCTCACGCACGCGTTCGAGGAATGGGGCGCGCTTCGGATTTGCCTGCATACCGACGTGCGCAACGAACGTTCGCGCGCAGCGATGGAACGCATCGGCGCGCGGTTCGAAGGCATTCTGCGCTCGCACCGAATGGCGGTCGACTACACCCCTCGCGACTCCGCGCGCTACTGCATCGTCGCTGAGGAATGGCCCGGCGTCAAGGAGCGCATTACGGGATTACTGCGCTAGTTTACGGTGCGATTGCCGTTTCTTGCGCCGATATCGCTTTCCACCGGCCGTTCTCATTCGCGAACACATCGGTAAACCTCAGCCGCAGCACGACGCGGCTGCCCTGCGAAACGCTGTTTATGCCGTGCACGATCGCGACGTTACCTGCGAACTGAACCGTCTCGCCGCTCAGGTGTTGCTCGTACGGCTTGGGCGCCTTGACGGCCGCCAGCACAGCGTCGCGATGTTGAACCGCTCCGCGGTAATTCACGTGTACGAAGTTTGGCGCTAAGATCTGCGCGAGCGCCTTTGCATCGCTCGTGTCGATCGCATGGACCCAGCGCGCCTCAACTTGGAGGACGGCCGCGGCCGCGTAGGCGGCGAGCACGATAGCCTTCACCTTGGGGCTATTTCACCGCGGCGCCAAGAGCACCATCGTCATACGGCAGACGTTCATTTCGGAACTACGGTTGACCTACAGCGCTTGTGCGACCTCGTTACTGCAATGCGGCGAGCGCAGTCGACAGATGCTCTAAATCTTGGCCGGTGATTGTATCCCAAATAACAACGGGGTCCACTCGCCCATATTGGTGACGAAGCACGTTACCCATGCCCCGTATACTTCTCCACGGGACCGCGGAAAACCGAGATTCGATACTGTCATCCATTTCGAGCATTTTGGTGCACGCTTCTGCAATAGTGAGTAGCTCTCGCTCGACCGCGCTTTGGGTCTTGCGATCGGCCACGTACTGTTCTTTGCGCATGCCCTCAATGTACGAGCGGAGCGATGCGATCGCATCCAGAGCGTCAAGAAGCCGCTGCTTAAAATCATTACCGCGCCAATGGCTAGAAGGCACGCACGGCTTCCTCTTGCGCGTGGCGCCCGGCAGACGACTTTTGCAACGACGCCGCGGTAACAACGTCCACTGGAACACCAAGGGCGCGTTCTAGCACTTGTTGCGCGCCCGCAAGATCGAACAGCGTGAACGGGTTGCCGGCAATGGGTTCGAGCATCACGTCCACGTCACTGGCTGTGGTGGCTTCACCGCGCGCTACAGAGCCGAAAATTGAGGCGTGAGCAACCCCCAAACGCTCCAACGCATTTTTGCACGCTCGAATCCGTTGCAACGTGGTCGCTACACTCGTGGGCGGCGCTTCGATACGCGAATCGATCAACACCTTCGGATCTACGCCAAGGGCATCGGCAATGCGAACGCCGGTCGAAAAACGGGGCTCTTTCGAATTGCCGGCTTCAATTTTCCGAATGGCATTTTCGGTTATCCCGACGCAGGCCGCAAGCGCCGAGGCGGTCACACCCCTCGCCAGGCGACACGCTCGAATCCGAGCACCAACTGTAGTATGCTCCATGTAGCATACTATATCCCGTAAGGCCGCTCAGCGCAAGAGCGGCGTCGCTCCCGGTGCGGCATTCATCTACGCAAGGTCGCCAAAATCTTCGGCTGCGTACATCGGCCGAATTTCGATCTCCTGATCCTTGTCGAACGGCGCTTGCATGAAGCGCTCGATGATCTCTTCTTTGCTCTTGGCGTCGACGATCCAAAAGCCGGCAACCAGTTCTTTCGTTTCCGCGAAGGGACCGTCGGTAACGGTTGCTTTGCCGCCGTTGAATTTCACGCGCGCACCCTTTGACGTAGGCTGAAGACCATCGGCGGCTTCGATCGTCACGCCCGCCTTGACCAGGTCTTCGTTGAACTTGCCCATTTCGCCGAATTGCTCGGCCGTAGGCAGCACGCCGGCTTCCGACTCCTTGCTGGCCTTCACTAAAACTGCAAATCGCATGTGCCGTTCCTCTCCTTTTCGGGTTCATTCTACCAACACGTCGAACGGGGGTGAGCCGAATCGACACCGAACGGCGGAAAATGTCGCCGTTTTGCGCGACGAGAGCCGATACTCACACCGTTTCGCGGGGGAAACATTATGACTAGCACACTCTCTAACGCGCTGCAGCGTTTGCATTTGTCCCGTTCGTTTGCGCGGCACGCGCAACAGCCGCCGCACGTACGCGACGCAGCACAAATTACCATCGATCTTCCGGCAGACCAGTACATGCACAACGGTGCACCCACCGAGTGGTGGTGGCACACCGGAACGCTTCGCGCGGCAGATGGCCGGGTCTTCGGCTTTGAAATCAACGCCGCATCGTTCACGGGTCAGCCGCCCGGCGTGCGGTTTACGCAAGTCATGCTCACCGACGTTGCGGGCAAACGGCACTTTCGCCAGACGAAGATGTATCTGCCGCCCTTTACCGACTGGGCGCAAGTGGATCCGACGCAAGATTGGTTTGTGAAACTCGAATCGCCGGGATCGCGCGTTGTGATGGCGGCGCCCTGGTGGGAGACGCTCACGAACATGCATGTCGAAGCGCTGCTCACCGACGAAGCAAACCTCGGCACCGTAGAATTCGATTTGGTGCTCTCGCAAGAAGGGCCGCCGCTCATCGTGTGGGGCACGGGCGCGTCACCGTCAGCCGGCCCAACGCCGGAGCATCTGAAAAACAATAACTACTACTATTCGCTCACCAATCTGCACGCCAGCGGAACGATTACGATTAACGGCGAGCAGATTGCCGTCACTGGCGTGACCTGGATGGATCACGAGTACGGCCTGTTTCAAAATCACGGGCAGGCGGTGGTGTGGACGCTGCAAGACATGCAACTTAGCAACGGCGTGTGCATTTCGAATTACTTCGTTCCGGGCGAGCAGGTGCTCGAGCCGGGGAAAACCGCCATTGCAAATGCAACGATCCTGACGAAGGCCGGAACGAGCATTTTCGTGCCGACCGAACTGACGCCGGGCGAGCGCACGTGGACGAGTCCCGATAGCGGCAATACGTATTTCCTGGATTTCACCGTTGCAATACCGGAATACCCAATGACGAAACTGTACGTCTCGACGCTGTTCGACGATCAAGAATTCCGCATGCAAACCGGAACAGGCAAGGTCGGCGGCATTTACGAGGGCGTTGCCAGCGTTACCGGCCACTTCATGCATGAAGCGGTAACCGGAACCGCCTGGAACGAGCAGGCACCGCCAAGCGCCTGACGGAACGTTTTGCTATGGCGAATGCACGGTTCTTGAAAGTCTGCGCGATTTTCATCGTGGCAGGCGCAACCGTTGCGCTCATAGCAAATTTTATCCATCCGGATTTGCCGATCGGCGTGCGCGAGGCACACGCGCTCATCGCCTCGCGCGCCGATTGGCGCGGAACTCATCTCGCTATTATCATCGCGGCGCTGCTGCTCGCGTACGGGTTCGGCGGCCTCACCTGCGCGTGCGCGGATAGGGGCTCCGGGATCGGGCGCCTGGCGCTGTTTACGATCGGCGTCGGCACGGCGGTCGTCGCGGTATCCATCGGCATCGACGGATTCGCGGAAAAAACGCTCGCCGATGCGTGGGCGAATGCGCCGCTCGGCGCGCAGAAGGCGCAGTACCTGACCGCGGCAATGCCGATTCAACTCATTCACGTCGGCCTGTTTTACGTTTGGGCCGGCATCTTCTGGGGCGCCGGATTCGTTCTGTGCGGTTGGGCGATGCTCGAAAGCCGGACGTTTCCTGTGTGGATGGGCTCGATCGCGCTCGTGGGCGGCGTGCTGGTGTGCATCGTGGCGGCGTCGCAATATTTCTGACCGCGCGACAGCGTGGAGATTGCGCTGCGCGTGTTGTTGCTGCTGGAATCGCTGTGGACGCTGGCGCTCGGGTGGTTTATGTGGCGCGCGACCGAGGCAGCTACTGATACGTTATCAAATCCGGCCGGGGCTTGAACCGCATGACTTCCGCGGCGGAAAACATGTCGACGTCCTGCTGATAAAAGAGTTTTATACCGATGAACGCGCCGCGGCGGCCGGCGCTGAGCAGGTTGTACTTGCTGAGCTTGCCGGCGCGCGAGCCGAAGCCGTCGACGTGAAACACGATGGCAAGATTCGGCCGTATGTGCACCGCGTCGCGCTGTTCAATCATGTCGCTCGTGAAC
>JBKPMZ010000421.1:0-3449 GCA_046732415.1 Vulcanimicrobiota bacterium
CGTCGGTGGTCGGCGTTATCGCGTTCTGGGCGACGATGGCGCTCAACATCCCGGACTACACGCGCTACGCCCGCTCGCAGCGCGGACAGATGATCGGACAGGCGGTTTCCATGCCGCTCACCATGGCGGCGTTTTCGTTCATCGGCATCGCGGTGACGTCCGCGACCGTGCTGCTGTTCGGAAAAGCGCTGTGGGATCCGGTCGACCTCATCACCAAATTCCCGACGCCCGTCGTTGTGATCGGCGGCATCATCGTCATACTTTCGTCCGTTACGATCAACGTCGGCGCGAACGTCATGGCACCCGCGCGCGCTTTCGAAAACTTGTGGCCGAAGTACATCACGTTCGCCATCGGCGCGGTTCTCACGGGCCTGCTGAGTCTGGCGATGGAACCGTGGCGCGTGCTGGCAACCTACGGCGCGTATATCTTCACGTGGCTCGGTACGTACGGTGCGATGCTCGGCGCGTTCGATGGCATTGCCATCGCCGATTACTGGTTGGTGCGCAAGAAGCGCATAGATTTGGCACAATTATATACGCCCGGCGGCATCTACTCGTACGCCAAGGGCCTGAACGTACGCGCCGTTGCCGCGCTGCTTGCGGGATGGATCGTAACGCTGGTCGGTCTTTTCGTTCCGGCGCTGCATTTTCTCTGGAGCGGCGGCTGGATATTCAGTTTGCTCGGCGGCCTTTGCGCATATTGGGCGCTCATGCGCGGGGAACGCTCGACGACCGGAGAAACGAAAAATGAAACGCCCACGCTCGTGCCAACGGAGGCTTGACTCGTATGCAAATTCTCAAGAAAAATAACGCCGACCGCGCGCGTAAACATCTGTTCGCCGCGCAGCAGACGTATTACGACGAGCCAATCACGCTGACCGGCGGCGAAGGCACGCGCGTCAAGGACGACGCGGGCAACGAGTATCTCGACGCGTTCGCGGGCATTGCGACCAACACCGTGGGCTACGGCGATACCGAAGTCGCGCAAGCCGTCGCCGATCAAGCCAAGAAACTGATTCACGTCTCGACGCTGTACCTGACCGACGAGATGCTCGACTTGGCGGAAACCGTCGCGCGTGTCGCGCCCGAAGGCATGACGAAAAGCTTCTTCAGCAATTCAGGATCCGAGGCGAACGAGATGGCGACGCTCGTGGCGCGCACGTCGAAGAACTCGCTCGATTTTCTGGCGCTCGAGCACGCGTATCACGGGCGCACCGCGTACACTGTGGCACTTGCGGGGCAAAGCAACTGGCGTAACTTCGCGACGGAGTATCCGCACGTGGCGTTCGTGCCGAATCCGTACTGCTACCGCTGTCCGCTTGGCCTGGAATATCCCTCGTGCGAAATTGCGTGCGCGCGAGCCGCAAAGCGCGTCATCGAAACGCAAACGAGCGGCGCTCCCGCGGCGATGATCGCCGAAACCATCGCCGGCGTGGGCGGCATCGTCACGCCGCCGCCGGAATACTTCAAAGTGCTGCAAGAGACGCTTGCGCCGTTCGGCACGCTGCTCATCGCCGATGAAGTGCAGGCCGGCTGGGGCCGTTTGGGCGACGGCATGTTTGGCATAGACTCGTCGTACGGCGTGGTTCCCGACATCATCACGTCGGCAAAAGGACTGGGCAGCGGCGTTCCGATCGGCATTACCATCACGCGTCCCGAACTCGCAGATGTGTTCAAGGGCCCGCACATCAACACGTTCGGCGGCAACCCGGTCGCGAGCCGCGCGGCGAGCGTCACGATCGACGTCATCGAAAAGCGGGATCTGATCGGCAATGCCAAACGCCAAGGTGAAACGCTGCTCGCGGGTTTGCGCGATTTGCAGACGCGCTTCCCCATCATCGGTGAGGTGCGCGGCAAAGGCCTGATGATCGGCGTTGAACTCGTGAAAGATCGCACCTCGAAAGCGTATGCGTCGGCGGAGGCAACGCGTCTAGTTGATGAAATGCGTAAACGCGGCGTGCTCATCGGCAAGGGCGGGCGCTTCGGCAACGTGATCCGGATTCAGCCGCCGCTGATCTTCAGCTCCGACGATTGCGCCGAATTTTTGCGCGCGTTCGAAGGATCGCTGGCCGCGCTGTAGTGGCGGCTCGCGGTGTCCCGCTGCTGGCTCTCGCGCTGGCCGCGGCGGCAGCTTCTAGATTACACCTGGACGACGACGCGGAGGCACGCCTCCGCGTTTCGTTCACCCAGGCGGTATCGGCGACCGACGCCGCCGATCGCGCGTACCGTGCCGCCATTGAATCGACGCTGCCGCGAGAGAGCGCGCACACGATGCTCTCGACCATGGCCGCGTTCCGTGAGATGGTGCAGCAAACGCGCGAGTCCGCCACGCGAGAGCTCGCCGAGATATGGAGGCGGTACGGCAAGTCTTACGGATGGTTCGATGCGCTGGACACGTACGCAGCACCGACGCACGGTCTGAATCATGCAGACGCGACGCGCGCCGCGACGATTGCCGACCGCGCGCGGGGACAGGTCGACGCGCTGCGCGCGCAAGCGAACGAAGCCGTCGTAAAAACGCTCACGGCGCAGCAAATCGAAGCGCTGCGACAAGACAAGCTGCAGCGGCGCGAACGCTTCCGCGCCGCGCTAAGCGATGCTGTTCGCGAGGCGCTCGGTTCACCGGTGGAGCAGCCGCAGTTCGACGCGCTGCTCGACCATCTCACCGTTCTGGCCGAAGGCTGGTACTAAAAGCTACGTCAGCGCTTCGTCGCGCGTGCGGATGGCGCCGCGAATCTCGCGCCGGAATTCCGGCTTGTCTTCGTGCTTGTGCGCTTGAACCGCATGCATGACGGCAAGTTCGAGCACTTCATTCTCGGTGTCGGCCGCAATTTCTACGGTGCAGTTGCTCTCGCTGGGCGCCGTGCGGCAATCGATGTATTTGCGCAACATCGTTTAACCTCCCATGCCAATTCCGCTACCCGGCTTTCATTATAGGCGTGCGCGTAGCGCCTTGATGAGCGGCCAAAGTCCTAGGTTAGAGCCACTCCGCGCACGTTTTGCCGTATGTATGCACGCAACGTGGGCGTGTCTTCTTCCGCGTGCGTCATGTGCGCGTGCTCGATCGCCGTTTCGACGAGCTCTTCCAGCGTGTCGGCACCTATCACAACGCTGCAATCGCCGTCGTCGATGTAGTCGCGGCACGAAATGCACTGCTGCGCCATGTGTTCCCCCTTCACAGACGGCTCCTACTATTAGGCCGCTCTTTTACCACCCGGACGAGCGATCTATGCCGAGCAAGCGCTACCCGTTCAGAAGGTCCCGCGCTTGCTTGCTGTCCTGGTACTCCACGGTGAGGATGCCGCGGATATGCGCGCGAGCGGATTGCGCCTGCGGCGTGTCGATCTTCTGCAGCGTCGAGTACACGTCGAAGAGCAACTGCGGCAGATCGCGGTCACGCGGATACACTTTGTGCAGATCGTCTATGGACGTTGCGACCTGAACCGCCA
>JBKPMZ010000422.1:0-13930 GCA_046732415.1 Vulcanimicrobiota bacterium
GGTGAATCTCGCGGGACGCAATGACCTTACCCCAGTACAGAAGGTCGTCTGGGGTGTGGTCAGTGTCGTATGGGGTATCGGTCCGATTCTCTACGTTATTGTCGGCGGCGGATCGCTGTGGTAACCGCGGCGGCGCCCGCAAGCGCAGCGCCGGCGAGCAGCCACTGCCGGTTCATGATGAGTTCGGTTTCCCAACTGCGCGGTTTCGCTTTGTCGTCGAACTCGCCGTGCGCGCCGAAATCCTTTGACACGTCGGCCGGTTCGTAGAGATTGTCCGGACGCCCCGGCTTGATGGGCTCCGTCGTTTGCTGCGATTTGTATCCCGTCATCGCGAGCCATAGGTCGCCGACACGCGGCGCGATTTTTTGGACCATGATCGCGAGTACCGACGACGCGCCCACCCACATTTCGCGCGGTGTCTTGTGCGCCGCCCAATAGATCGCGCGACCGGCGATCTCCGGCTGAAAAATCGGCGGCAGCGGCTGCGGATGATTGAGGCCGCTCTTCACGCGGTTCCACGTAAACTGGGGTGTGTTCACCGCCGGCATCTGCACCATCGTCAATTTGATCTTGCTGCGGTGGTGGATCAGTTCGCAGCGAATCGAGTCGGTAAATCCGCGAATGGCGGATTTGGCGCCGCAGTACGGCGACTGCAGCGGAATGCTGCGGTAGCATAGCGCCGACCCGACCTGTACGATCGTTCCGCGATCGCGCGCGCGCATACGCTTCATCGCCGCCATGGTGCCCCACACGTAACCCAGATACGTGACATCGGTCAGGCGCCTCCACTCTTCGGGCGTCACGTCCCAAAACTCCGAGAAGACGTTCGTGAATGCCACGTTCACCCAAATGTCGATCGGGCCCAGTTCGGTTTCCGCGCGCTGGGCGGCGCGCTCTACTTCATCGGCATTCGCGACGTCCGTCGGAATTGCGAGCGCTTGCGCGCCGAGCGATTCGGCCTCGCGACGTGCGGCGTCGAGCCCCTCTTCGCCGCGCGCGAGCAGCGCCAGGCGGGCGCCGTGTTTTGCGAATTCACGTACCGCCGCGCGACCGATACCGCCGGAGGCGCCGGTTATAACAACGACTTCGGATTGTTTATTACTGTTCGTCATGACGTTTTTGGTGTTCCCCAAACCTGTGCGCAAGCAGCCGGCGCAGGCGAATCCGCCCTGGCGCGGAACCGTTAGGCGTGCCGAAATTGCTGGTTCGCTTCACCTATGTTTTTGTCGCAGCGCTGCTGCTCGCGGCGGCGTTTCCGCTCTGGGCTGCGGCCGACACCGACGAAACGACGCCCGGCGTAAACCCGTCGACGGTCGGCTTGCAGCCGCTGCACGGCGCAATCCCCGTCGCGACGCCGTATCCGGGCGAATCGAGGCTGGTCAAGCGCGAGGACGGCACCTTCGCGGCGGTGCCGCAAGTGCGGGGCCGCACCCACACGTTCCATCTCGTGGAGCGCGACGCGCCGTGGACGCTGCAGCCGGGCCTGACCGTAATGGCCAAGACGTACAACGGCGTGGTGCCGGGCCCGACGCTCGTGGTGCATCAGGGCGATCGCGTGGTCATCGACTACCGCAACGAGCAGAGCGTTCCCGACACGCTGCACCTGCACGGCATCCATGGTATCCCCGTGGACATGGACGGCGTGGCCGGCATTTCGCAGCCGATGGTGATGAAGGGCAGTAGCTACCGCTACGAATTTAGCGCGAACGAACCGGGCACGTTCATCTACCACACGCACGACAACGAGGAGATGCTTAATAGCGGTCTCTACGGTGCAATCGTCGTGCTTCCGGCTCATCCGCGTCCGGAAGAGCGCGCGGATCGCGACGACGTCGAAATACTTTCGTCGTGGGCGATTCAGAGTCTGAGCGAAAATCACTTCACGATCAACGGCAAAGAATATCCCGCAACTGCGCCGATCAACGTGCGCAAGGGCCAGCGCGTACGGATCCGGTGGATCAACATCTCGGGCGAGAGTTTCCACACAATGCATACCCATGGGCATTATCAGCACGTGATTTTTCGCGATGCGCAACCGGTGGCGCAGCCGGACGTGCAGGATACGGTGCTGCTCGGGCCCGGTCAGCGCGCGGACGCGATCGTCGACGCCGACCAGACACCCGGCAATTGGCTCGTGCACTGCCATGTGATCGATCACACGGAAGATTCACAAGGCATGCCTGACGGTTTGATCACGACGATTCATTACGAAGGAACGCCGGACCGCGCGGCGGCGATGAATCGTGCGATGCGGGCGATGCTGCCGAGTTTCGGCCGCAGCGGCCCTGGCCCGCTCTCCTTCGGGTGGACCGTGGTGCTTGGTGCAATCGCCGGCCTAACCATTCTGCTTGGCTTGCCGATTGCGCGTATGCGCAACATTTCACCGAACGCAATCGGCGTATTGAACGCCGTTGCGATCGGCATTCTGGTCTATCTCGTCGTTGAGATCGCGGGCAATGCGACCTCGCCGCTCGTGCGCGCCGTGCAAGGGTGGCACGCGACGGGCGGATCGCCCGCAAACGCGATTTGGCTCGCGGTCGCGTATGTCGGCGGATTATTTCTGGGCCTGGTGGGCCTTGGCGCGCTGGCAATGCGCATGGCGAAACGCGCCGCGGCGCAAGCGCACGATCCGTACGTGCTCGCGGCGGTGATCGCCATCGGCATCGGCGCGCATAATTTTGCGGAAGGTTTGGCGATCGGCGCATCGGCTGCGTCGGGCGCGACGGCGATTGCAATCGGCCTCATCATCGGGTTCGGTCTGCACAATGCAACCGAAGGTTTCGGCATCGCCGCGCCGCTCGCGGGACGCGTCGTTCCCCGTTGGCGCATCTTGGGACTCGCCGGCGTCGTCGCGGGCGGCCCGACGTTTCTTGGCACGATCATCGGCTACGCATTCCATTCGCCCGTTCTTTCCGTGCTGTTCCTCGCGACCGCGATCGGTGCGCTGGTATTCGTCATCGGAGAACTCTGGAGCGTGCTGCGGCGCACGGGCATCAACGCGCTCGTAACTTCGGCGCTTGCCTGCGGATTCGTCATTGCGCTTGCAACCGAGGTGATTCTGGATCTCAACGGCGGCTAGCGACCGCCGGCATGCATCGCGTTCGACGTGATGGGAACGATGTATCCATGAATATTGGCATCGTTGGCTCCGGAGACATCGGCTCGACGCTCGGCCGCTTGTGGGCGCGCAAAGGCCACAAGGTTTTATTCAGTTTCTCGCACGACGAGCGCAAACTCGAGCAGCTCGCGGAAGAGTGCGGCAACGGTGCGCGCGCCGCCACGCCCTACGAAGCGGTCTCGCTTTCCGAGGTCGTACTGTTTTCACCGCCGTGGACGCAAATCGACGAGGCGCTCAAGCAAATCGGGCGTTTCGACGGAGAGACAGTGATCGACACGACGAATCCGTTCGTCAACGAACGCATGGAGGTTCAAGAGTTTCCGGAGAGCACGTCCTCGAGTGAAGAAGTCGCGCGCAAACTGGAAGGCGCCAAGGTCATAAAAGCGTTCAATACGCTGCGCGACGAGACGCTGTGGGAGAAATCCGGGCAGGGTCTGGTGATTTTTTTCGCCGGCGATTACCCGCAGATGAAGACGAAGATCGCGCAGCTCATCGAAGACGCCGGGTTCGTGCCGTACGACGTGGGCGCACTGCGCGAAGGCAAAAAGCAAGAGCCGGGCACCGACCGGTATTTGAAAGAACTGACGCTGGAGCAGGCGCGTGCACTGGTCGAACAGCCCGCCGAAGGCACCGTCCATCGCGGTGAAGTAGAAGCACCGCAGTGGCAAGAGCGCAGTTCCCCGACGAACAGGTAGAAGGCCGCTTCGAGCGCCAGGAAGACGCGTTCCGGCGTTGGATTCGCGCGGAAGGCGCCGATTTTCCCGTTGAGGCCGGGCGCTATCATCTGTACGTGTCGCTCGCGTGTCCCTGGGCCAGCCGCACGATCATCGTGCGTAAAATCAAGCGCCTGGAACATGCAATCGGCATGACCGTCGTCGACCCCGTGCGGGACGAGCGCGGCTGGGCGTTTCGCGACGGTCCCGGCTATTCGCACGATCCAATCAACGGCTGGGCCTTTTTGAGCGAAGCGTATTTTGCGACGGAGCCCGGCTATCGCGGACGCGTCACCGTGCCGGTGCTCTGGGACACGCGCACCAACACAATCGTCAGCAACTCCGACGACGACATCATGCGCATGCTCGAAACGGAGTTCGACGCGCTCGCAGTCGGCGGTGCGCTGGACTTGTATCCCGCGCCGTACCGCGACGAGATCGACGCGCTGAACGAATGGATCTACGAAACGCTCAACAATGGCGTGTACGAGGCGGGGTTTGCCACGACACAAAAGGCCTACGAACGTGCTGCGTACCGCGTTTTCGAAACGCTCGACGAGATGGAGCGAAGGCTTTCGACGCGCCGGTATCTGATCGCTCCGTGGCCGGTGGAGACGGACTGGCGCGCATTCGTGACGCTGATCCGCTTCGATGCGGTCTATCACGGTCATTTCAAGTGCAATCTGCGGCGCATCGTCGACTACCCGAACCTTTGGGGCTACGTGCGCGATCTCTATCAGTACGACGGCGTGGCGCAAACGGTCGACTTCGACCACATCAAGCGGCACTATTACTACACGCACGACGAGATCAACCCCACGCGCATCGTGCCGATTGGGCCGCAACTGGATCTCACTTCGCCGCACGGGCGCGATCGGTTACAATAGCCGCGTGGATCTCAAGTTTGCGCTGACGGCGTTCGCAACGGCGTTCACGATCATCGATCCTATCGGCATGATTCCGCTTACCCTCAGCGCCACCGCGGCACTCCCGCCGGAGCGGCGCGGCAAGATCGTCGATCAGGCCGTGATCGTCGCCGCGATCGTGATGCTGGTGATGGGCGTGATCGGCCGGCCGCTGCTGAATTACCTGGGCATCACGCTCGCCGCATTCCTTATCGCGGGCGGCATTTTGCTGTTCCTCATCGCGATCGACATGCTGTTCGCGCGCCCGACCGGCGCAAAGCGTACGGAAGAGGAAGAACGCGAAGCCGCGCTCACGGAAAATCCCGCGGTGTTCCCGCTGGCGATTCCGATGATCGCCGGGCCCGGCACGATTGCCACCGTGATGCTGCTGGTGAATCTGGCCCACAGCGACGGCATCCGGTTGATCACCGTCTTTGTCGCATGCGCCGCAGCGCTGCTCATTACGTGGCTGTTCATGCGCGGCGCCGCGAAATACCAGCACGTGATTGGAACGACCGGCATTCACGTGGTCACGCGCGTGCTGGGCATCATCTTGGCAGCGCTCGCCGTGCAATTCGTGCTCAACGGCCTAAGCGACGGCCACATTCTCAAACAATAGCAAGAAGCGGGATGTTTTCATGGTTCGGGTGCCTCACCATGACGAGATGGAACGAGAGCTTTTCGAGCGCGGATATGCACGGATAACGCATGCGTTAAGTGCCGATGCATGCATGGCGCTGCGCGCGCTGTACGAACGCGAGTCGCTGTTCCGTTCGCGCGTGGTGATGGAGCGCCACAATTTCGGGAGCGGTGAATATAAGTATTTTGCGTATCCGCTGCCCGATCAGGTTGCGGCGCTTCGCGAGCGCCTTTACGCGCAACTCGTGCCAATTGCGAATCGCTGGAACGAAGCGCTGGGCTTGCAGCAGCGCTATCCGCTCGTGCTGCAGCAGTATTTGATCGAGTGCGCGGAGCACGGGCAGCAACGTCCTACGGCCCTGTTGCTGCGCTATCGCGCCGGCGACTACAACTGCCTGCATCAGGATACGTACGGCGAGATGGCGTTTCCGTTCCAAGCCACGTTCTTCTTGAGTTCGTGCAAGGAATATGACGGCGGCGAATTCGTCCTCGTGGAGCAGCGGCCGCGCGCGCAGAGCCGGCCCATCGTCATTGCTCCCGAGCAAGGCGAGTGCCTCGTCATTCCAAACCGCTACCGCCCCGTGCGCGGGAAGAGCGGTTACTACCGCACCGTGTTCCGTCACGGCGTAAGCGAGATTCGGCGCGGCGAGCGCTACGCGCTAGGCGTGATTCTGCACGACGCCGTATAGGCAGAGCGTGAAAGAAAAGGTCGTTTTCTGCTGGAGCGGCGGCAAGGATTCCGCACTGGCGCTGCACCGGCTGATGCGCGATGACGCGTACGAAGTCGTCGCGCTGCTCACCACGTACAACGAGCAGTACCAGCGCGTGTCTATGCACGGCGTCAGTCTTGCGCTCTCGGAACTGCAGGCGCGTTCGATCGGCCTGGCACTCGACAAGGTGTTCGTGAGCGAGCGCAGCTCCAACGAAGAATACACGCTCAAGATGGCGGAACGCATGCTGGCCTACAAAGAGCAGGGCGTCCGAACCGTCGCCTTCGGAGACATTTTTCTCGAAGATCTGCGCAAATGGCGCGAAGAGAATCTCGCGCAGATCGGCATGCGCGCCATCTTTCCGCTGTGGAAACAGGACACGCGTGCGTTGATGGCCGAGTTCATCGGCCTGGGTTTTGCCTCGCGCATCTGTTGCGTGAGCGAGGAACATTTCGGCGAGAACGCGGTGGGACGCGACGTGGATCGCGAGTTCATCGAGACGCTGCCGCCGGGCGTCGATCCGTGCGGGGAGAACGGCGAATTTCACACGTTTGCCTACGCCGGGCCGATCTTCAAAGAACCGCTGGCGATACAAACGGGCCGCCGCGTCTACCGCGACGGCTTCTGGTTTTGCGACTTGTCAGCGGCCAATTAAAAACAGCAGCGAGAGCGAAAAGACGACGAACGCGATGATGAAACTGACGACGGTAAATGCCATCACGCGCCGCAAACCGACGCCGGCAATCGCGAGCACCGGCAGCGCCCAGAACGGCTGAATCATGTTGGCGACCTGTTCGCCGATCGCAACGCCCATCGCCGTAGCGGGCAGTGACGCGTGCAGTTTCACCGCCGCCGGCACGGCGAATGGTCCTTGGACGGCCCAATGCCCGCCGCCGCTGGGCACGAACAGACTGATGATAATCGAACTGAGATAGCTCCAGAACGGTAGCGTACCCGCGGTCGCAAACGCGACGAACCATTGCGCGATGACGCCGGCCAGGCCGGTGGCCGTCATGATGCCCATGATGCCGAAATAAATCGGATATTGAATGATAAGCGGGCCGGTGATGCGCGCCGCACCGTTGACCGCCTGCACGTACCGGATCGGCGTCCAGTGCAGCAGCAATCCCGCGCAAAAGAAGATGAAGATGACGGCGTTGATGTCGAGATAGAAACCGCCGTGCACCCATGTCGAGACGATATAGCCCAGGCCCGCCACCGCGAAAATCACGTTGAGGATCCACGCGTTCTCCAGCGCCGATGCAAGCGTTCCGGCGGCCGGCGCACCGGTCTGATGCGATAGTGCTGTTTCCGGCTTTGCTCCGGCAAGCGCGTCGACGTTGCCGGTGATGACGTCGGACGGCTCAAGCGCGCGGAATACGATCGGCAGCACCACGAGCAAAACCAAACACGGCACGAGGTTGAACGCGGTGAAGATCGTCGTGCCGATCGGCAGCACGTGTCCGGTGATCTGCTGCACGATGTTGAGTTTATTGCCGGGCGATGCTTGCGCGAGCGCGATGGAACTGGAGATGCCGCTTGCCCAAATCAAAAAGCCGCTGTACGCCGCAGCGACCAGCCAGCCAAAGTCGATGCGCATGCGCCGCGCGATCTCGCGCGCGAGCAAGCCTGCGACGACCAAACCGAATCCCCAATTCAGCCAGCACGCAATCGCCGAAACCACGAACGTGAGAGAAACGGCATTTTTGGGGCTTTTCGGGAGTGCGGCAAGCGATTGCAGCGCGCGCGCCACCGGTACGCTGTTCGCAAGCGCGTAGCCGGTTACCAGAATCAAGATCATCTGCAGCGCGAAGCCCAGATTGCCGGCCTCGAAAATGCCCTTGTACCATGCGGAAAGCACGTCCGGCAGCGCGTTGTGCGGCGCGAACACAAAGGCAAGGATCGCCGTGATGAGCGTCAGTCCGACCGCGAAGATGTACGGGTCGGGTATCGCGTACTCGAAAAAGCGAACGAAAAAGCCGGCTAGTCGAGACATGCCGGCTAATTAGGCGTCCAAACGCTCCTTTACTGTTCTGATGCGCTCGCGTGCCATGTCGACGGCAGCTTCCCACACGTGCGCGTTCGCGCTCTGCTCGTAATCCAATGGAACGCGAAGGCAGATGTGGGTGCCCTGCGCGCTGACTTCGATGGACATCGGTACGCGCGTCTTCTGCAGAATCGCGTAACGTAACTCGCCTTGCGTTGAAGAAACGCCGCGCGCACGGCCCTGCGTGTAGAGATGAACGGATGGTCCGCCGACGCCGCGTTCCACGGTTATGACGAGCGCCAAGTGCCCACGCTCCATCTCCGCACCGAGAAGCTCCCCCAAAACAGTCTCGACGGTGAAGAGATCGGCCCTTTCGGTCGTCATCGCACTCAACGTGTCGATGACGGCATGTCGCACTTTCGCTACGGAGTAGGCGTCAGCGGAATCGATTGACCATTGCACCCGCTGGGGGACCCTCCATATATTTGCACGTATTTGCCCGTGCCGCGGAGTGCCGAAACGGCATTTACCAACTTAACGAAAACTTTGAAGTTTCCAAGCGCACGCCCATCTTTCGCAGGGGCTGTTCGTGGCGCAGGAGCAGTCGCAGGCAAATATGCGAACCTTGGTCACTGCTCTCGAGAGACATCGGCACGCGCGTGTTGCGCAAGATGCGCGCGCGGAGCGGATTTTCGGGGACGCGCTCCAGCGGCTTGCCTTGTGAATAGATGTGGATGGACGGCCCGGGTCCGCGGCGTTCGAGGGTCACTGCGAGTGCCAAATGTCCGCGCTCGGCTTGCGCGGCGAACATTTCACCGAGAACGATTTCGAGATCGAAGAGCGCCGCCGGATCGGGCGTGCTCCGGCGAAGCTCCTCGACGATTTCCCGGCGCGTGCGCGAGAGCGCTTGCGCATCGGCGCAATCGATGGACCAGCGTAACGTCTGCCTTTACCCTCCGATTCAGTTATCGGAGGTTTTCCATGAACGTCTGAGTCCAGGCTTCCGTGTCGGTCGCGGAGTAGCCGGTTTCTTTTTGATGTTCTTCGTCGGCGACGCGAACGCCGTAATGGTAGGTCAGCGATCCGCCGATCCAGCCGGATACGAGCAGCGCCATCGCCGTGGTAATTGACATCGTACGCTGATACCACGTGACCGACGGGCCGGGCGTGCGTTCGCGAATCGTGCGTCCGCGGCTCGCGCTGTTGAGCGCGAAGATGCCGAGCGCCGCCGCGTTCATGCCCATGTGCGCAAGGCCCGTATACCATGCGCGCGTGCGCGGCGGAATCTGCAGAAAATCGAGCAAGCCGAACATTGCCGCGCCCGTCGCGGTGATGAGTCCGATATCGATCAAGCGCTTCGCACCTATCGCGTACGCCCACTCGTCCTCGCTGGCCGTCCCGATAAAATCGAACGCGACGCTGGACATCCACGCGCCGATGGGGACGGTAACGAGCATCGGATGAATCGGATGTCCATACGGTCCGGCGACAGGCGTTTTCGGTTCCTTCGCGCGTTTGTAGTCGTTGTTGCCGTTGCGAATGTTCATACGAACGATCTTGCCACCGCCGCGCATTGCGACAAACGTGGCAAACTGCACACCATGCAAGCGGGCGTGCAGCAAGAAGTGCTAGCCAAGGCGTTCGTGCTGTGCTACACTCTGCCGCGACATGCATTCCGGGCATTCGTACGCGCTGCAAAGCGCCGCGTTTTATCTTGCGCTCATTCCGTTCATCGTGTTGTTTACCATGATGTTCGGTGCGCGCTATTTCGAAGGCTTGCGCCGCAAGCGCAAGCCGCTTCCGCCGCGTCCGGCAATCGCCGCGATCGCCGCTTTCGCATCTCCGCGCAGGGCCTTGACTTCGGCCGAGTAAACTTCGATGGCCGAGAGGGTGATACGGGCCATGCACACTGCGCTTACCGAACTGCTCGGGATCGAACTCCCGATTTTGAATGCGCCCATGACGCCGCAAGCCGGCGGAGCATTGGCGCGCGCCGTTAGCGGAGCGGGTGCGTTCGGTATGCTCGGTTTCGATGAAGACGAAACCGAAGCGCAGATTGCGGAGCAAGTCGAGATTCTGCGGCAATCACCGCCCGTGCGGTACGGCATCGGTTTGGTGGCGTGGGTGCTGGAGCGGCGGCCCCAATTGCTCGATCTCGCCATCGCAGCAAAACCGAAACTCATCAGCATTTCTTTCGGCGATCCCGCACCGTACGTCGACCGCGTGCACCAAGCCGGCATTCTGCTGGCATCGCAAGTGCAAAGCCGCGCATGGGCGCAAACCGCCCTCGATGCGGGCGTCGATATTCTCGTCGCGCAAGGCACCGAAGCGGGAGGCCATACCGGTTCAGCCGTCGGTACGCTGCCGCTCTTGCAAATCGTTTTGGATATGACGGACAAGCCGGTCATTGCGGCCGGCGGCATCGCAACGGGCCGGGGGTTGGCAGCGGTGCTGGCGGCGGGCGCCGCCGGCGCGTGGATCGGCACGCCGTTTTTGCTTGCGGAAGAAGCGCGTAACACGCAGGCAGCGCGCGATCGCATTCGCGGCAGCGACGAAACGCAAACGATCTATACGCGCGTGTACGATCGCGTTACCGGCAAAGGGTGGCCGAGCGAATTCGGCGGTCGCGCATTGCGCACGGCGTTTCTCGAACGATGGACCGGACGCGAAGACGAACTGTTGCAGAATCAAGCAGCGCGCGCGCAGTTCGATCCAAAGGAGAAGATCTACGCGGGACAATCGGTGGGACTCTTGCACGAAGTCCGGCCGGCGGGGCACATTGTTCGGGAGATCGTAGCCTCGATGCCTCGGCCGTCCTTCGATACCTCAGGATGACCAAACGCGCTGCGCGCTACCCTCAGGGATGACAAACGCGCTGCGCGCTACCCTCGGCTTAACCGTCGGATTACAAAGCGCTTTCGAACACTTATGCGGGGGCGGGTCTTTTGTCTCTTGTTCGCGCGTGCTGCTCGGTTAGAATCGTCGGTAGAGCCGCCCGACAAAGCGTGCATCCAAAAGCGGTGCGCGCGAGTTATGTGAGACGAGTATGGTTACCTCAACATTTGCACATCCGTATATCACACAAGTCGTCGCTCTTTGGCTGTCCGTTTTACCGGTGGTCAGCATGGCGGCACTCATGATTGGGGCCGCCGTCCGGGGAGACCGCGGCAAGGCCCGGCTCAACGTCCAGCTGCCCTCCAGGTAGGGTTGCGCGGCCTCGCGGCCGGTGCTATACTAGTCGCCTATGCCCAGCGCCCGATAAGGCATATATAAAGAAGAACGAGTCCCCGCACCTCCCGGAGCGGGACCTCTCGTTCTTTTTCGCGTGCCCATCGCTGAGCATCGAGTGGCGCTACCTTCATTCTGGGTGAGAGAGAAAAAATACATGGCGAAAACGACGGCTCCTAAGTCCCCTGCGAAGAGCTCCGCGGGGTCCAAGAGCAAGTCGAAACGCGCTGCCGGCCAAGCGGCCGGGAATGGCGCGGCTGGAACCGTCCAGCCCAACACCTTCCCAATGCCGACCGGCGCGTTCACGATCGAGCAGCCCCCGGATCCCGGCCCCAAGCGCGAACGGCATTCGTTCGCGAAAATCCCGCACGTCCTCGAGGTTCCCAACCTCATCGAGTTGCAAAAGGCCAGCTTCGAGTGGTTCAAGACCGAGGGCCTGGCGGAAGCCTTTGCGTCCATTTCCCCCATCAAGGATTTTACCGGCAACCTGGTCCTCGAGTTCGGCGAGCACAGCCTTGGCGAACCCAAGTATTCGGTCGAGGAATGCCGTGAACGCGACATGACGTACAGCGCGCCGCTTCGCGTGCGCGTGCGTCTCATCACGGCCGAGTCCGGCGAAATCAAAGGCATTCCGGACCAAGAGATCTTCATGGGCGACTTCCCATTGATGACTCGCAATGGAACTTTTATGATCAATGGCGCCGAGCGCGTCATCGTGAGCCAGCTCGTGCGCTCGCCCGGCGTCTACTACAACCAAGACGTCGACACGAACAACCGCCCGGTCTACAACGCGACGATCATTCCGAACCGCGGCGCGTGGATCGAATTCGAAACCGACAACGGCACGAAGAACGACGAAACCGAAGGCACCATCGGCGTTCGCATCGACAAGAACCGCAAGCTGTACGTTTCGACGTTCGTGCGTGCGCTTTCGCGTCCCGATCTCGGTTTCAACTGGGAGAGCGACGAAGCGATTCTCGCACTCTTCAACGATTCACCGCTGATCCGCAACTCGATCGAAAAAGACAAGGACATCAAGACGCGCGAAGACGCGCTCAAAGAGATATACAAGAAGCTGCGTCCGGGCGAGCCCGAAAACGCGGAAAACGCCGAGAAGCTGCTCGAGTCGCTGTTCTTCGACGACAAGCGCTACGATCTCGCGGGCGTCGGCCGCTACAAACTCAACGCGAAGTTCCAGTACCGCATCGAAAACCCCGACGTTGAAGCGCGCGCCGATCAGCCGACCGTACTGATCGACGAGTACGCCGATGCAAACCTGGAGATGCCGGACATCGAGAAGCGCTGCCTGACGCGCGAAGACATGATCGCGGTGATCCGCCGCCTCATCAAAGTCGCGACCGGCGTGATTCCGAAAGACGACATCGATCATCTGGGCAATCGCCGCATCCGTTCGGTCGGCGAATTGCTGCAGAATCAGTTCCGCGTCGGTCTGCTTCGCCTGGAGCGCGTCGTGCGCGAACGCATGACGGTTCAGGACATCGAAACGGTCACGCCGCAGGCGCTGATCAACATTCGTCCGGTCGTCGCCGCGATCAAAGAGTTCTTCGGTTCATCGCAGCTCTCGCAGTTCATGGACCAGACCAACTCGCTGGCCGAACTCACGCACAAGCGCCGTCTGTCGGCACTTGGGCCGGGCGGCCTCTCGCGCGAACGCGCGGGCTTCGAAGTGCGCGACGTTCACCACTCGCACTACGGCCGCATCTGCCCGATTGAAACGCCGGAAGGCCCGAACATCGGTCTCATCGGCTCGCTGGCAACCTATGCGCGCGTCAACAAGTTCGGCTTCATCGAAACGCCGTACCGCGTCGTGCGCGACGGGCACGTGTCCGATGAAATCGTGTATTTGACGGCGGATCGCGAAGACGAATACATCATCGCGCAAGCGAACACGCCGGTCGACCCGGAGAAGGGCAAGATTTTGTCCGACTCGGTCGTCTGCCGTTACGCGGAAGAGTACATCGAAGAACCGGCTGCGCGCGTGCAGCTCATGGACGTTTCGCCGAAACAGATCGTCTCGGTCGCGACGGCGCTCATTCCGTTCCTCGAGCACGACGACGCAAACCGCGCGCTTATGGGCGCGAACATGCAGCGTCAGGCCGTACCGCTGCTTCAGCCGCAGGCGCCGATCGTCGGCACCGGCATGGAGTATCGCGCGGCGAAGGACTCGGGCAGCCTCGTCGTTTCCGACGTCGCGGGTGAAGTGGTGCACGTTGATTCGAAGTCGATCGTGCTCAAACTCGACGACGCGACGGAGCGCACGTTCGACCTGCTCAAGTTCACGCGCAGCAACGCCGGCACGTGCATCAATCAGCGTCCGATCGTCGAACTCGGTGAACGTGTCGTCGCGGGGCAGATTCTCGCCGACGGCCCCTCATCCGACGAAGGCGAACTGGCACTGGGCCAAAACGTGCTGGTCGCGTTCATGCCGTGGGAAGGCTACAACTACGAAGACGCGATTCTCATCAGCGAGCGCATGGTGAAAGACGACCGCTTCACCTCGATTCACATCGAAGAATACGAGTGCGAAGCGCGCGACACCAAGCTCGGACCTGAAGAAATCACGCGCGACATTCCGAACGTCGGCGAAGATTCGCTGAAAGATCTCGACG
>JBKPMZ010000423.1:0-6930 GCA_046732415.1 Vulcanimicrobiota bacterium
GGGTACACGGGAGACGGCAGCGGCATCGCGGCGTTCGCGGTCGCGCTGATCGACAGCTTATGAGTGAGCCCGTTACGCGAGAAGACCTGGCCGCGGCGATGCAGCGGTGGGGATTCCTGGAAGACCCCGCGCCGCAGGCTGCGCTGCGATGGATCGATACGTTCCTCGAGGCGTTCGGCCAGCAGCTCTCGGGCGTCGACGATGCGCGCCCTCATGTGGCGGAGCTGCGGGCGGAGGCTTGCATTATTCCGGCGCTCGAACTCGAGCGGCTGCGCACGCGCGAGGTGCTGTTTTTCCTAGATACGGTCGGCCAATATGTGGATAGCCAGCCGGAACTGCGCGCGTTACCCTTGGAGCATGACCTCGCCGAGATGGCGCGTGAGTTCGGCCTTGCGTCGACGGACGCGCAGTACGCGGTGCGCATGGCGGTGACCGGAAAGAAAGCCGGGCCGCCGCTCGAATTGCTGTTCCCGCTGCTCGGCCACGACCGTATACTCATCCGCATCGGCGCGGTGAACTCGCACCTGCTGCACGGGCGCGGTCTGGAACCGATTCAGTACGGGCCCGGCGGCGTGCCGTTCGAGCCCATCCGCGGCAAGCGTCCGGAGGAACAGTAGCACTGCAACCCTTCGGCGCGGACGATCCTTCGATGACAAAGAACGATGTTTGACACCTTGCTCGCCGACGTAAACGCCCCGCTGGAACGCGATCCCGCCGCGCGCGGCTGGCTCGACGTCGTGCTTTCGTATCCCGGTTTTCACGCGGTTGTGATGCACCGTTTCGTGCACGCGCTGTATCGCGCGCGCCTGCCGCTGCTCCCGCGCTGGCTTTCAAACGTCAATCGCTTTCTGACGGGGATCGAAATTCATCCCGCGGCCAAACTCGGCAAGGGCGTCTTCATCGATCACGGCATGGGCGTCGTCATCGGCGAAACCGCCGAGGTCGGCGACTACTGCACGATCTACCAAGGCGTCACGCTCGGCGGCACGAGTCTCTCGCACGGCAAACGTCATCCCACGCTGGAGCCGAACGTAACGGTCGGCGTGAACTCCGCCGTGCTCGGCGCGATTCGTGTGGGTGCGAACTCGAAAATCGGCGGCGGATCGGTCGTAGTCAAAGACGTACCGCCGAACTCCACCGTGGTGGGCGTTCCGGCGCGCGTGGTGATGCAAAACGGCGTTCCGGTTCGCGCGGTGCCCGATCGCCCGCAAGTCGACATGCCGGATCCGACGGCCGACGCCATTGCGAAACTGCAGCGGCGCGTCACGCAGTTGGAGGCGCGATTGCGCGAGGTGGAGCAGCAGGAGAGCGGCGAGACCGCTTGGTCCTGGGTGATATAATCGTCCCTCACGATGCCGCTCAAACTCTATAACACACGCACGCGCAGCGTGCAGCCGTTTACGCCGCTCGAGCCGCCGAAGGTGCGCGTGTACGTGTGCGGCCTCACGCCGTCGGCCGAGGCGCATCTGGGGCACGCGCGTTCGTTTCTGTTCTTCGACGTGCTGCGCCGCTATCTGGAGCATCTGCGCTACGAGGTCACGTTCGTGCAGAACGTCACCGACATCGACGATCGCAGCATCAACCGCGCGCGCGAAACGGGCGAGGACTGGTATCAGATCGTCAGTGGTTATTATGCCTCGTTCAAACGATCGATGCAGCGGCTGGGCGTGCGCGAACCGGACGAAGAGCCGTACGCGACCAACTTCATTCCGCAGATCATCGAGATGATTGAAGCGCTCGTCGAAAAAGGTTACGCGTACGTTTCAAAAGACGGCGTGTATTACCGCGTCGCGCGTTTTCCGCACTACGGACGGCTTTCGAACCGCAACATCGACGAGCTGGAAGCCGGTGCGCGCATCGAAGTGGACGAGGCGAAAGAAGACCCGCTCGATTTCGCATTGTGGAAGTTTGCCAAACCGGGCGAACCGAAATGGCCCTCGCCTTGGGGCGACGGGCGGCCCGGATGGCATATCGAGTGCTCGGCGATGTCGCACGAGTTGCTCGATCGTGAAGGGAAGGGATTCGACATCCACGGCGGCGGTGCGGACTTGATTTTCCCGCACCACGAAAACGAAATTGCGCAGAGCGAGCCGCTGATGCAGCACCCGCCGATGGCGAACGTTTGGATGCACGGCGGATTATTGCTGTTCGACAACCAGAAGATGAGCAAGTCGCTGGGCAACTTCGAGCCGCTCTATCAACTGCTCGATCGGCACGATGCGCAAGCGATACGCCTGCTGTTTTTGCAAACCGGCTACCGCAAGGTGATGAATTTCACCGAAGAATCGATCGCGGCGGCCGGCGTTGCGCTGGAGCGGCTGAAGAAAACGTGGCGACGCCTGTACGACGCCGCAGGCTCGCCGCCGATGCGTCCGGATCGGCCCGCTGTTTCGACGGTCTTGTTGGAATGGTTCGAAAAGTGCCTGGATGACGATATGAACACGTCGGCGGCGCTCTCGCAATTATTCGAAGATACGCATCTGAAACTCATCACCGATCCGCGCCTTGCTTTTCAGACGTACACCTATATCCTCGACGTGCTCGGCCTGACGCCGAACGATGCGTGGCAGCACGAACCGCAGCGCGCGCTGCCCGCCGACGTGCTCGACCGCCTGCGCACGCGCGGCATCGCCGCCAACGGATCGACGCCCGAAGAAGCGATCGAATACGTAATCGCGACGCGCACGCAGGCGCGCAAAGACAAGAATTGGGCGGAGTCCGATCGCTTGCGCGATCTGCTCGCTGAATGCGGCGTGGTGCTCAAGGATTCGAAGGACGGAACGACGTGGAGCGTCGCCGGATAGATCTCGACGACGTCATCTACGGCGTCCATGCGGTCGAAGAAGCGCTCGCGGCAGGCGAAGAAGTGCGCGCGCTGCACGTTGCCGACGAACGCAAGCGCGATCCGATCGTTCGAAAAATCCTGGACGCGGCGCGCGAACGCGGCGTTCGCGTGCGTTTCGAGAATCGCGGTTACTTCAATCAATTTCCGTACAAAGCGCACCAAGGCATCCTTGCGTTCGGTGCGCCGTTTCCATACGTGTCGCTGGAAGAAGTGCTGCACGCGCGGCGCGATGAGCCGGCATTGTTCGTCGTGCTCGATCACATCACCGATCCGCATAACGCCGGCGCAATCATTCGAACGGCGGAATGCGTGGGCGCGCACGGCGTCATCATGCCGGAACGCCGCGCCGCGGGCGTAAATGCGACGGTTAGAAAGGCGGCCGCCGGAGCCGCGGCTCACATTCCGATCGCGCGCGTTTCCAACGTCGCCGATGCGGTGCGCAAACTGAAGAAGGCAAACGTCTGGATCGCCGGTGCGGACCTGGGGCCGCAAAGCGTCGACTACACGCAAGCCGACCTGGCGCGCGATCTGGCGCTGGTCATCGGTGCCGAAGGCGAGGGCCTCTCGCAACTCGTCAAGCGAGAGTGCGATTATCTGGTTCGCATCCCCATGCTCGGCGAAGTCGCCTCGTTGAACGCCTCGGTCGCCGCCGGCGTCCTTTTGTACGAAGCCGTACGGCAGCGGCGGGCTTTGGCAGCAGCGCCCTAGGCTGCCCGTAGGCCAGAAAGGGAGCGAGTCGGTGGGTGCCTCCCTTGTCCTTGACGCGCAAGGAGGTCCCTCCTATACTGGTCGGGATGCGCCGCGTTCGACGGGCTCCGCGGAGCCTGCGATTAGCACGCATGCGGTCCCAGAGGGCAAAAAAGACATGGCAATGACCCATCCTGTGTCGGATGGACTCGATTATCACGAGCGGGCTGACGAAGATTTGGTCGCGACTGCTAAAGCCGGCGACAATCTCGCAATGGAGTTCCTGCTCAACAAGTACAAAAACTTCGTCCGTATCAAGGCGAAGAGTTACTTCTTGATCGGCGCCGATCGCGAAGACATCATCCAAGAAGGCATGATCGGGCTCTACAAGGCCGTCCGCGACTTCAAAGCCGACAAACTTTCCAGCTTCCGTGCATTCGCCGAATTGTGCATCACGCGTCAGATCATTACCGCGATTAAAACCGCGACGCGGCAGAAGCACATTCCGCTCAACCAGTACATCTCACTGAACAAGCCGATTTATGACGAGGACAGCGAACGCACGCTGCTCGACGTAATGGCTTCGCAGAAGACGTCGGATCCGGAAGAACTCGTCATCAATCAAGAAGTCTCGCAGGACATCAAGGAGCGCATTCAAGAGAATCTCTCGGAACTCGAATCGCAAGTACTGCTTTCGTATCTGGAAGGCAAGAGCTATCAAGAGATGGCGCGCGATTTGGGTCGCCACGTGAAGTCCATCGATAATGCGCTGCAGCGGGTCAAACGCAAAATCGAGAAAAATCTCTCGGAAATCGAACTTCCGTAATCATCTCAAGGGCGCCGCTAGACGGCGCCCTTCTTACAAGGAATTACAGATGCGTCTGGTCGCCGCCGCGCTTGCATGCGCGGCTTTTCTGGCCCTTGCCGGTACGCGCGTTTACGCGGCCGATGCCATACCCGTCGATCAGGCGGGATTTCATCTCGTGCTTCCGGCCGGATGGACCGAGCAGCCGAACCTGGAGCAGACCGCGGTTGACGGCTTCCACAAAGGCGATCCCGGCGATGCCGTTCAGGCGTTTGCATGGGCGAGCGCGGCGCGCAACGTGTTCTTGCTCGTGCAAGTGACTACGTCGTCGCAGCAGATACCCTCCGGCGCGTTCCGCACGAACTTGGAGGCGATGAACAAGGCGATTCCGCCTGCAATGGGCCTCTCGACAATCGTGCCCGCATTGAGCGACGACGGCACCGTGATGACAGGCACGTTCGAAGGCGCGGACGACAAGATCGATACGCTTGCAATGACGCAAGGTATGGTCGACAAGCAGCGGCACGTGCACGCCTATTCGGTCATGTGCATGATGGTCGAGCCGCCCGCTGCGAGCGCGCAGACGGCTTGCCACGCGCTGCTCGGATCGTTCCAACTGACGCTGGACAAGACGACGCTCTTACCGCTGGAAGCGAAGTAGCGCGCGGCGCTATTTGCGCTGGTGGAAGTACACGTAGTTACCTTCCGGATCGATGCACTCGTACGCGCCGCATGACGCCCCTTCGAACTTGCGATCGGTGATCGTGCCGCCGAGCTGCTTTGCGCGCTGCGCCGCGCGGTCGCGGTCCGCAACGCCGAGCATCAGCCCATGGCCTTCCTTCCAGCCGCCCTGCGGGTCGTGCGCGAGCGCGAACGTCGCGCCGTCGGGCAAGTCGTACTCGACCCAGTAGTCCGACTCCATCGAGGGCTTCATGCCGAAAAGGCCTTCGTAAAAGGCGCGTGCTCGCGGCATGTCCTTTACCGTGTAAAAGACTACGTCCAGCCCGCGTAAGGCGAGAGATTGTTCCATCATGCAGGCATTCTACCCGGGTAAACCGGACAGCGCCTGTCATATAAGCGGGCTAGACCAGGCGCTCGACGATCGTCCGGTAGAGCGCTTCGCGATCGGCGAGGGGATCGACGATGAAGGCTTGCGCGTCTTTCTCTTCGGTTTGCGGATCGATGACCACTGTGACGCGCCGGCGCGCGCATACGTCCATGCAGCTCGTATTAATTGCGCGCACTTTGCCCCAGTGCCCGTCTTCCTTCAAGCGCTTCTTGAGCCAGTCGCGCAGATGAAAATCGCCGATCTCCGCGGCCTTATCCGGGTCTTCTTCGGGGATGCGCTCTTTGAAACAGCGCTCGCACACGAGCACAAGGCCGCTGTTCATCCATTTGGGTTTGACTGGTTGCATGGAGTCCGTTTCGTAAAGGCGGAGGCTCGCTGCTGCGAGGCCTCCGCGTAGATTCGCAAGCCGGTGATCGGACTCGAACCGATAACAACCGCATTACAAATACGGGACTCTACCAAATTGAGCTACACCGGCGGAGTAGGGGAAATTGCGGCTCCCCCGGCCGGCGTCCTCTTTGCCGCTCGTGCGAGCGGATTTCCGCGGCCGCCGAGCCGGGTTGCACGGCCCTTTCCGCGGTTCAATCCGCGATATGTCGCGGTTAGTGTGTGGCAGTTCGGACAAAGCAGCGTGATGTTCTCCGGAAGGTTGTTTCGCCAGTTTCCATCGATATGCTCGACCTCGACGGGAACTCTTCCAGTAAGCGGATGACGTACGTCCCATCCGCATCTGCTGCACCGCTCACCGAAACGGTGAACTAAATACTTCCGCACGAAGCCGTTGCAGTTGTATATGCCGCAATATCCACCCGATTCCAGAATCTTTCGCCGGCGCTCGAACTCATTCGCTCTATGGCAGTTCAGCGAACAGAACCGTTGTTTCGCCAGCGTGACGACCTTGCCGCAAACGGCGCATGGATTCCGCGGCTTTTTGCGTTTGCGAGTTTGTAGAGCAGCGCAGTGAAGCGAGCAATACCTGGCGCACGAATCGCGCGAAAAAACCGGATTCCCACACCCGGCGGCACAGTAGCCGCGAAACGGTCTTTTTCTCATAGAAAAAGGCTACAATTCAGGGGTGCCATACGTGTGGCGCGGTGATGGCGCCAGCGCAGTCACACTTCCCAGAGGACGCCGTTCCACATCGTAGAGCAATGGAAACAGCAAGCACCATCACGATCCGGCGCGGCACGCCCGGTGACATAGACGCGATTCTCCCGCTCGTGGCTGGGTACCGCGTGTTTTACGAACAGCCGCCGGACGCAGACCGCGAACGCGCCTTCATCGAATCGCATTTGCGAGCTCGTACATCCGTGGTGTACTTGGCGGACGTCGACGGTGAGGCCGCGGGATTCGTGCAACTGTTCAAAGCGTATTCGACGGTGCATCTGGAACCGTGCTGGATTCTCGAAGATCTGTTTGTCGCTGAAGAATATCGGCATCGCGGCGTTGCGGGCGCACTACTGATCCGAGCGCTGCAGCACGCATCGGACGATGGCGCGGCCGGCATGTTCCTGGAAACGGCGC
>JBKPMZ010000424.1:0-11881 GCA_046732415.1 Vulcanimicrobiota bacterium
CCGTAGAGCTGAAGGCCCGTGATATTGCCATTACCATCGTAGTTGAACCACGTATACGAGCCTTGTGCGCCCCCGAATTGCGTCCAGCGTGGCGATGTAACGAAATTCAGGCGGTGCGGGGCGCTGGCATAGTAGTTGTAACCGTGCGAGTTATAGCCACTATTGTTGGTTGGCATATTAACGGTCGCCAGGTCGCCAAGACCGTCGTACGTGTAAGTAATTTGCGCGCCATCCGGGCGCGTAATGCTGGCCAATTCGCGGTGGCCGCTGAAATCCCCGAAACGAAGTGAAAGTGCTTGTCCGTCGGCATGCACCGCGTTGATGAGGTTCAAGTGCGCTGCCGTGGACGCGTCATTGTTGTCCCAAAAGTAGTCCAGACGCACCCAGTTATTGTAGTTACGCGCTTGAATCATCACCAACCGGCCCCAATAGCCTTGAGGCGTGCCGCACGCGGAATAGGGCGACCAAAAGTGGTAGCGCGTTCCGCTTTTTTTTGTCCAGAAATAGCCGCAGCCGCCATCCCACTGCAGTACAGCGTGCTGGCCCGCCGGCGGATTCCAGCCGCCAGAACCGTTGGACGTATAGTCGTAGCGCGCGCCGTCGACGTCCCAGACCGTGATGATGTTCGTGGTCGCATTATAGCCCAGATGCGCATCGAATGTGTTCGTCCAGCCATTGCCAAAGTTTGCCGGAACTGAGCCGTCGGTATTTGCGGAGTCGTGCGTCGACATGGAGTTGTAGGTCATGCGAAACGCAAGATCAATGCCGCGTTCGGAGACGTCTACGTCGTCCTCCTGCGCAATGGCATTTCCCGTCGTGACATTCACCATCCACTTGCCAACGCCAGGCATCGCACCTTCTTCGTAGGTCCACCACGGATTAATGCCGGTAACGCCGCTACCGTTGCCAGCACCGACCGTCATCGGCGTAAGTGAACCTTGCGCCAGACGGCTAATGCGAATCGGCGTCGGTGTTGATCGAGCCATGGCCTCTCGTGCGTTCGTCGCGCGTGCATGCGATTGTGACGCAGCACTCATCGCAAGGGGATCCGGCGGCAATTTCGCGTGACGCGCCGTGGCCGCATCCTCAATTTTCGTGCGTACTTCGCCACCGAGATGAAAAAGCGGCGTGATGAGCGGCCGATGGATATCTGGATTCGAATGCGGATGCGGCTTTCGCGCCTCGGTGAAATCGGGCGGCTGCGCGTGCATGGCTTCATACTGAGCCATGCGGCCCATCATCAACGCGCCGATCCGCGTGCTACGCAGCGCTTGTAACGTCTGCGAGACCGCAAATTGGGCCTGTGCGAACAGCGCAGGTGCGGTGTTCGCGGGTGCCGGCGCCGCCAGGGTCACAGCAGACGACTGAGCGAAAAAAATTACGAGAAAAATGGACGAAATGAATCGGCGCATGGTAAGGCCTCGCTTGAGAGTACGGCACCCGCCTGCATAACGCCCGAGCGATCACCCGCTCTCACCTCACACAGCCTGGCTTGCAGCCGCCCGTTCGGTTGCCCGGCTCAGCCCCCCTTGTGGAAAATCGTCAGATCACACGATTTTGAGCTCCTGCGCGCGCGCGATCACCCCATCCCGGTTGTCGGCACCCAGATATAAGCGCGCATCGCGCATGTACACACCGGCCATTCCGACGCCGATGCCCATGTCGCGCGCGATCTCTTTCAGCGTCGCTTCCGGTTTCTTCGCAAGCCGCCGAACGAACTCGCAGAGCCGCGGCGTCAACTCCTCGGCCGACTTCACGCGATTCATTCGCGTGAGGACGCTGCGTGGAACCCGCGCCGGGGCACTACCGTCTTTTCGGATCAACCCTAACCGTCGAGCTTCGTTCAGCAACTCAGCCATGGTGCGTACGCGCACTTTTCCGCGCATTTCCATCACGCAGCCGACAACGGTCCGCAGCGACGTACACCGCTCCCGAGCAATCTCGTCGCACGTCGTTCCGAGGATGAGGCATTTCAGAATCCCCAGTTCGCGGTCTGTAAAGGGATTACGGATCGTTTCCACGCGACGCATCCGTAGATGTCCCGATTCGATCGCCGCATCGACGAGAGCGGCGTCCGTCTGCACGCCATACCGGCGCCGAAGTTTGAACAGGATCTGGCGTATTGTCGTGGCCTTCATATCCAAGCGTTCCGCGATCTGGACTGCGTTCAGTTCTCTCGCTCGGCATTTTAGGATGTTCTTCCATGCCGCAGGCAGTTGCGCCGATGGTGGCCGCCCTATTCGCGTCAGTAATTCCGCCCTATTCCTCGCCCCGTGGCGTGCCATGAGATGCCGAATCTGTTTGGTGATCGCCGCCGGCGAGGCATGAAGCAGATTGGCTATTCCTCGCTCAGATCGCCCTTCAGCGAGCAATTTCAGTAGCGCGCTGTCGCGCGCCACTCGTTCAGGAGCGGCCGGCGCCAGCAAACCGGCGTTGCGCGCGGCGTCGTACAGATCCGTGCGGCTGCGTACGCCAAAGATGCGGCGCAGTTCGTATAAGTGCTGGCTTACTCGGGCTTCGCCTATTCCCAGCGCCTTTCCAACTTGCACCATCGTCCATGCCTGGTGCTGCGCGCACGTGCGTAGCACCAGGAGCCCACGCTCAGAGATGCGCGTAGGCAGTGTGGTGCTTCCGCGCGTGCGCCACCTCTTCAACTCGATCCTATCCGGCCTCTTTCCCTGCGGTGTAATAACACCGAGCCGCACCGCCGTCTCCGGTAGTTCCGCGGCGTCACGAACGCGCAGCAGGGCGCAGATCGAACGTATGCGCTCGCCGGCGTTCCCCGGTTTTCCGATGCGCTCACCGATTTCTTTTAGCGTCAGCTCCTTGAGTAAATCGGCGACGATATGGGCGTCGCCGGGCGGCAGCGGATTCGCTATCACCACGCGCCTCGGCAGAGTCAGCACTCCCGACGCCATGACGGCATCAAGCAGATCTGGGTTTGTAGGCGCTGAAAAGCGCGTGCGCAGATCGCGAAGAACCGGATACACGTTTGTGACCTTCGTCTGGAGTTCCGCCGCTATTTCCGCCACGCTCTTGCCGCGCGCGAGCATACGCAGTGCGACCTTCTGGCGGGTGTTCAGCGCAAAGCCTTTTCCGGGCCGCCGCACAATGCCGGCGTTGCCTGCCGCCGCAAGCAGCGCCCGTCTTGACGTTACACCAAACGCGGCACAAAGGGTTGCTTCAATTCGTCCGACGTCCACCGCACGAATACGCAGCCGTTGTGCGACTTCGCGTGCCCGAAGGCCCGCTCCCAACAGGCGCAGCACGTCACGCTGCCCTTTATCGACTTTGACCCGGTTAATCACTTCAAAACCTCCTGGATATCTCGCAACGTCACCTTCCTATTGAAATTGCGCTGAATCTGAACGCAGTGCGGGCGCAGCTGTCTCCTTTTTTATGCGCGCAAGAACACGAGGCGCGTGAACGTTTCGGCAACAACGGCATAGTCTTCTTCGGAAAGCAGACGGTTTTCGACGACGCTGCGCCGCGTGAATGCGTGCACGACCATCGAAAGCGCAATCGCGAGCCGGCGGACCTGCCGCGGTGATTGGATATATTTGCGCCGTGCCAGTTCCGAGATGTAGTCGCTGAAGGCTTTGATGCGGCGTGTGTGGCGCTCCTCGCGGACTTTTTCCGGTGAGAGCACGCCCCACGCGCGAAAGAGCCCGGGTGGTGCGGAGGGACGCCGCACCAAGCCAATAGCGATCGTGCGCAGGCGATCGCGTTCTTCTTCCGCGCTCGCTGCAATGTCTTTGAGTTCCGCGAGGCGCGCGTTCAAATCGGCCATCGCACGCTGCGTACAAAACTCGACCAAATCGTTACGCGAACGGAAGTGGCGATAAAACGTGGCGCTGCTCAGGCCCGCCTCACGCGCGATTGCGGGCGGCGTCACCTCATCGAGCGCGCAGCGTTCTACCAGCCTTAGAAACGCCGCAGCCAGCGCTTCACGACGCTCGTCTTGCGCGGAGCGCTTGCTTGGCGCTGCATCCGCATCGTCGGCGCGGCCCACGTACGTCCAACGGTTCTTCACTTTGCCGGTCTGCGGGTCACGGTAACTTTCTACGCTGTACCGGTAGCGGTGCTTACCGATCGTCTTGATCACGTCGTACGCCATTGTGGTAAAATGGATACAACATAACTCAGGAATTTACCTACTACATTGGAATCGGCCCTCAAACCGTCGCGCGTCGTGGTAAGCGCCGCCGCCGTTTCACCGGCGGCGATACTCGGCGTGGTCATGCTCGGAAACTTTCTCGGCCCGCTGTACTCGAGCACGGCGAACGTCATCATCCCCAATCTCATCGCGTCGTTCGGTTCGGACGTCGACACGATGGAATGGGTGGTCACCGGCTACATGCTCGGCTACTCGATTACGATGCCGCTGGCCGGATGGCTCGCCGACACACTCGGACGCCGGCGCATGTTCCTCATCGGCCTGATGATTTTTACCGGCTTTTCGATTGCGGCGTCGATGGCGTGGAGCACGAGCAGTCTCATCGCGTTTCGCATCCTGCAAGCGGTGGGCGGCGGTATCGTTTCACCAACGGGAATGGCGATCGTCACGGACGTCATTCCGCTGAAGGATCGCGGAAAAGCGTTCGGGTTGTGGGGCATGGGCATGATGCTCGCGCCCGCGTTCGGACCGTGGATCAGCGGCTTGCTGGTCGACAATATGGGCGACTGGCGCCCCATCTTCTTACTTGGCGTACCGTTCGGCATCGCCGGGCTGCTCGCGGCGATGCAGTACTTGCCGCGCAGCGAAGACCAATCGCACAACAGCGCGCACACGCCGTTTGATTCGCTCGGGTTCGCGCTGCTCAGTTCCTCGTTAACGGCGTTCTTGATTCCGCTCACGCAAGGCAATCGAGTCGGCTGGGACGATGCGTGGGTGCGCATCTCGCTCGTGCTTTCGGCAGTGCTGTTCGCATCGTTCATCGTACGCGAACTCCGCACGCAGCATCCGATGTTGGATCTCACGCTGTTTCGCGATCGCGTTTTCTCCATCGCGACGAGCCTGCGGTTCGTCTTGGGGATGGGCTACTATTTTTCGATCTTTTTGCTGCCGCTGTTCACGCAAGACATTCTGGGCTGGGACGCAACGCAATCCGGCCTGATTCTCATGCCGGCGGGTCTGGCGATGGCGGTCCTCATGCCGATATCGGGCATCCTGGTCGACAAGATCGGCGCGCGCGTGCTCATTTTCTCCGGCATGGTGCTCGCGGCGTACGGCACGCTGCTTTTCGCGCGCATCGACACCGATTGGACGATGCAGCATCTCATCGTCGTGAACGTGATTCGCACTGCGGCGCTCGGCCTGCTGTTCACGCCGCTCACGACCGCGGCGCTCGTCAACGTGCCGCGTCACCGCACCGGCGCGGCGTCCGGTATTCTGAACACCATCTGGCAAGTCGGCGGCAGCCTGGGCATTGCCGTGGGGCAAAGCTATCTCACCGCGCGGGCCGCCGCGCGCTACAACGAGGTGGCATCGTCGCTCGTGCAATCGCGTCCGGCGGCGTGGACGTTCTACGGCAAACTGCACGCGATGGCCGCCGCACATCACTGGCCCGCCGGTACCGCACGTGCGATGCTGGCGCAAGTGGCGCAAGGTATGGCCGTCGTGCGCGCGTACGACGACACGTTCTTGCTGGGTGCGCTGCTGATCGGTGTCAGCGCGCCGCTGGCGTTGTTTCTACGCTACAAAGCCGCGGCGCACTCACGCCGCACTGCTTAGGACTTCTTCGTACAGGTCGTCATGACGCTAATGAGCCGCCCCGACGGTTCTTTAAAAGAACTGCGGGACGTCGTCTTCGCATTGCTCACCTTGGTCATGATCGTGGGATTGGTCGAAGCCGTCGCGTTGACTTTCGTGATCACCGCGTCCGTCCAAGTAATGGTGTTGCCTTTCCAGCCCGGAGAGGTGCTCACGTTGTAGCCGCCGCCGTCGTCGGTTTCGATATCGATCCAGCGCGAGGTCGACGGATCGTAGGTCATGCGATCCTCGCTGCGCTGTTCGGCGGGAATCCACGACGCTTTGTGCGTGGTCGTGCGTGTGACCAGCCAGTAGCCGTCGGGACTGATGTTGGCCGTCGAGGTCGTCTGGTACGCCGATGGCCGGCGCGAACTTTTCACGCTGCAGTTCCACGTACCCGTCAGAAACGCCATTTGCGAGAAGTTGGGTTTGGGTGTTTGCGGAACCGGCGTGCTTTCAATTTGCGCAAGCACCGCGCCGCAGGAGAGAAGCAGTGCGGCAGCAGTGGCTGCCGCTAAGCGATATATAGACATGGCCCAGTATAGCGCCTGCCGCGTTAAGCGACCGGCAGCGAGACGGTAAGGAATTGCTTAGCAGGGCCGAACGTCCCCAACATGAAGCGAATTGCCGCGTGCGTCGCGCTAACACTCTGCGCCGGAGCCGCACCAACAACCATGCCCGCAAACTATAATGCCCTCGGTATCGGCCTGCTCGCACGTCTGAGCGCCGAGTCGAAAGCGCAAAACGTATTCATCTCACCGGTCAGTATCGGCGTCGCGCTCGCCATGGCGGCGGCAGGCGCGAAAGGCCCAACGCGCGAGGCGATGCTGCACACGCTGGGCGTAAGCGCGTCCAATTTGAACGCGGCCAACGCCGCGCTTATTTCCGAACTCAAGGACAATAACGATGCCTCGGTGGGCATTGCCGACGCGCTGTGGACGCGCAGCGACGTCAAACCGCGCACGCAATACGTGCAAACGCTGGAACAGCAGTTCTCCGCCAAAGCGCAGGCGCTGCATTTCGGCGACCCCTCCGCCGCGGCGGCAATCAACGAGTGGACGAAGCAGCACACGCTTGGACTCATCGATCGCATCATCGATCGTACAAACGTTTCGGATTTCGTCTACTTGACGAACGCGCTGGCTTTCAAAGGCACGTGGACGCAGCAATTCAAAAAGAGCGGCACGCACCCGATGCCGTTCACGAATGCAGACGGCTCACGCAGCACCGTACAGATGATGTCGCAAAGCGCGCAGTTCAACTTGTACGAAGGCAGCGATATGCAGGCGCTGCGCATGCCATACGGCAAGGGCGGCTACGCCGCATACGTGCTTTTGCCGAGCAGCGGCGGCGCCGATGCGCTCGTCAAAAACTTGAACGCAACGACTTTCGAGCACATCGCACACGATGCGAAGCCGGCGTTCGTCGGCGTCTCTCTTCCGCGTTTTACCGCGCAATACACCACGTCGCTCGTGCCGCTGCTGCGCGCAATGGGAATGGGCGTTGCGTTCTCGGATAGCGCGGATTTTTCGGGAATTCACGCCATCCCGCCGCATCTTGCCATTACCAGCGTCAATCACGCAGCGTACGTGCAAGTCGACGAACAAGGAACGACCGCGGCGGCGGCAACGTCCGTCGGTATCGGCTTACTCGCGATTCGCGTACCGGACAAAACGTTCGTCGTCGACCGGCCGTTCGTACTCGCGCTGCGCGACGAACGCACCGGCTCGCTGCTTTTCATCGGAGAAATCCGTACACTGCACTCGTAGGTTTGGCAAGGTGTCCGCGGGGTAGCATAGCTGCGTTATGGACATCAATCGCAGAGAAAGCGAGCGCGGCACTATTTCACCGCGCCGCGGACGTGGGCTTGAAAGTCTATGGGATTGGGAACCGTTCCGCAGCCTGATGCCGGGAAATCTGAGCAACATGTACGGCATCGACGTGACGCGCTCCGAAGACGGATATGACGTCGAAATTCCCGTACCGGGATTCCGTCCCGAAGACATCGACGTTACGTTCCAGGACGGCGTGATTACGGTAAGCGGGCGCAGCGAACGCCGCACGTTCACGCGCTCGATTTCCGTTCCGGAGGACATCGACGAAGAACGTATCGACGCGAACGTGGAACACGGCGTTCTGACGCTGCGTCTCAAACAGTTGCCCGAGCGCCAGCCGCGCCGCATCAGCATCCGCGGCACAACGCAGCGGACCCCGTCATCCACCACGCAAACCACGCAGACCGCGCAAGGCACGCAAACGAGCCGGTAAGCGGCAGGCGCGGGGGGTGTAAGCGGCGGCGCAGAAGGCTGATGCCGTGAGCACCGTTACACCCCCTGGCCGGCCGTCTTCCGGCACGAACGACGCGCGCCCGTACGTCCCCGAAAAGGGAACGTCGGTTCGGCGCGTTACCGCCGGCGCCATCAAACGCCGCAAGGGCAAAACGCTTTTCCCCGTCGTCACCGCCTACGACGCGCCCTTCGGTGAATTTGCCGAGCGAGCCGGTATCGACGTCATCCTCGTCGGCGACAGTATGGGCAACGTCGTACTCGGTTACGACGAAACCACGCCCGTCACGATCGAAGACATGATTCACCACTCGCAGGCCGTGTGCCGCGGGACCACGCGCGCGCATATCATGGTGGACATGCCGTTCGGTTCGTATCAGGTGAGCGACGAAGACGCGATCCGTAACGCCATTCGCCTGGTCAAAGACGGCGGCGCCTGTTCGGTCAAAATGGAGGGGGGCACCGAAGTCTCGCAGCGCATTCGCGCGATCTACGGCGCAGGCATTCCGGTCGTCGGGCACATCGGCGTGATGCCCCAAACGGCGAGCATGGGGCCGGGCTACAAAATGCGCACCAACCGCGATCGTCTGATGGCCGATGCAAAAGCGGTTGAAGCAGCGGGCGCCTACGCGATCGTGCTCGAGGTGATCGATCACGAAGTGGCGCGGGAAATCACGCAAGAACTGACGATTCCGACGATCGGCATCGGCGCCGGGCCGCACTGCGACTCGCAAGTGCTCGTCATGTACGACGTGCTCGGCATGTATCCCAATCCGCCCGGCTTCGTCAAGCAATACGCGAACATCGGCAGCATCGCCACCGAGGCGCTGCGGGCGTTTGCCGATGACGTGCGCGACAAGAAGTTTCCCTAGCGAACGTCCTCTTTTCTGATCGTTACCGCCGCGACGATCGCGCCGGCCGCGATAAACAGCGCGGCGACCCGCATCGTGTCGGCGAAACTTTCAACCCAAGCCGCGCGCGTCTCGTGCGATACTTCCGGAAAGATTGGCAGATCCTTGATACGCGGCGGCGCCTGCTGCAAGCCGCCGCTGCCCGCTTGCGGTCCGGCCTTTTCAACCGCCCGTGCAACGCGCGGCGGCAGCTGCCGGCGCTGCAGCGCGGCGTCGTAATGTGCCGTGAGGAACACACCCAAAAACGCGATGCCGAACGCCGTTCCAATTTGGCGGCACACGTTGATAATGCCGGATGCAACGCCCGCTTTTCCGGGATCGGCTGTTCCCACGGCGACCGTGTTGATCGGCGCGCCGGCGCTGCCCAAGCCGATGCCGATGAGCACGAACGACGGCAGCAATACCGTCCATTGCGCCTGCTGATCCTGCGGCGTGACGCGGCTTACCAAGTACGCCCCAATAGCGCCACATCCCAAACCCGCCGTGATAATCCAGCGCGGTCCGACGCGATCCACGTATCGTCCCGCGATCGGCGCGCAGATTGCGACCAGCACTGTCATCGGCAGCAGATGAATGCCGGTCTGCAATGCGTCGAACCGCAACGCGTTCTGCAGGTAGAGCGTCAGAAAAAAGATGAACGCGACCATCGCCGCGGACAGCGCGAAGACGGCGACCGCGTCACCACTGAAACTGCGGTTGCAGAACAGGCGCAGATCCACCATCGGATGCTCGATGCGCAGTTCACCGGTGATAAATGCCGCGAGCGAAACCGCCGCAACCACAAACGGCCATAGAATGACGAGTAGCGGCGCGCCATGCTGGCCATCCAAACGGATGAGTCCCCAGACGAGCGTAAATGCGAAGACCGAAAGTGTCGCGATACCGTACCAGTCGATGCGCGTCTGGGCATCTTCGTCGCGGCTTTCGTCGATCGTTACGAAACTGGCGAGAATCGACGCAACGCCAATAGGCACGTTCAAGAAAAAGATCGCGGGCCAGCCCACCGTCACGATGAGCAATCCGCCGATAATCGGGCCGGCGGCAAGCCCAAGGCCGGCAAGCGCGCCCCACGTGCCGATTGCAATGCCGCGTTCCTTGCCTTCGAACGCGTGCGAGACGATAGCGAGCGAAACCGGCATCATGACGGCTGCGCCAACGCCTTGTACCGCGCGCGCGCAGAGCAGCGCGTCTATGCGCGGAAAACCGCCCAGATGAAACACGCCCGACAATCCCGCAAGCACGGAGCCGGCGACGAAAATCGCGACGCCGACGGTAAACAACCGCCTGCGTCCGAACATGTCTCCGAGACGGCCGCCGGTCACCAAAACGACCGCAAGCGAGAGCGCGTACGCGTTCACGACCCATTGCAGTTGATCGAACCGGGCGTTCAAATCGCGCTGCAGCGTCGGCAAAGCGACATTCACGATCGTCACGTCCAGCAAGGCCATCAGCACCGAAATGCAGGCATTTCCCAGCGTCCACCAGCGTTTGCTCGAACCATCTGCCACCGAAAAGATGTACCCGCCTTTGGGCGAATGCCCGCCTATCACACAGACGAACGGAGTGACTAATCGGTGGCCGAAGTCTCAATTCAAAACGATGCGCTCTCGATCAAACTATCGCTGCTCGATCGCATGCTGGCGTTTCACGGGTCGCTGCATATTCCGCTCGCGCACATCACCAGCGCGTACGTGAGCGATTTCGAAGATCTCGAACTGCAATATCGACTGGAAGGCACGAACTTCGGTTTAATCAAAGCCGCCGGCGTTTTCGCAAACCCGCAAGGGCTGATTTTTTGCGACGTTGCGGGCGAGGGCGACTGCCTCGTTATCGAAACGCAGGGCGAGCGGTTCCCGCACATTGCCGTGCAGTTACCGAAGGGGCAAGATGCAAACGCGCTGGCGCATGAAATCTGCCGCGCAATTCCAGACAGCGCACAGAGTTAGGCATGCGTTGAGTCGCTCGTATGCATGCTTCTAAAAAGTAGGGAGCCGCGCGAACGAGGCTCCCTGCTTTTACAATGGTAGCGGCTGACCTTTAGGCCAAGCTACACAGGGCCTGCGTCGGACGGCAGCTTCCGCATACGAGGACGCGGTGGGATAGATTCGCACAGACGCGGTGCCGTACGAGTTTAGGGCCCAGTCCAGCGCTTCCGGAGATGCGGTTTTTAAGGCATCCGCCCGCAGCATAAAGGCCTTTGAGGCTTTTCGGTCTTGCTTACTCAAGACTGACTGCGATCTCGGCGCGTAATACTCTTCACCGTCGCCTAAAACGTAGACGAAGCCCACTACAGGAACAATACTTGGGAAATCCCGTTTGAGAGCTTCGACCTTGTCGATGCGAACGATGACGTTCCCAGGGGAAGGCGTTTGTAACTTTGCCGGAGCGGTAAGGCGAGCGGGAAAAGTCGTTAGAATCGATAGGTTTGAGTCCATGCAATGCTGACCCGCCGCCGATGCAATCAGGGCGGATAAGACGAACGACAGAAGCATCATGTAGACTTAAACGAGGGCGCGCGGTTTATGGGCGGCGGGAACGTTCGGATAGACGCCGGTCAAGCACCCAAGACACATTTCGTTCGCGTTGCGGCCGGTGGCCTCGACTAAGCCTTCGAGGCTCAGATAGCCGAGCGAATCCGCGCCGATCTTCTGCCGAATCTCCTCAACGGTAAAATTCGCGGCGATCAGTTCGTCGTACGTCGCCAAGTCCACGCCGAGATAACACGGATGTTTGATCGGCGGCGAGGTCACGCGCACGTGCACTTCCTTCGCGCCCGCGTCGCGTAAGAGTTGCACGATACGCGGCGTGGTCGTGCCGCGCACGATCGAATCGTCGACGACGACGATGCGGCGGCCCGAGAGATTTTCGACGAGCGGATTGAACTTGAGTTGCACGCCGCGGCTGCGCATGCCTTGATTCGGGCTGATGAACGT
>JBKPMZ010000425.1:0-1407 GCA_046732415.1 Vulcanimicrobiota bacterium
TTGTTTCTCCATCACCCCGCCGTCTCCGCTCGCCTGCGCACCGGTGTCGACCAAGAGCGTTCCGTGCTTGCCTTCCACGCCGATGAGAACGTCGCATTTGGCGTTCGCGGAGATCTGCTCGATGTCGCGCCCGAGCGGCGCGCCCGTGTACTTGCCCTCGCGATACGAGCCCATGATGATGAGGTCCGCACGCTCGCGTTTGGCGATGTCGAGCACTGCCTGCGCCGTTTGCCGGTGATGGACAACCTCGGTTCGCACCTCGACGCCGTTGCTCTTACCGATGGCTTCGGCCGAGGCGAGCGCGTCGAGTGCGACGCGGTCCTCCTCTTCCATCACCGCGTTGGTCGGCAGCGTAAACGGCACCTCGATGACGTAAATGGCCAGGACTTCGGAGTTTTCACCGCGCGCGAGCCGCGCCGCGAGCGCCATCATGTGCTCGGACTGAATTTCCGAGGAAAACGCAACCACCACCGTGCGCAGCTGCTCGCGCAGCGCGCGTTCGGCTTTCTTTGCTGCGATGTCGGCCTTGGTCTTCGGCGGATGCAACATCCACCACAGCGTCGCGCAAACGGCGATGACGGTGAGCAGCGCCGAGATGATGCCGGCGCTGGTCAGCTGCAAACCGCTCATTTGCGCGATCGCACGAAGAGGGCCGTGCGGTAAACGCCGAGCGCGATGAGGGCGGCACCAAGCACGAATCCGCTCAGCGCCTCGAAGCGCAACCCGATGCGCACAGCGAGTTGCACGATGATCAGCACGCCGAGCACCATGAAAATCACGCCGTTGAGGGTCTTGAAGCCGCCGTAGGCTTTCGAGTTTCGCATCGCTACGATACGCGCACCGTGAAGTTGGGGTCGCGCTCTTTCAGTTTACCGATGAGATCGTCCATCAGTTCCAACTCGCCCGCGTTTTTTAGTATATGCACCTGTTCGCGGTTCCAGTCACGCGGCACCGAGCGCAGTGTTGGCAAGCGCTTACGCGCACGGTAAACCAGGTACACGACGATACCGAGCACCAGCCATGATGGGCCGGCGATACGGCCGATGTGGTGCGTGAGCAGCACGAAGATCAGGATCGCGAAGATTCCGATGAAGCCGGCCACGGCGACGAGCGGAAAGAGCACGTCCTCGCCGCGGAAACGCATCTTGAGGTTGAATGGGATGACGAACTTGCGGGGTGTGAGCGGGTCGTTCAAACGCAGTGCAATCAGAGCGATGAACACCAGCGTGTAACTCGCGGCCGCGCCGAACGCGTACAGATCGCCGAGAAACTCGTAACCAAAATTTCCTTGGAGTGCCGCGAACACGAGTTCGACAACCGCCACGGCGCAAAATACGGCGATCGAGATGACCGGCGTTTTGAATTTGCGGTGTACGCGTTTGAACAAACTCGGCAGCAACTGGAACT
>JBKPMZ010000426.1:0-4812 GCA_046732415.1 Vulcanimicrobiota bacterium
CAACGATAGCTGCCACCCCATCCGCATCTCCTCGGATGCACTCCCCCGATAGTCAGATGGCCACCGGATCTTGCACCACGGCACATCACTTTGCCAAGCAAAGTATCATCCCTTGTACGATTGAACACGAGGCGCGACGGCATTCCAAGGTTCACGCTAGAACGAATCGCGTAAAATTACTGCGACAGAACGTCGTCGACTCGAGCAAGCACCGCTTGCTGGCGCGCCGGTATAGCGGTCGCATCCGCTCCGGACTCGGCGCGGCGCTCCGAATCGTGCGCATCGAGCACGTGCCCAACTGACTGCGCGAGCGCTAGTGTGTCGTAGCCGCCCTCCAGCACGTACGCCACGCGGCCGTTGCAATAGGTGCGCGCCACGCGTTCAATGAGCGCCGCTAAATGCGACGCGGCCGAAACGTCCACGCCGAGATCGCCGACCGGATCGCCTGCGACGTAGTCGAAGCCCGCGCTCACTATCAGCAGGTCCGGGCGCACTCGCTCGGCAGCGCGCGGCAGCAGCGTCTCCCACAGCGCGACAAATGCTACGGTGCCAAATGCGTGCGGCGGTAGCGGCACGTTGACGATTGCATCGCTATTTGGCAGCGCATAGTTTTCATCTGCGCTTCCCGTTCCCGGATATGCCGGATAGCCGTGCGTGGACACGTACGAAAGCCCCTCGCCGCTTACCGCTTGCGTACCGTTGCCGTGATGGTAGTCGAAATCCACGACAAGCGTTCGTGCGCCGCTGCGCGATTGCAACGCTCGCGCCGCGATTGCGGCGTTGTTGAACACGCAAAATCCCATACCGCGCGCCGATTCGGCGTGATGTCCCGGCGGGCGGACAACCGCGAAAACCGCGGTGTTTTTCTCGTAAGCGGTTTCCGCCGCGACGATCGCACCGCCCGCTGCGCGCCGCGCGACTTGCAGCGAACGTTCGTCCACGACCGTATCGCCGGTTGACAAGTAGCCGGCGTGACCGTGCAGCGCCGCGACTTCACGGCGCACGGTTTCCACGTAACCCGGCGCGTGAACGCGCTCGATCTCCGCGTCGCTCGCATCGCGCGCGGCAACGCGGTCGTTCAGCGCTCCGCGTTCGGATAAAAATGCGGCGACCACCTCGACGCGATCGGGAGACTCCGGATGGGGAATCCCGCGCAGGTGGTCGCCGTAGAGTTCGTCATAAACGACGAGCATCGACCTTAGGCGTGTTTGCCTTTTTTCGGTGCGGACTTGGAGAGTTGCGCGATCTGCGATTGGATACGCTTGTACTCTTTTGTGCCCGGCTTCATGATTTTCAGCAAACGCTTGTACGAATCGAGCGCTTTGGGCTTCTGATTGGTCTGCGTATACGCAACGCCGGCCATGTACAGCAACTGCGGATTGCGGTCCATATACTCTTTGATGCTGCCGTTGAGCACGTCGAAGATTTGTGCCGCTTCCTTGTAGTTCTTCAGGCTGTAGTCCGAGCCGGCGATACAACCCAAGGTGTCCGGCGTGCGCGTAATCTGGAACGATTTCATGCACGCGTCCTTGGCTTTTTTGTAGTCGTGCGTCGAGACGTACAACTGGCCGAGCAGTGCGAACGACTGCGCGCTCGGTGCGACGTCGGTAAGGCGCTTCATGTAGCCGATCGCGTCGAGCGTACGGTTTTGCGCTTCCTTCAACTGCACCAAGTCCATCAGCGCGTTGACGTCGGTCTTGTCGGCCTTGAGCGCCGCGAGCAGTTCTTGCTCGCCGCGGCCGCGATTGTTCTGCTGCAGCCAGTACTCGCCGTACGCCGTATGCAGCGCGCCGATGGACGGATACTGCTTGATCGCCGCGTCGAACGTCGCTTGTGCCTCTTTCTGCTTCTTCGCGCCCGAGTACATCAGCGCTTTACGCACCATCACCGACGCTTTTTCGGCATCGGTCGTGGCTGCCGCAACGGCATCGTCGTAGGCCGAGGACGACTTGGCGAGATCGTTTTGTTTGGCGTACAGGTCGGCGCGATACACGAGTACCTGAACGTTCTTCGGATCGGCGGCAATCGCGCGATCCACCACCGCGAGCGCGTTCGGAATCGTGTTTTGCATGACCCACGTCTGCGCTTCTTGCATCAGCGGCGTAACGTCTTTCGGATCCAGCGCATATGCGGCTTCGAACTGTTTGCGAGCGTCGTCCCACTTTTGCTCGGCGGCATACACCACGCCGAGCGTCACGTACGCTCGGGGCTGATCCTTGTTGAACGTGACCGCGCGCATCGCGACGCGCTCGGCATCCGACGCGCGATTCGCTTTCATATACTGGTCCGCCAGCGCGCCGAGAACGGCGAGATTGGTCGGCTCCAAATTCGATGCTTGTTCGAAATCCGCGAGCGCGGCGTCGGCGTTTCCGACGGCCTGTTGCGCCGAACCGTCCAGGTACAGCACTTGCGCGGTTTTCGTTCCGAGCTGAATGAGCCGCTGCGTGAGCGCGAGCGTTGCCTGCGGCTGATTGATGCCCAAGAACTCCGAGGCGAGATCGATCATCGATTGCCGGTCGTTCGGATTGTCCTTGAGCTTCTGCTCGAGGCGCGGAATGGCGATATTCGGCGGCTCCGGCGTTGCCGTCGGCATGGGCAGAGGCGTCGGCGACGGAGTAGCCGTTGCACTGGCCTTGCTTCCGAAGAGTCCGGCCTGCGCCGGTGCGCCAGAAAGTGCGAGTGCACCGCAGAATGCCGCGACGAAAGACGCGGCCACGAGGATACGTTTCAAAATCGTTTCGTCCTTACCTTAGACTTGCTACGGTGATAACGCCCGAGACGGGTGTATCGTCACGCGTGCGCTTTGGCCCCTTGGACCATGTTGGTCAGTTCCGGGATGATTTGGAAGAGATCGCCGACCACCAGCAGGTCCGCGAACTCGCCGATCGGCACGGTGCCGTCGCGGTTGATGGCGACGATCGTACCGGCCGTCTGCATGCCGACTTTGTGCTGGATCGCACCGGAGATGCCGACGGCAATGTACAGCTGCGGGCTGACGACCTTTCCGGTTTGGCCGATCTGCAGGCTGTACGGCACCCAACCGGCGTCGGCCGCCGCGCGCGAAGCACCGACCGCGCCGCCGAGCGCGTCGGCGAGCGGTTTGAGCAGCGTCGTGAACGGGTCCGGGCCACCCAGACCGCGGCCGCCGCTCACCACGACGGACGCTTCTTCCAAGCCCAGTTCACCGGAAGCTTCTTCAACTTCGTTCTCGATGACCATGGCGTACGACTTACCGCTTGGCTTTTCGAGGTTCACGATCTGCGCCGAACCGCCGCCTGCTTGCGCGTCGAATGCGTTCGGACGCACCGTCGCAACGCCGTACTCGGTGTTTTTGAAACCGCTCGCGACAACGGTGGAACCTTGCAGTTTCGGGCCGGCGCTCACGGGCTTGCCGCCGTCGATGCGAATCTCGGTGACGTCGGAGTTGAGCCCTGCATCCAAACGCGCAGCGATACGCCCGGCAACGTCGCGCCCGAGCATCGTGTTCGGCAGCAGAATCAGCGCGGGGCCGGTGCCGCGTGCAACGGCCTCCAAATAATCGACAATCGGGTCGAGCAAAAATTTGTCGACGTCCGCATCTTCGGTGACGTGAATGGTATCGAGCGGATAGTTTTTCAACTGCTCGGCAAGGGTTGCCGCTCCGGCGCCCGCGACGAGTGCGTGCGCTTTGCCGCCGAGCGCATCGGCAATCTTGCGCGCTTGCGTCGCGAGTTCGTACGTAACTTTACGCGTTTGGCCGGACTTGTGTTCGACGAAAACGATGACGTGCTGCATTTAAATGAGCTTTCTCTCCCGCAGAAAATCGAAGATCGCTTTCGCGCCGGTGGCGCCGTCCGGCGCTTCCACGACGCGCGCTTTTTCGCGCGCCTTGGGTGCCGAGATGTCGAGGACTTCCGTTTTCGCGCCATCGGTACCGACGGCACGATCCAAACCGAGATCGCCGAGCGTCATCGGCGTGATCGTCTTTTTCTTCGCGCCCATGATGCCCTTAAGCGAGGCGTAGCGCGGTTCGCCGACCGCCATCGTCACGGTAATCAGCGCCGGAAGCGGACCGCTGACGACTTGATAGCCGCTGTCCGTTTCACGCTGCGCTTTGATTTTGCCGTCGCCGGCTTCTTCGATTTTGCGCACGTTCGTCAGACCGGGAACGCCCAGATACTCGGTGAGCGCACCGGGCACGCCGCCGCTGTTGCCGTCGTCCGCCAAACCGCCGCAAATGAGCAGGTCGAAGCCGGTCTTCTTGAGCGCCTGCGCCATCGCGTACGACGTGGCCCACACGTCGCTGCCTTCCAGGCCCGCGTCGCTGAGCATCACGGCATCGTCGGCGCCCATCGCCAGCGCTTTACGCACCGTTTCCTTGCCGCTCTCCGGCGCCATCGTGAAGATGGTCACGGTGGTATCGCCGCCGAGTTTCTCTTTGAGTTGAAGCGCCGCTTCGATTGCGTATTCATCGAAAGGATTGATCACCGTTTCAAGTCCGGTGCGTACGAGCCGTTTGGTCGCCGGATCGATGCGCTTGGCCGCGTTCGTATCCGGGACCAGTTTCACGGTCACCACGATTTTCACGTAGGGAAAAACCTCGCTATACATGACACGCCCCACAAATGCGAGCACTTGTGGGCGCGGGATAACCCGGCTTGATTGTGGGAGCCGCAGGGACGCCCCTGCCGCAAAGCGTAATTTCCCGGCGTGCTGAATTTAGGAATGATTCTCATTTTCGCCGCTTTGCTGACCGCGTCACCGGCGCCGTCGCCCTCGCCGGCGCCCGACCCATGCGGGGGAGCCCAGAGCAATCTGCTCGCGGTACTCGAC
>JBKPMZ010000427.1:0-4988 GCA_046732415.1 Vulcanimicrobiota bacterium
AAATGGATATGGACGACCAGTCGTGGTACGTCGTGCGTAATACGTCCGGCGTGACGGGATTCGTCGGCAGCCCTGGCGCGGGCGAGAAGCCGGTTCCGCTGCAGGATAAAGAAGTCAAGACGATCCTCAAGCAGATGGGCATCGAAACGCCGAAGCTCAAGATCGACTTCAAGAAAGGCGATCGCGTCAAAGTCACGTCCGGTCCGTTCTTCGATTTCACGGGTATCGTCGACGAGATTCAGCCGGAGAAGGAAAAGGTTCGCGCGCTCATCTCGATCTTCGGGCGCGAAACGCCGGTCGAGCTGGAGTTCTACCAGATCGAAAAGGTCTAACGGTTTCTCGCGCACAGCGACCCCGAGTGCGTGAGTAATTCGAGGGGCAGTTCTTCAAGAACGAAGGGAAACAATGGCTAAAAAAGTTGTAGGCAAAATCGGCCTGCAGATTCCGGCCGGGAAGGCGACGCCCGCGCCGCCGATCGGTCCGGCACTCGGCCCGTACAGCTTGAACATCATGGACTTCTGCAAGCAGTACAACGAACGTACTGCCTCGCAGGCAGGCATGATCATTCCGGTCGAGATCACCGTGTTCGAAGACCGGACGTTTACGTTCATCACCAAGACGCCGCCGGCGTCGTTCCTCATCAAGCAGGCACTCAAGATCGAGTCCGGCTCCAAGGAACCGAACCGTAACAAAGTCGGAAAACTCACGAACGCGCAACTCGAAGAGATCGCCAAGGTGAAGATGCCCGACATCAACGCCAACGACATCGATGCCGCCAAGAAGATCATCGCCGGCACGGCTCGTTCGATGGGCGTGGAGGTGGAAGCGTAATGGCACGTTTTCACGGAAAGCGCTTCCGCAACGTAGCGGGAACCTACGACCGCAAGCAACTCTTCGACGCGACCGAAGCGGTCGCGATCGTCAAGAAGAACGCGAACGCCAAATTCGATGAAACGGTCGAGGCGCACATTCGCCTTGGCGTCGATCCCAAAAAGAGCGATCAGAACGTGCGCGGCACGGTGCTGCTGCCGCACGGTACGGGCCGTACAGTTCGCGTTATCGCGTTCGCGAAGGGCGACAACGCGAAAGCGGCGCAAGCCGCCGGCGCAGACGTCGTGGGCGAACAAGATCTCATCGACAAGGTGAAGGGCGGCTTCGCGGATTTCGACGTCGCCGTCGCAACGCCGGATATGATGGCCGCGGTCGGTAAGGAACTGGGACGCGTGCTTGCGCAGAAGATGCCGAACCCGAAGGCGGGTACGGTGTCGGCGAACATCGGTCAGGCGATTCGCGACATCAAAGCCGGTAAAGTCGAGTACCGCTTGGACAAGACCGGCATCATTCACACGATCGTCGGCAAAGCGAGTTTCGGCGAACAGCAACTGGCGGAGAACGTCGCAACGCTGCTCGATGCGATCATTCGCGCGAAACCGGCTGCTGCGAAGGGTACGTACCTGCGGAGCATCACGCTCACGAGCACGATGGGCCCCGGCGTGAAGGTCGATCCGAATCGCGTGAAAACGCACGCGTAGTAGCGCGCACGTTTCGGAAATACTGCGAGGCCCGCGCTCAGCGCGGGCCTCTTTCTTTTGAACTACGTACGCGCCGTAACGCGCGGATCGATCGTATTATAGATCTCGAACTGCGTGACGCGCGGTTGCGGCATGCCGATCCCGTCCATTGTTTGCGCCAGGCGCGACTGAACGAAGCGCTCGAAATCTTCGCGCGAACGCCAGTGGTCGACGACGCGTATGCCAGTACGCGACGGTGCCGTCCAATGCATTATGAGACCGTCGGGCGGATCGGCGACGACGTTCATGCGAACGTTGGCGTCGTCGACTTTCTGCAAAAGCGTCTGCGTATCGCCGTCCCACTCGATGAAGAATCCCGCACCCTTGCGGGAGTTCGTGCGCCCTTCGACTCGTTCGTGCATGGGCATGATATCGGTGGTCGGCGCGGATAGGCCGTGCTTTGCGGAAAGCGGACCGATTTTTTCTTCGGCGAAGCGATCGAAGTGTTCGCGCGTTTCCCATATATCGCAGATCTGCATGCCTCCGGAAACCGGCGCGCACCAATGGTAAATGGCGCCGCGCGGAGGCGCGTCTCGAATTTGCATCTCGTCGACGATAGCGTCATAGATTTTGCGAATGTCGCCGCTCGATCGGAAGAACAGCAGCACGGAGATTGCCATAAAGTGCTCCTTATGAACAGTGCAACCCGCACGAACACCCTACGCCCGGTCGTGCTGCTGCGGGATGAGGCGTAGGTACCATCGGAAAAAAGAAGCCCGCCGGTTTCGGCGGGCTTCGATAAGCGCGCGGTCCCGCTTAATAGGATTGCACGCAACTGCTCGTGGCGTTGCTCCACAGCGGCTGCGTCGGGTAACCGCCGGCGTTCGAATTGTTTTCCAAGTTGATCCAGGCGCACTTGTCGCCGTTCTCTTCACCGCTGGAGTCGAGCCAGCCGGTGTTCGGCTGTGGATCGGTTTCCGTTTCCGCTTGCTCGTGGCCACCGACGATCGATACGCCGTCGAGCGTTCCCGGGTTGTTCACCGAACCGACGCCGCACGACGAACCTGCATCCGGAATGTACGGAAGGTTCGTGTACGAGATGATGCTGCCGCTTGCCGACGTGCTGCTGTGCCACGCGCAATACTGCGTGCCGAAACCTTGCGGCTTGATGCCGTGAGGCGAGACGATCACGTAACTGGCGTTGTCCGAGTAGTCGCCGAAGTGCGCTGCGCCGCGGACCGCTTCAGCTGCCAGATTGCTTTGAGAGGGACGGCTCGGCGGCGAGCTGCCGGTGTCGGTCCACGTGCTCACCGAAATGCCCGAGTTCCCGACGTGCTGGCCGTCGCTTTGCGTGTACTGCGTCACGCTGTTGAGCCATTTACCGCCGGCCGCGGCTTTCAGGAAATTCACGTAGTACGTCGCCATGCCGTCGGGATCGCCGCTGCCGTTCCATGCCGATCCCCAGAACACGACGTAGATTCTCGGCGCAGTTTGAATCGGGCCGCCGTGGTACGTCAAGTTGTTCGAGCCCTTCTGTGGGCGGGCCAGTGGAACGCGCCCAAGCGGATCGCTCGGGAAGGGCGCGGAGACCATGTCGCGAGTGAACATGATGTGTAGCGTCGCGTTGCCGACGGTCATGGTGTGTGAGGGCGTGTCGAGGGTGCTTTGCGCAGAGGTGACCGGAACGGTTTGCGTGCCGGCGCCGCATGCCGCGAGCAGAGAAGCTACGGCCGCTACGGCCGCGAGGCGAAAGATCTTCAAGTTACACCTCCGGAGAAATTGCAGCAAAAGTACCTTCATTTTGAGCGTCTTACGCGCGCTTAACAATCGGCAGAAAGCACCTATGCGAAACGCATGTATGAGGCGGCGTTCCCCAGCCGGTGGGCCGTCATCGATAAAAGCAGAGGGGCGCTCGTAAGCACCCCCGCTGCACCGTCCTGAAGTTTACAGATCCTGATATGTGTTTCGCGTCTGGTCAGACTAAGGTCACCTTGCCGGTGCTTAGGTCGTACACCCCTCCCACGACTTCCGCCTCGCCCTTGGCGACGGCCTCGGCCAAAATCGGGTGCGACGTGCGCAGGTGCTCCGCGTTCAGGCGCACGTTTTCGATGACGGCGTTGTGCCACCAGTCTCCTGGCTTGCCGCGAACCGCCTTCGCGGCCGGCTCGATCGCTGTCGCCATCGTCTGCATATGGCCGGGCAGCGGTTTGGCACCTTCGACGAAGTCCACCGCCGCTTTTACGGCGCCGCACTTCGTGTGGCCAAGCACCATGACCAGCGGCGATTTGAGCACCGCCACCGCATACTCGATGGACGCCAGCGCCGCCTCGGTCATGAAATTGCCGGCCAGGCGCACCACGAAAATATCGCCGGGCTCGTGGTCGAAGACCGTTTCGACCGGGACGCGTGAATCGGCGCAGCCGAGCACCGTCGCGAAGGGGGATTGACCGCTGGCCAGTTCCCGCACCCGTTCGATAACGGCGCGGCTGGTAGGCTTGCCGGCGGCAAACCGCGCGTTGCCTTCCATAAGGTTTTTCAGCGCCGCTTGCGCAGACATGGGGGCATGCGTGTTGGCCGCGGGTGCAACCTCTGGAAACGACCCGGCGGCGATAATACCGGAAGTAGACATTAAGAATCCCTTGCGGTTCATGGATGAGGCCTCCCTGCAGCGAGGACGCTGCGACTTTGCGCGGGCCTTGATTGCGGGCTGCCGCCTCTGGTATGATGACCGACGGCTCCGAAGACCGTAACCGGACCTTGAGTCCTTAATTTTCGATATCCGATATCGAAGGGTTACCGAGGACGTGAATAACCCCTGCGGGTCTCTTTTTCGCGTTCCTCCGGTGCGGATGGAGCGCCTTTTGTTTTTAAAGGACAACACAGCTTCATGCCAACCGCAAAAAAAGAGGCCGCGATTTCCGAACTCAAAGAGCGTATCTCGGGTTCGGGCAATCTGTTCTTCACGAACTATGCGGGCTTGACCGTCGAAGAAATCACGCGTTTGCGTGGCGAGCTTCGCAAAGACGGCAGCACGTACGCGGTCGCAAAAAACACGCTGTTTTCGCTTGCGGCGGGTGACGAACTCGCAAAGCAGCTCGAGCAGTTTCTCCATGGTCCCACGGCCATCGTGTTCGCCGGAAACGATCCGGTGGCGCCGGCCAAGGCGATCAAAAAATTCTCGGACGACGTCAAACCGATCGAAGTCAAAGCTGCATACGTTGAAGGCCGCGTGCTCGATGCCGCTGCCGTCAAAGCGCTTGCGGCGCTGCCTTCACGCGAAGAACTCATCGCGAAAATGGTCGGTTCCATCGCAAGCCCGCTGCGCGGTCTGGTGACCGTGCTTTCGGGCAATCAACGCGGACTCGTCCGTGCCCTCAATGCCATCCGCGAGCAAAAAGAAGCCGCGGGTTCGAACGCTTAAAGGAGACACACACGTATCATGGCAGTTGCCGATATCATCGAAACCATCGATAAACT
>JBKPMZ010000428.1:0-7143 GCA_046732415.1 Vulcanimicrobiota bacterium
CTACTGCGCCGTGCGGTAAACGTGATCACCGAGCGGTTCGGCCAGCGAGCCTGAACGACGATTTGCGTGCGGTCGGGAAATTTCGCAAAGAAACTCGTCGTCGCGGCGCCGCTTAAATTGAGCGCCGCATCGACGTGCGTCAAAAACAATACGTGCGGGTTCTCCAGCAGCGCATATGCCAAACTGAAGAGCGAGACCGGTGTCGTCACCATTGCGATGATGAGGTCGCCGCTCTGCGCGATGATTGAACGCCGGAAGCGCTGGTTGTCCTCGCGGATCATGCCCATCTTGCCGCCCGGCTCGATAATCAGCGGATCGCCCTGCAACGCGTAGCGCGCGGCGGCCAAATCCGGCTTATTAGTGATGGTCGCGTTGCCTGCGTCGCCGATCGTGACGTAGCCCATCCAATCCGCCCGCTTATGCCCAATGGTTTGGCCATCGACGATGAGCAAGCCGTCCGGTGCAAACGCGCCGTTGAAGCGCCCGCCATTGATCGCGACCGTGGCGCCCGTGCGGCGCGCGATATCTTGAACGGCGAATTCCGCGTTGTCGCGCGTTTTCTGTTCGACGATTTGCGCCGCAAATGACTGCCGCGGCAGTACCGCCGCTCTGCAGATCACATGCGCACCGTCGCCGACGTCGAGCGCAAACCGGTAGAACGCGCCCTGATTGCCGAGGTCGGTATTCATGTCGGCTGGCGGCATCACTTGCGCGATTGCCGGCTTTCGGCGCGCGACTGTCGCCAGCGCAAAAGCGCCGAAACCAATGACAAATCTGGAACGTCGCATACCCATAAGCGCACCCTCCTGCTCAGCAGCGATCAGACATCCAACGTCGTGACTTCCGCTTATTGCTAAAGCCGACACTCTAAAAGATTGTATAATATGTTAAGGCGAATCGTCAGAAGCTGCAATAGCGTGATGCCTGGGAGCAAATTCAAGCGATGGAGATGGCATATCGAGAGCGGTGGGCGGCGGAGATTGCGCACATGCGCCGGATTCTTGCCTCCTTCGCCCTAAGCGAAGAATGTAAGTGGGGCAAGCCCACGTACACCCTGGATGGAAAGAACGTCGTCATTCTTCAGGGGTTTAAGGAATATTTTGCGCTGGGATTCTTTCAAGGCGCGTTGCTGAAAGATCCAAAACACTTGCTCGTGCAACTGGGACGCACACAAGCGGCCCGCGTAATGAAGTTTACCAGCGTACGTGAGATCACCGCCCAGACGGCAACAATCAAGGCCTACGTACGCGAGGCGATAGCGATAGAACGCGCCGGACTTCGGGTCGAGAAGAAGACTCCGGACCTGCCGGTTCCCGACGAGCTAAAGGAGATGTTTCGCAAGAAGCCGCGGCTGAAGAAAGCGTTTGATGCGCTCACGCCGGGTAGGCAACGAAGCTATCTGTACCACTTCGCCGGAGCGAAGCAGTCAGCGACGCGCATCGCCCGAATCGAGAAAGCTATTCCAGGCATCCTTGCGGGGAAAGGATTTCTCGAGCGGCGTTGACCGGCATGACGTCTGCCGAATCGAGGCGAACGCGATGTCAGGGTTCTCGCGTTATGGCAAGGAGGGTCGAGCATGATCTACCGTCTTCGCGCATTGCTGCTCACGGTAGTAGTCGCGCTGGGTTTTTCCGGAAGCGCAGGGGCTTACAGCTATCATAACGGCCTCATGGTCGTGGTAAATCAGTCGGGGTACCAGGCGTGGATCACTACGTACAACGTTTTTCACCACCAAATCAATTACGGTTGGGCTAACCCGGCCGTCGTCGTTTATGACAACTGCTGCTATGTCGCGGCCCAGTGGTACTATGTTCGCGCAGAGGTCAAAAAGGTCGAGCACGGCGTTATGCATCAGATCGCCGATATCGACATCAAGGTGCAAGCGAGGCTCTGCGTCAACTCGCATGGCGCCTATGGATTCGGCCGGGTGACACTTCACCAAGGCCCTCGTGGCGGATTTTATTTTACGAACGACGCCGACGACAGGTGCTCCACAAACTTTTATTGACGGCAAAGAAAAAACGCCTGGCATTGCCGGGCGTTTTTGTGTATTTCATGTGATGCAGCTACATCGAACCGCGTTTGACGGGAATGTTGGTCTGAGGGCCGTCACCCGCGACTTCCTCTATCGTTTCGCCTCTGGCCATGGACCAATGGTGAAGACCCGCCGGAACCGTGATGAACGACCCCGCAGGTAAGACGCGTGCTTTGCTCTTGTCGATTTTGTCACCGGTTCCGAACAAGAGCGTGCCTTGCATGACGGTGATGTACTCGGGGTGCGCGTGATAGTGCGGCGGATTGCTGTAACCGTTCGGCATTTTCACGCGGATTATCGCAAAGCCGGTTTTGCTTGGGTCTCCGGTAAGTACCGCGGCCAAGCTGCCTTTGCTCAGGCCCGTTCCGGCGACCCAATTGAGGTGGTTTGGCATCGAGTAGGAAATGTGTGTTGCGGCCGTCACAACACCACCGGCGGCGGCTATGAGCAACGAAAGGAAAACGAGCGGAGCGTAACGTGGCATGAAGCGCCTCCTTAAAAACGGCCTTGAGCCGTTGAAACATCGTGAGCGCAAACTAAGAATTTGCGGGGAAAGTACTTTATGGCCAAGCTCATCTACATAACCAATACGTCGCTCGACGGCTACATCGAAGATAAATCTGGTGCGTTCGATTGGGAGAATCCCGAGCAGCTGCACCCGCTCATCGTCGAGTTGCTGCGGCCCGTCGGAACCTATCTTTATGGCCGGCGGCTCTATGAGAAAATGGCGTACTGGGACGCGCCCGTGGAGAGCTACCCTCCCGAATATCGCGCCTTCGCACGAATCTGGCAGAAGCCCGGCAAGATCGTGTATTCGCGAACGTTGACAGTTGCCGCGACGCGAAACACGCGAGTGGAGCGCGAGTTCGACGCCGACGTTGTCCGCGATTTAAAGCAAAAAGCGGACCACGATATAACCATAGGCGGCGCCGAGCTCGCAGGGGTTGCACTCGAAGCGGATCTCGTCGACGAGTGTCACCTGCTCGTTCATCCAGTTATCGTCGGCGGCGGAAAACCTGCATTCCCAGCGGATGTACGGCGCAAGCTCGAACTTCTCGAGACGCACCGCATCGGCACCGGCGTAATGCACTTGCACTATCGCATCAAGGCCTCGCGTTGAACCGTGCCGCCTTCGCGCGCGCGTGAACATCCGGTATGCCGAGACGGTCGCAAACCGGCCCGAAGCCGGCGGTCGGTCCGAGCCACCATAACTCATCGACGTTTGCATAAAGCATTGCGTCAGTTCGAAGCGTTGCGAGTTCCTTGAACAGCAATGCTGCCGCGCGACGCTCGCCCAGTACTTCCGGTGGAAAATCCTCGATTTTACCGTATCGTGCAAGCAGAGACTGCGCACCTTTCGCACCGATGCCTCGTATGCCCGGATACCCATCCGAAGCGTCGCCGACGAGGGCAAGATAGTCCGGAATGAATTCGGGATCCACGCCAAATTTAGAACGCACGCCCGCAGCATTGCGAATGGCGTTGCTTCGCCGATCTACTTGTACGATTTTGTCCTCGCGTACGCACTGCGCGAGATCTTTGTCCGGAGTCCAGATGCAGATCTTTTGAACGCGTGCATCGCGCGATGCGATCTCCGCCGCAGATGCGAGTGCATCGTCGGCCTCCAGATCGACCATCGCCCATACCGTGACGCCCATAGCTCGCAAGGCATCCTCAAGCGGTTCGAACTGCGCGCGCAGCGCCGGCTCGATTCCCTCGCCTGTTTTATATCCATCCCAGAGCTCGTTGCGAAAAGACTCGATAACGTGATCGGTGGCAACCCCGATGTGCGTGGCTCCGTCGGTAACCATCTGCAATACGGTGTTTAGCACGCCCTTCACAGCGCTGAAGCGGCCGACTCGCCCACTCTTGATACGGCTTAGGCCGTAGAAGTGCCGGAAGAGTTCATAGGTTCCGTCGATAAGATGGACGATCACAGGTTTCGACACTACGGCCCCCAATCGTGTAATCTTGCAAATGCCCGGCGATATGATGAGTCCCTTGGCCTGGGGAGCCGGGCTGTGCAGCGGTAAATAGAGCACACCATGCAATGGGACGAAATAAGCGCGCTTGCGGCGCTCGGCGGAACGCTGGTTATTCTGGCCGGTTCCGTACCAAATCGAAACCTATATCGAGTTGATGCGGCAGATCAACTCGCCGGAAATGGTAGCCGCGCGCGAGTATGTCGAATCTTGCGATTTTCGCGATCCCGCAACGCTGCAAGCAGCGCTACGTGACGGCGTCGATCATCGCGTGCTGATGTATGGCGGCTACTACCAAAGCGTAGCGCGCCTTATCAACCTGGGTATCGCGGATCGCGATCTCTTTGCTCCGATCGTCATGACCGCGGCGCAGGTATGGAAAAAACTTGGGCCTCTTGCGTCCGCCTGGCGCGGACGTCATCCGAGCAATCCGCGTTGGGCCGATATCGAGTATATGCTGTTCAATGCGGTGGACAAACCGCCGCTCAACGCAGGCAAATACGGCGCCGCATTCAGAACGCGCATTCAGTTGGGTCGTGCTATCGAGGCGTGGCAGGCAGAGGCGCAGGACGCGCTTTCGCGTTCTGCCCCAGCTGGAACACCTGCCGCCGAACCCCGTACCTAAGGATCAGCCCTCCACTGAAACACCTCGTCCAGCGGAACATTGAATGTATGCGCGATGCGAAACGCGGCCTCCAAGGTAGGAGAATATTTCCCGGCTTCGATCGCGGCGATGGTTTGGCGGGTCACGCCAATCCTTTGGCCGAGCTCCGCCTGAGACATTTCACCGTTCAGAAAGCGCAGCGTGCGGATGCGGTTGGTAATCGACGCGCCGCTCATGCTTGACGTCGATAACTGATGACGATAACGCCGTAGTGAACGAGTTCCGCCGCTACGATCATAAACAGTGCGGCGTTGATGATGGCCCAGCCGCTGGAATTGAACGGCCGCGTGCGGCGACTGCGCCAAAGTACGGCCCGAACGTGAGCGCGTTAGCAATAAGCGTGAGCCAGACGGTCTTTTCACGGTATAGCAACGTCTTCTCCCTTTGGCTGCTGGTGCAAGAAGTGTAATTAAAACTATACATGAGGTCAAGTATATTTAACATGAGGTGCGGACGCCGGCAAGGCTGCATGGGTTTTGCAGAAACTCCGAAACGCTGAATGGCTTCGTGTATGAATCTTGAACCGAGCTGCATGCTCGCAATGCGCCGAGCCGCCATCGCTGCCGTCGCGGTGCTTCTCGCGTCGTGCGGTCGCATGGGACAAACTGCCTACCACAGCACTTCGGCCACGCTGCACGTCGGCACGGCCATCGAGCCCAACAGTTTCAATCCTCTGCTTGCTACCGAATCCATCGAAAACGATCTCGATCGGTTGGTTTTCAATGGGCTCACACTTGAGGATGAGCACAATGCGACGCAGCCCGATCTTGCGACTGTCGTTCCGACGCAGCAGAACGGCGGCATCAGCAAAGACGGAAAGACGATCACCTACCATCTGCGCAAGAACGTGCGCTGGCAAGACGGCGTGCCGTTCACCTCGCGCGACGTGAAGTTCACGTGGCAGGCAATCATGAATCCGAATACGCTGGTCGGCAACAGACTTCCGTACGATCAGGTCTCGAGCGTCGACACGCCCGACGCGTACACGGTGGTATTTCACCTGAAGAAACCGTTCGCGCCATTTGTTGCCGAGGCGTTCAACAGCTCGACGATCGAATACGTCGTTCCGGAGCATTTGCTCAAAAACTACCACGACCTCAATAGGATTCCGTTTAACTATAGACCCGTCGGAACGGGTCCGTACCGCATGGTGCGCTGGGCGCACGGCGATCGCATCGAGTTTGTCGCGAACGCGCACTACTTCAAAGGCACGCCGAAGATCGCCAATATCGTCATTCACGAGATTCCGCAAGAAAACACGGGCCTCAACGAGCTGCGTACCGGGGAAATTCAATGGTATCCGTACATCAGTGAGGCGTCATACAATCTCATCAAAGGCACGCCCGGCATTCGCATCGTGGTCACGCCGCAGAACGCGTACCGCGCGATCTATATCAACACCGAACGGCCGGTTCTTTCCGACGTGCGCGTTCGTCAGGCGATCGCGTATGCGATCGACAAGAAAGAACTCGTCGAGAAGGTAACGCACGGCACGGGAATCATCGCGACGGAAGACATCCCATCATTCATGTGGGCGTACGACAAAGGCGTCCCGGTGGACGGTTACGATCCGGCAAAAGCTCGGGCGCTTCTCGACGCGGCAGGCTGGCACACCGGATCGAGCGGTATCCGTACGCGCGACGGGCGTGCGCTGGCATTTACGCTGGCGCTGCGGCAAGGCGCGAGCGGCGACAATGCAATGGCGGTGCTGGTGCAGTCGTGGCTGCGCGATATCGGCATGCAAGTTTCGATTAAGTCGTACCCGGGCTCCATGCTGTTCGCGATTGGCTCTTCGGGCGTACTGCAGCCGGGAAAATACGATCTCGACATCAGCGGGTTCACCTCGCCGGCGGACCCGGATAATTCCGCAGAATTTACATGCGCGGCGCGTCCGCCGAACGGCTTTAACTGGACGCGGTATTGCAGTCGGGAAATGGACCGCCTGCAAGCGCTGGCGCTCACAACGTACGATCAAGCGGCGCGTAAGGAGGCCTACGCCAAAATCGAGAGGCTGCTCGCGCGGGACGTACCGCAAGTCTACATCTATTATCAGCCGCAGATCAGCGCAGTGGACGAGCGTTTGCAGAACTTCAAGCCGAGTATGATTACGCCGATGTGGAATGCCGAGCAGTGGGCGTTCGCGCCACGCTAGCGGTGAACACGCGCGATCCGTTTGGCGGCCGGCGCCCGACGAGCCACGAACGAATCAGCGGCGTACCGTGGGAGGCTCCCACCGCCATAGCAATTGCGGGAGAAAAGGCCAGGAGTCGTGGAATCGAGGCTGCGTTCGCGACCGCTGTCCTAGACTGTGGGCTCTTCCACACGTTTGATGCAGACGAGCGCGATCGCTATTTACAAAGCGTAGCATCCGCGACACAGCGCGGCGCGACGTTGTATATGTTGTGCTTCAGCGATGAAGGCCCGCGGACGGGACCGCATCCGATAAGTGAAAACGCGTTGCG
>JBKPMZ010000429.1:0-4978 GCA_046732415.1 Vulcanimicrobiota bacterium
GCTTCCATAGCTGCCAGAGCATAACGACCCGTGTGCCAAAACGGGTAGAGGCGCATTTACCAATGCGCGAACGCGAAAAGAGCCCCCGTGGAACGAGAGCTCTTTTGCTTGCAGTCTACGCGGTCTAGAACTTGATGCCGAGGCCGACGTACGGACCGTTGTGCGTGAAGTCCGCAGGAGCGTTGGTCTTGTTGCGCCCCTGATCGCCGAGCCAGCCGAGATCCAGGAACACCGGCACGGAATTGCCGCCCAAGTTGACCGTTGCGCCCACTTGGTACTTCAGGACGCGGTATGCCAGATCGAAGGGGCCGGTCGGGCACACGTCGGTGCCGCACGTTCCCTTCACGCTGGGATAGTAATACGCGCTGCCGTACAACGAGAAGCCTTGGTCAAGGTCCGGAAGTTTCTCCAGGCCGAAACCGACGCCGTTCTCGCGCGGATAGCCGTAGTTGTTCGTACGCCACAGATAGCCCACGCCGATGAAGATGTGCGGATCGGCGACCTTCAGGCCGAAGCGCGCGTCGACGTCCATATCCTTGGCCGTGAACGCCGGAACGAACGTTTGCCCCTGTCCGCCGATAGCCGTCACCAAACACTGCGGATCCGTTGCGGAGGTGCAGTTGTGCGGATACTGATACTGGCGGAAGTCACCGGCGATCATCCAGGGTAATCCGATGAGATTGAACTCCAGCGCGCCGCGAATGGCGAACGAATCAGTGCCCTTGTTGCCGGGGCTGAACTCGTTGTACACTTTCGGACTAATGATGTAGTCGCCGGCGATGAAGTGATCCTGATACGGACCCACGACCGGTGCGGGCGTCGGCACTGCGGTCGGCGAGGGCGCCGGTGCCGGCGGCGGCGTGCTCGGAGGCGGCGGCGGAGTCGGCGTTACGTAACGCACGACCACGACGCGGCGATCGGGCACCCACTGCACGTACGCACCCATGCCTTCGGAGATGACGCGTACCGGAACGAGGATCGTTCCCTGGTACATCATCGGCGGCACGTCGAGCGGACGCGTCTCACCGTTGATCGTCACTTCCGGTTTGCCGAGCGTCACCTTCACGTCGGAACCGGGTTTGGTCACGTCAACGGTTTTTGTTGCCGGATCGTACGAAACGGTCGCGCCCATTTGTTCGAACATCGAACGCAGCGGAATCAAAATCGTACCGCCGCGCACGAGCGCGGAAAGGACGCGTCCATTTCTAAGAACGTCCGGTTTGGAATAGACGTGGTGGTCATTGAACAGTATTGGAATCTGTCCCGACGGCGGTGAGCCAAATTGCATTGGCGGAACGTTTGCCGCGGGCGCGGTCGACGCCGGAGCCGCCGGCGAAGCCATCGGTGATGCAGCGGGAGTCGCTGCAGGGGACGGAGATGCGACCGGCGTGGCCTGAGCAACGACGTTGTGTCCGATGTTTCCACGTGTTGCATGGCCAGACGGAGCGGCGACCGCTGTGAGCCCCATGCCCGCGACCGCGAGCAAACTGAGGACTCCGGTGCTCAGTCGATTCAATGTAGCCTCCCTAATCGTTGATTTTCTTGGAAACCGGTCACCCGATCGTGAAGCTGCGCAAGTGCGCCTTCGGTTTCCCAGCTGTTTAAACGAACGAGGGCGAGATCGAAGTTCCCCCTGCCCGACAGCCCTAGGGAGTATTCCCAGAAGCGGCTTTTTCTACTGACGACGCCTTGGTTGCAGGCAAGCGCCAAATCCACAGTATGCCGCACACTACTTCGCATGCAGCAAGCACGAACGCGATACGCGAGGCGTTGGGGCTTTGCAGCGCATGCAGCGCCGCCAGCAAAGCGCTTGCCGCCAGCGGCGCGAGAATTTGCGGGACCAGCAGCGCGAGATTCCAGATACCCATTGCGGTCGCGAGTGCGAAGCGCGGGAGAAATTGACAACCGAGCGCCCAGTCGCCGCTCAGGAACACGCCCCACGCAAAACCGGCAAGGAGCGCGGTTGCGAGAATGCTCGGCAACGCGTGGGATGCGAGAAAACATCCGAGCGAGAGAACGAATCCCGCGGCGCCAGCGGCCGCTATGAAACGGCGATCGTAGCGATCGGCGGGACGCGCTGCAGCTAACGCGCCCACCGCGCCGCTCGCAGTTACTGCCAGAATGATGGAACCGGTGAGCAGTTTCGTATCGCCGCCGAGCGACGAGCTGCGAACATAGAAAAACAAATACCCGAGCAGTGTGTAAAATCCGAGAAATACGAGCGCGCGCGAGATAAAGAGATCGATGAAGGCGCGGCTGATCCGCAGCGGTTGCGCCTGCGCTGGCGCAAGTGGAAGGTCGCGCACGTGTGCAACGGTGATCGCGCACGAGGCGGCGAGCGCCGCCGCAAGAACCGTGGCCACGACACGCGCGTTGGACACGAGCGCCGCAACAAGTGCACCGCATGCATTACCGACACTCTGAAGCCCCGCCATCCACGATGATGCCGTGCCCACTTCGCGTTCGGAAACGAAATCGGGAATCACCGCTTGGTACGGACCGATCGCGACGTTCATTGCAAGTTGCAGCACCAGCACCGCGGCAAAAAGCGACGCAAGGCTCGGCGCCGCGTAGAACCAGAACAGCACCGGACACGCGACCGCGACGCCGCACACGTAGAACTCAATGCGGCGGCTGCCGCGCAGACGCCGTCTATCGGCAACGATGCCTACGAGAATCTGCGCGATCGCGGCGACAGCGGCGCCGCTCGATGCAAGCACGCCGTACGCTGCAACGGCATGTGCGCCGGACAACTCCGATGTGCGTGCTTGTAACGAAACGCCCAGCAGCGCGCCCCAAACGACTTGAATGCCGAACCAGAAAGCGCCCAGCAGCGAGGGTCTAGGCGTGCGCGACCGCATACCGGTATTCTTCCAGCACATCCACATCGTATGCCAGCTCGGGCGGAGCGTCTCGTACGGCGAGCGCGGGAACCCCGAGCAAACGCCGTGCATGCGATTCGAGCTGCCCGATGCCCAGGCGCCGCAGCGCGAACTGCAGCAGCAGCACCGGCCCGGTCAAGCGCGCCATACGCCACACGCTTTTGCGTGCGTCGAAAAACCGCGCTGCGAAGTGTTCGATTCGCTGCGCCGCGCCGGGCGGAATCGCGAACAGTCCGCCGTTTACGACTGTTTCGCCGGCGAGCGTTACGCCGAACGGCGGAGCGCCGGGAAAACGCTTGTCGAATGCGTCGACTTCGGCCAGGGGCAGCGCGAGTGTGCCGTCGGGCACGCGTGCAAGAAATGCCCGCACTGCATCGGCGGTGATAAACGGCATGTCACTCGTGGCATACAGAAGCGGCGCGCGATCGTCCCAAGCACGCAGCGCGCGCCGCAGATTCTCCGCACCGTCGCTGCTTTCATCGATCACGCGCACGTCGTCTCGCTCGCACGCCGCGCGCACTTCCGCGCCACCGACCACGGCGATGCGATCGACGCCGATTGCGCGAAGCGCGTCAATCGTTCGGCGCAAAAACGTCGCGCCCCGAAAAGGCGCGAGCGCCTTGACGGGCGTGCCAAGGGCCCCCGCGAACGTTGCGTCGACCCGTCCGCCCGCGGTTATGACGGCAGACCATTCCACCGGGCGCGTTTTCGGCTAATCGAAGAGCGAGCCTTGTCCGGGCGGCTTCGGCGCTGCCGGCGTGAGCAGGGAGAGCGCGCCGGCGTATCGCTCGCGCAGCATGTCGATGAGCAGTTCGGCGTTGCGTGCCGCATTGCCGCGCGCGTGATTGTTAAAGAACGCGAACGTCGTTTTCGCCTGCTCCTCGATCTCGGCGACGCGCTGCGTCCACGGCTCGAGCTCTTCCGCGGAATAGTCGTAATCGTAGCGAGTGCGGTTGTCACCGCTCCACCACTTTTCGGCATTACGCCCGTGAAAGCGCACGTATCCCACGTCCGACGACACGTCGGAACTCGGCCGCATCAAAGTCTCGTAACCCGGCATGTCGACGTTGCACCAACCGACGCCGAGTTCCGAAACGAGTTCGAAGTACTTCGGTGCTTGCCATTCGCGGTTACGGAACTCCGCAACAAGCGTAAGGGGGCGCAGCGCCTCTATTGCGGCACGCACGTAGGCTTCCGTTCGCTCGTTGGGTCTAAAGCCGTTCGGAAATTGCAGCAGCGCGCACCCGAACTTTCCCGCATCGACGATTGGAGCGACGCTTTCGACGAATGCAGCAGCATCGCCGTGAACGCGTGAGAGTCCGGCGTCGGGCGGATGCGAAACCGTTTGCGGAACTTTGAAACAGAAGCGAAACTCTGCCGGCGTGCGGGCGTTCATACGCGCAACGGTGCCTGCTGAAAGTACGCCGTAATACGAAGCGTCGATTTCTACTGCGGCAAAGCAGTTCGAGTAATATGCCAGCATTTCGCTCTGCCGCATCGTCGCCGGATAGAACGTTCCAAGCCAATCTTTGTACGAGAATCCGCACGTGCCGACGTAAATCATTATTCGTATGCTTTCTTACGCGTCGAGTGCTGTTACCCCGGTCGATAGTCCCAGGCGGCCGGGACGCAACTCCCTGGTTTGCGCGGTACGCAAGTGATTGACTTGGAGGGCACCCAGCACTTTCACGGGAGTAAGCGTATGCGTAGCCATTTGCGATCGCGCGGCGCGGCGGCGTTCGTCTGTGCCGCGGCATTTTCGTTCGTCCTTGCCGCATGCAGCGGAGGCGGCGGAAGCGGTTCGGGCAGCCCCGTTCCGCCAGCAGCGCCGATAACGCCCAGTTCCGCAAAAAGCATTTCGTTCGCTTCGGCGGGCACGGCGCAAGCGCTCCCGCGAGTCGGCGGCATTACGTCATCGATCGTACTGCCGCAAAACAATGCGCCTTCCGGTGCGCAGCTCGACGTCGCGGTTTCTACATCGCCCACCCAGGCGACGCCGCAGATCCCGGCGGGCAAACCGCAAGCATTCGTCTATTTCGCGATGACGCCGTCCGCAGACGTCACGTTGAACGGCAGTCCGAAGGTGTCCGTAACGC
>JBKPMZ010000430.1:0-17625 GCA_046732415.1 Vulcanimicrobiota bacterium
GTCCGGGTGCATACCCGGTTACTGCTTTCGCATGGTCGATCGACACTTCATAACTCACGGGTGCGCGAGATGCGCCCACGACGCGCGCGTTCTTTCGTTCTTCGCGGCTTACCACGACGAACGCCCGCAAGTGGTCGTCCCAGCGCACGTCCACGTCGTCTTCGACGTCTTTCGCGAGTTCGCTGAAGGCGTACGTGGCGATGCGCTGCTCTTCTTCGGAGTCGTTCGTGAGTTCGATGACGTAATTCGCGATCGCGCCATCCGCGTGCACGAACACGTCTTCGAACACGTAAACGCCGTTGGAGAGCATGAAGCGGTGTTCTTGATGCTCCGCGTAGAGGAAGAAGTGTCCGCCCGTCACGTCGAGCTTCATGCCCGATCGCTCGTCCCAGTGACGTACCAGAAACGTGCCAAGCAGCGATGCGCCCGCATCGACGCAGAACAGATGCTCGATCGCGCCGGTTGCTTTCATCGTCATTTGCAGCTTGGGGCTGCCGAGCAGGCTGCCGCGCGCCAAGTCGTGATCCGTAAGGCGATAGGCGCCGAAATTGTGTGGCCAGCGCAGTTTCGTGGTGCCGTCCAGGCTGCTGACGATGTTCGCGCGGTATTTTACGGTGTCGGCGGATTCGAGTCGCATGTACTGTTGATTCCCCGGCATCGGCATGGGAATAAGCGCGGGGCACGATGCAGCAAGAAACGCACACCTCGCCCGCCCCGCAGACGAAGGGCGCTCGCTACCGGCAAATCATGGCAACGCTTGCTCGCCATGGAATCGGTACGGTTTTCAACGGTGAGGACGGCGCGCGGGCGCGTCACGTACGCGAGGCCTGCGAAGAACTCGGCACGACGTTCATCAAACTGGGCCAGTTGCTCTCGACACGCGCCGATCTGTTGCCGGATCCCTATCGCAGCGAACTGCGTAAACTGCAAGATTCCGTGCCGCCGATTCCGGCCGACGAAGTGGCGCAGGTCGTCAAAGAAGAACTCGGCGCGCCCCCCGACGAGATCTTCGCGTTTTTCGACCGCCAGGCAACGGCGAGCGCGTCAATCGGCCAAGTGCATGCCGCGCGCTTGGCCGACGGCCGTGAAGTGATGGTCAAAGTGCGCAAACCCGGCGTCGAGCATCTGGTGCAGATTGATTTGGAGATTCTTGCCGACGAAGCAGAGGCGTGGACACAGCGTTTGCCCGCGCTCGCCCCGTACGATATTCCGGCACTGGTTCGCGAGTTCGCGGATACGCTGCGCAACGAATTGGATTACACCAAAGAAGCGTCAAACGTGCGATTTTTCAGTGAAGTCTTCGCATCGCGGCGCGGATATGCGCTGCCGCAAGTAATCGACGAGTATTCCGGCACGCGTGTCATCACCATGACGCGCGAGAGCGGGATGAAGCCCGAAGAAGCCTCGCAACTGAGCAAACGCCGGCGCAGCGCTGCCGCGCGGCGCATCTGCGAGTTCGTCATCGAGCCGGCACTCACGCACGGCGTGTTCTATGCGGATCCGCACGGCGGCAACGTGCTCGTTCGCGAAGACGGAATGGTGTCCGTCGTGGACTTCGGCATGGTGGGCCGCCTCACGCACGACGCCCGCCGCCGCGTCGCCGATGTGTTCGTCGCACTGGACCGGCGCGACGCGCAGCGGCTGGCGGATCGCATCGTGGAAATTGCGGCGCCCGCGCATCCGGTCGACCGCGCATCGATCGTGGCGGAACTGGATCGCATGCTGGAGCGCTATGTCGGCGAGAGCCTGGAGAACATTCGATTCGGCGAGGCGATCGGCGAATTGCTCGAGCTCGTCCGCCGCCACCGCATGCGGCTCCCGGGAAACTACGCGCTACTGTTCAAGGCGCTGGTGATGACCGAAGGCTTACTGCAAACGCTCGATCCGAATACGAATCTGGGCAATTTGCTCGAGCCGCTCACCGACAAGATCATCTACGGGCAGATGTCGGGCGATCAGTGGTTCAACCGGGCGCGCGACGCGGCCATGGATGCGGCGCAGCTCAGCGTCGAGTTACCCCGCCGTGTGGACCGCGTGCTGGGACAAATAGAACGCGGCAACGTACGCGTATGGACGCGCGTCGAAGATTTGGACGCCACCATCACGCGGTTCGAACGCGTCGTCGAACGCGCGAACGCCACGATGCTGGCTGCGGCTTGCATCGTGGCGCTCGCGATTGTCATGCTGTTCTACCACCCGCAGGGATGGCAGAGGTGGATCGGCGTGGTCTTCTGGATTGCCGTTGCCGCCGCCGCGATCCACGTTGTGCGCACCGTGCTGGCGATGCGGCGAAGATAGCGCCCGGCGCTTATTGGCCCTGCGCCAGCGAATAGCCGCGCTGGCCGTCGAACGTGTAGAGCCCCTCGGTCTTCACCACGTCGAAACCGGCGTTGTTCGCCGCTTCGATGAGTTGCACGACCTGAGCCGTGCCGAACGTTTCACCGTCTTTTTCGAAGCGGCACGACCAATGGTCGCTCCAGAACGTGTCCGGATTGCCCTGCGGCCACACTTTCGTTCCGCGATTTGCGATGACGGTGAGTTTGGTGCCGGCAACGCCGAGGTCTTGGAGTTTTGCCGCGATCTGATCCGGATTGCCGCCGGGCAGATCGATGAAGAGGTCGACGCCGGCGTGCTCCTTTTTCGCACGTACGCCTTCCGCGCGTGCGGCGATGTCCATTTGCGCGCCCTTCGCATACTCGACGGCCTTGAGGTGTTGCGGCTTCTGTCCCAGACGCGCGATCACGGCGTCCGCGAATTCACGCGTGCCGACTTTTTGCTTGCTGACGCCTTCTTTGAAGATGTCGTACGTGTGCACGCCGTCCTCGATCGTGCGCAGCCAAGCGTTGTGCACCTTTTCCGCGACCTCGCCTTGACCGATATGCGCGAGCATGAGGAGCCCGCCGTGCAGCAGGCCGGACGGGTTGGCCATGTTCTGGCCCGCGCGCCGCGGCGCCGATCCGTGGATCGCTTCGAACATGGAACAATGATCGCCGATGTTCGCCGAGCCCGCCAGGCCGACCGAACCGGTAATTTGGGCCGCCACGTCAGAGAGCACGTCGCCGTACAGATTCGGCATGACGAGCACGTCGAAAGCTTCGGGTGTGTCCGCCATCTTGGCCGCGCCGATGTCGACGATCCAATGCTCGTTCTCGACGTCCGGATAGTCCTTGGCGATCTCGTCGAAAATTTTGTGGAACAAGCCGTCCGTGATCTTCATGATGTTGTCTTTGGTGAAGCACGTGACTTTTTTGCGCTTGTTCGCGCGCGCGTATTCGAACGCGTAGCGGATGATGCGCTCGCTGCCCGGACGCGAGATGAGTTTGAGGCACTGCGTAACCTGGTTGGTCTGCCGGTGCTCGATGCCGCCGTAGACATCTTCCTCGTTCTCGCGAACGATGACGAGATTCATGTTCGGATGCTTCGTCGCGACGTACGGATGAAGCGACGCGCACGGGCGCACGTTGGCGTACATGCCGAGCGTCTTGCGTACCGTGACGTTGAGCGACTTGAAGCCGCCGCCTTGCGGCGTGGTGATCGGCGCCTTCAAAAAGACCTTCGTGCGCCGCAGCGATTCCCAAGACGAATCTTCGATGCCGTTGCTGAGCCCGCGGTTGTACACGCTCTCGCCGATTTCGATGTTCTCGATGTCCAATTGCGCACCGGCCGCGGTGATGATGCGAATCGTCGCATCCATGATCTCCGGGCCGATGCCGTCGCCGTACGCAACGGTAATTGGGGTCTTTTTGGCAGTAAGCGTGCTGGTCACGGGATAATTCTCCTTAGAAAAATGATGACTGTAGATGGGTTTCGGTACCTCGGCCGCGCTTCGACGTTAGCCCTGTGCTGAGGTATCGAAGCATCAGGTGACACTATAGAGTCCAGGCGTACGCGTTCCAGCCCTCGCTGATGCCGTTCGGGGTGAAATTGCGCAGATTCGTGCTGAGCGCATAACGCCGGCGCTGATAGTATTGGAACGCCGCGGGTGCGTCGCTGGCGAGCAGTTTCTGCGTGATCGAATAATCCTTCTTGCGGCGCGCGCGATCGAAGTGCGTGAGCGCGTCGCGCTGCGCAGCATCGAACTGCGGGTTGCAGTACTGCGTGATGTTGTTGCCGGCGGGCGGAACCATATCGCACATCCATCCCGATGAATCGTCCGGATCGGCGCCCGATATCCACGCGTACTCGGCGAGATCGTACTTGCCGCTGTTCAGAATGCCGCCCATCGCTTTGGTTGCATACAGCAGTGTGTAGTTGTACGTCTTGATCTGCAAGTCGACGCCGGCTTTGCGCAGGTCCTGTTGAATCTGCACGCCCATTTGGCGCGAGGTCGCGTTGCCTTGTCCGTACGTGAGTTCGAGCGTGAGGCGCTGGCCGTTCTTTTCGCGGATTCCGCCTGAACCAACGGTCCAGCCCGCCGAGTCGAGCAGCGACTTGGCTTTCTCCAAATCGTACGGATACCGCATCACATCCGGTTCGTACGCCCAATAGAAGTCGGAGAGATCGGCGGCTGCCGGTACCGCCGTGCCGTACAGCAGCGTGTCGATGATTCGTTTCTCGTCGATCGCATAACTCAGCGCCCGCCGAACGCGCACGTCGTCGAGCGGCGGATGCTTGGTGTTGAAATCGATGGAGAAGTACGATGGACCCTTTGCCAGCAGCGTCGTTACGCCGGGCGCCGGGCGCGCGCGAAGATTGTTGAGATTCGCCGTCGAGATGTCGGGCGCAAGATCGACGTCGTGCGCGCGCAATTCGGATTCGACCGTATTGCCGTCGGGCACGATCAGCACCGTAATCGCCTTGAGTTTCGGCGCGCCGCGGAAGTACTTCGGATTCGCCGCCAGTTCGACGCGATCGCCGTGAATCCAGCGCGTGATCTTGAACGGACCGGTGCCAATCGGCAGTTGGTTGAACGGCACCTGGTTGATGTTCGGATACTTCGCCAGTATGTGCTTGGGCACGATGCGGAACGGATCGTCGCTCTCGCCGAACACCGTATCGACGAACGGTGCGAACGGCCCCTTGAGATGAAAGACGACGGTGTAGGGATCGGGCGTATCGACGGATTGTACTTGGTCGTAACCTCGGCGCTCCACGACGTTGTTGCTCGGACTCATCACCGCTTGCCACGAAAATTTGACGTCGGCACTGGTGAACGGAGCGCCGTCCTGCCACGTGACGTTGCGGCGCAGGTGATACGTAATCGTACGGCCGTCTTTGCTGATGCCGCCGTTTTGCGGAGTGGGAACCACCGCCGCCAGATCCGGCACTTCGTTGCCTTTGTCGTCGATCGTCACGAGCAGATCGAACGCGAGGCTCGCAACGAAATTCTCGGCGGTATTCGTCGCGAGCAGCGGATTGAGCGACGTCGGCTCGGCCCAGAGCGCGACGCGAAGCGTTCCGCCGTTAGCTGGCGCACCTGCGCCCGTTGTTCCGCCCGCGCCGCCCTTGGAACACGACGCGAGCAGCAGTGCCGCTGCGAGAAGCGCGGCTACGCGGCGCATCGGAATTTTCCGTACGCGTAGGGATAATCGGCGTAGAACCAGTTTCTGAAACTGGGACGGATCATTTCGCGCGCCGTTACCGGCGATGCACCTTTTAACACGTAGTGTTTCCCATCGAAGAAGTCTGCGCTGTATTGCGGATAACTGGCCATCGGCGCGAAGCCCGGAAACGGCCCGAACGGGGTGCTGGTCCACTCCCAGCCGTTACCAATCAGATCGTGCACGCCCCAGGCGCTTGCGCCGGCGGGATGTGCGTCGACCGGATCTGGATCGAACCGTTCGAAATCGAAGTTTCCGTGCAGTGGCGTGGGCGCTTCGTTTCCCCAAGGATACGGCCGGTCCTCGTTCGAGGGCGATCCGTACGCGGCGCGCTGATACTCCGCTTCGGTCATGACGCGTGCGCCTTTCCAGGCGGCATACGCGCGCGCTTGTTCGTTCGTGACATACGCAGGCCATGACAGCGGCAGCGGCAGTTCTTCGAACACCCCGCGCAGATGCAGCTCGCCGTCGCGCTGCACCCAGAACGGCGGCATCGGCCCGCCGCTGCGAACAAATGCCAGATAATCGCCGTTCGTTACCGGATAGCGCTGTACGGCGAATGCCGCGACGTGCACGTCGTGCGCGCCGAATTCGTTGTCCCAGCCGAACTGAACGCGCTCGCGATCCGCGCCAAGCCGGGCCGTTCCGGCCGGAATGTGTACCCAGTCGTTCTTGGGCGGCGGCGTGTCGTGATGCGTTTGGTGAAGCCGCCCTTTGCGGTCGGCGTCGAGTTGATGAATGATGTACACGAGCGTTTCGTGATGCATCTGCTCGTGTTCGAGCGCGGTGAAGATCGCTTGACCGCGTACGAGACGCGGAACGTTCTCGTCGACGAGTTTCGCGCTCGCGATTGCGCCGTAGAGCCGCTCGTCGCAGCGGCGGCCGAAAACTTCGACCTCTTCGCGCGCGGGCCAATCGGTTCGCTCGTGAGCGCGCGCCGAGTCTGCACTGGCGGGATCGATGCCTCGTTCGAATAGACGCTCGAGCCTTGCGTCCAGCGCGGGTTCACCCAGCGCGCGTTCGTTTACGACGAGATAACTGAACGCCGGCAAATGCCCCTCGTAAAACGCGAACGGATGCCGGAGCGGAATAGGGCGCGTGTAGTATGCGGACGGATCGATGAGTCCGAAGATCTGCGCGGAGCGCTCGCGATTTCGCCGGTACCACGCCGCCAAGGCGTCCCGGTCGAGAGCGACGTCCGCTGGTGCCGCGGTCGCCATGCGAGGTGCTTACCCGGCTTGCGGTGCCGTTCCTCGCCACGACGCGAGCAGCGACTCCATCGCCTGCGCGTCGACCGGACGGGAGAAGAGATAACCCTGCACGCGATCGCACTTGTGCGCGCGTAGAAACTCGAGCTGCTCGCGGTTTTCGACGCCTTCAGCGACGACCATCATGCCGAGGCTGTGCCCCATCGCGATAATCGCTTTGACGATGGTTTCATCGCTGGATTCGCTGCCGATGCCCGCAACGAATGAACGGTCGATCTTCAAGTGGTCGACGTCAAAGCGGCGCAGGTAGTTCAGCGAGGAATGCCCGGTACCGAAATCGTCCACCGCAATCGCTGCGCCGATGCTCTTGAGCTGTCGAACGGTTTCGATGCTCTGCGAGATGTCGGAGAGCGCCATGCTTTCGGTGATCTCTACCTCGATGCGACGCGGATCAAAACCCGCCGCGGTGACGAGTTCCAACAGCCGGTCGCACAACTTGCGATCGTGAAATTGCCGCGCCGAAATGTTTACCGCAAGCGACAGCGCGGCGTGTTCCTGCCAGCGGCGCATTTGAGCCGACGCGTTCGTAAGCACCCAATCGCCCAGCTGTACGACCAGCCCGCTGGCCTCCGCGACCGGGATGAACTCGTCGGGATAGACCAGTCCACGCTGCGGGTGGTTCCAGCGTACGAGCGCTTCCAGAGAAACGATGTTTCCCGAAACGACGTCGATGATCGGCTGGTAGTGCAGCACGAACTGCTGGCGCTCGATTGCGCGGCGCAGATGCTTTTCTTGCGTCAGACGGCTGCGCAGCGGTGCTTCGAACGTATGATCGAAAAACAGAAAACCGTTGCCGCCCTGGTCCTTGATGCGGTACATCGCGATGTCCGCGTGTTTGATGAGCGACTGATCGTCGCGGCCGTCTTCGGGCGAGAGCGCGACGCCGATGCTCGCCGTAATGAACTGCTCGTAGCCCTCGATGCGAAACGGCTCTTCGATCGTGTGCAGGACGGTGTTTGCGATGCGTTCGACGTCCTCGCGCCCTTCGACGTCGCGCAGCAGCACGATGAACTCGTCCCCGCCCATGCGCGCAACGGTGCCGCTCTCACCCACCAGGCGCACCAGACGGTGTGCGACCATTTGCAGAAAACGGTCGCCCATCGCGTGCCCGAGCGTGTCGTTGATGTCCTTGAAGCGATCGAGATCGAAGAATAGTACGGCGACGGGGCGCGCATAGCCGCGCTGATCCATGAGCGCATCGCGCAAACGCTCTTGAAAGAACAGGCGGTTGGGCAAACCGGTGAGCGAATCGTAATACGCCAGCGTGCGAAGGTGCGAACGGCTGCGCCGGCGTTCGAGCGCGCTGCCGACGAGCGCCGCCATGAGTGCAATCGTGTCGAGGTCGATTTCCTCGAACGGCTGATCGCGCCGCGTGCGTGAAAAGAACAGCAGCACGCCGTGCAATGCGCCGCCGATGAGCAGGCGCGAACCAATCCACGTGCCGTACCCATGTTCTTCGGGTTCGCCGATATGCACGGCAACCGGCTCGCGATTCGCGAGGACCGCGCGGGCAACGTCGATAACGCGCTCGTCGTCGCCCGCGAACAGTTCGAGGGAATCGTAGCGCATGTCGACGTGCAGCCCTTCGGCGGAATCGACGATCGCGCCGCTCTCCAAGCCCAGTAGGCGGCATCCGGTTTGCAGCGTGGACATGACGTGGGCGTCCGTGTATTCGGGCGTCGTCGCAAGCAGGTAGAGGTCGCGCATGCGCTGCGCCTGCATCTCGAGTTTGCGATGGACGACGCGGCGCTCCGTGACGTCTTTGAACGCGCAGTATACACCAACGACCAGGCCTTGCGCGTATTTCGGAAACATCGTGACTTCCAAGTGCAGCGCACTTCCGTCGCCGCGAACCGAGGCAATTTCGTAGTTCACCGTTTCACCGCCGACCGCACGGCGAAAGAAACCGAACCCGCGCTCGAGGTCCGGGCCGATCAGAAACGCGCGGAAATTCTGCGAGACGATCTGTTCGCGCGGCCGGTGTGCGATCGCGGCGACCGCGTCATTGATCTCGAGGATCACGCCGTCTGTGGAGAGCAGGCACATACCGTCGGGATTGTGCGAGAAGAGCGAACGGAAATCGTGCTCCAGATCGATGAGTTCCTCGCGCTGCGCGGCAACGGTGCGTTCCGCACGCATGCGTTCGGTGACGTTCTCCATGAGCGCATACGCGCCGACGATTTTTTGCTGCTGCACGATCGGCAGAGCGGTCGCTTCATACTGGATCAGCCGCCCGTCGGCCGAATACGCGTCGACCGGGAACGCGACGGTTTCGCCTTTGACGGCTTGATTGAGGAACTGCCGCACGCGATCGCGCTGACTGGGCGGAATGAATTCGCTCACCGCCCGCCCCCGAACGTCGTCCAGCATGTAGCCGCTGATGCGCAGTCCCGCCGGATTGATCTCGATGATGCGGTGTTCCGTGTCGATGGCAAGTACGACCGACGGATTGTGCTCGAACAACGTTTGGAAGCGTAGGCGCGTCTGCGCAAGTTCTTCGCTGGTTTGTGTCTGCGCGGTAACGTTTTCGAGCAGCGCGTATACACCAACGATATCGTTGCCCGAATACACCGGTACGTTGGTTGCGTCGAAGACCATCGTACGCCCGTCCGGCGATTTGGTAACGCTGCGGTGCCGCGAAATGCTGCCTTGCAACGCCTTGTTGAAACTCTCGACGACCGCGCCTTGCGAGGCGTCCTGAATGAATTCGCCCAATTTGCGGCCGACGACTTCCTCGCGCGCATGAAAGCCGGCCGCGGCGACTGCCGCGGGATTCGCGTCGATGATGCGCTGATCCGGATCGAACGCGACAACGGGCGTGGGCAGGTGTTCGAAGATGGTCCGGAACTCGCGTTCCACCTTGGCGAGCGCCGCCGCTTGCTCTGCCAAACGCCGCTGTGCCGCGCGTTCCCCCGTGACGTTCTCGTATAAGCCGTACGCGCCCGTAATCGTTCCGCCTTCCGTGCGCGGAATGAACGTCACCTCGAACTGCAGCCATTCGCCGTCTGCGGCGCGCATTTCGGTGTGAACGCGGCTGATTTGGCCTTGCAGCGCCTGTGCGAATGCGGCGCGCACGCCCGGGCGGTATTCCTCGCTGCAGTTACGTCCAATCTGTTCGCCGATGAACGACTCGCGCGGATACCCGCTTTGTTCGATGGTCGCGGCGTTGACGTCGACGATACGCCCGTGCACGTCGTAAATGCCGGCCGGTATGGGATTACGGTCGAAGAGCGATCTGAAACGCTGTTCCGCTTCCTGACGCCACGACGCATCCTGCACGACCAGAAACAGAAAGACCGTTGAGCCGCCGTCTATGACGGGGATGCTGGTTGCCTCGACGAGGATGCTGCTGCCGTCTTTGCGCTTGACCATCACGTCGCGCTGCAGCGTCTTCTCGACCGCAGCGGCAGCAAACGCGTCGTCGATGAACGCGCGCAGCGGCAGGTGCGCGAATTCCCGTACGTCGTGACCGATGAACTCCGCTTTGGTGTAGCCGCCTAGCAGCGTCGCCGCCGGATTGGCGGCAATGACGTGATAATCGCGATCCAGCGCGACTATTGCGCTGGGCGACGCGCTGAACAGCGACTCGAACGCGCGAGCGTCAGTGAGCCAGGTACTCATAAAGCCCGTGAACGCCACCCTCGCGTCCAAAGCCGGACTCGCGATATCCTCCGAACGGCGAACTGGGATCGAATTGGTTGAACGTGTTGCACCACACGACTCCCGCGCGCATGTGCTGAGCAATGTACATGTTCTTGCTGCCTTTGTCGGTCCAAATCCCCGCCGACAGCCCGTACGGCGTGTTGTTGGCCTTTTCGATCGCCTCGTCCGGCGTTCTAAAAGTCAGAATCGAAAGGACGGGACCGAAGATCTCTTCGCGAGCAATACGATGCGCTTGCTGCACATTGGTGAAGAAAGAAGCTGGGAAGAAATACCCGCGGTCGGGTATACTGCAGGACTGCTGCACGAGCACTGCGCCTTGATCGATGCCGCTGCGCACCAGTTCTTGGATTTTGTCGAGTTGCGCGCGCGAATTGATCGCGCCGATGTCGGTGTTCTTGTCAAGCGGATCACCCAATCGCAGCGTCTGCAGGCGTTCCGTCAGGCGCACGACGATCTCCTCGTGCACGCGCTCTTCGACAAGCAGGCGCGAACCGGCACAGCAGACGTGACCTTGGTTGAAGTAGATGCCGTTGACGATGCCTTCGACCGCTTGATCGATTGGCGCATCGGCGAAAACGATGTGCGCGGCTTTCCCACCCAGTTCCAGTGTGAGCCGTTTACCGGTGCCGGCGAGCGCGCGCGCGATCGCTTTGCCCACTTCGGTCGAACCCGTGAAGGCAATCTTGTCGACCTCGCTGCCAACGAGCGCGGCGCCCGTTGCTCCATCGCCGGTGATCACATTCACGACGCCCGGCGGAAGATCGGCTTCTTGGACGATCTGGGCGAGTGCCAGGGCGGTCAGCGGCGTCGTTTCGGCGGGTTTGAGCACGACCGTATTGCCGCACGCAAGCGCGGGCGCAATCTTCCACGCCGCCATGAGCAGCGGAAAATTCCATGGGACGATTTGACCGGCGACGCCGAGCGGATGTGGCTCGCGTCCCGCGCGCATCGCCCACTCCAATTTGTCGGCCCAGCCCGCGTAATAGAAGAAGTGCGCGGCCGACGTGGGGATGTCGAAGTCGCGCGACTCTTTGATCGGTTTGCCCCCGTCCAGCGTTTCCAGCACCGCCAGTTCTCGGGAGCGTTCGGTAATGGCCCGCGCGATGCGGAAGATGTACTTCGCGCGGTCGGCGGGCTTCATGGGACGCCAATACTTCTCGTATGCTTTGCGTGCCGCGCGCACGGCGCGTTCGACGTCTTCCTCGCCTGCATGCGCCACGCGCGCAAGCGGCTGTTCGTTGGCGGGATTGATCGTTTCGAAGTAGCGTCCGCTCTTGGGTGAACACCACTCGCCGTTGACGAACAGCCCGTATTCCTCGCGGATCGCGGGTTTGGTGCTTTCCGGTGCGGGAGCGTAATCCCATTGAACCGGCGCCTCCGCGCTGCGCGCTGCGCGCCCCCCGTCGGCAAAGCCGACAGGGCCCCCGGCCTTCGGCCCACTCGCAGTTTGGTTTGCGTCCATCATTCGCTAGTCCTTAGGGAAGTAGTCGGGGCCGGCGTAGTGGCCGGTACGTTCTTTTTCATATTGCATCAGCAGATCGTCGAGCAGCGAACTTGCGCCTATGCGGAAGAGATCGGGCGTCAGCCACGATTCGCCGAGCGTCTCTTTGATGATGACCAGGTACGTCATCGCTTGTTTGGTGGTTCGCACGCCGCCGGCAACTTTCAGGCCGGCGCGGCGTCCGGTGCGGCGCGCGTAGTCGCGAATCGCTTCGCACATCGTGACGGCAACCGGGAACGTCGCATTCGTACCGACTTTGCCGGTGGAGGTTTTAATGACGTCCGCGCCCGCTTCGAGCGCGAGATCGCTCGCCGCGCGCACGTTATCGTAACTGCCCAGTTCGCCGGTTTCGAGGATGACTTTCAAATGCACGTCGCCGCACACGTTTTTCACGGCGACGATCTCGTCGAAGACCTGTTGGTGGTGACCGGCGAGGAACGCACCGCGATCGATCACCATGTCGATCTCGTCGGCGCCGGCCTGTATCGCCGCTTGCGTGTCGGCGAGTTTCACATCGAGCGAGGAAAGCCCGCTGGGAAATGCCGTGGCGACGGAAGCGACTTTCACGGAAGTCCCGCGAAGCGCGTCCTTGGCAACGCCCACCAAATTCGGATAGACGCACACTGCCGCGACGCTCGGTACGTCGGGCAGATGCGGAGCGGGCTTGATCGCTTTTGCGCAGAGCGAACGAACCCGCCCCTCGGAGTCTTTGCCTTCCAGCGTCGTCAAATCCATGCAGGCGATGGCAAGGCGTATGCCGGCGACCTTTGCGGTCGTCTTTATCGAACGTTTGGAGAGCGCGCCGGCTCGCGCTTCGAGCATCACGGCGTCGACGGTTACGGTCATCGTCGCCTCATGTTAGGCGCAGCGCTCGCTTTCTCCTGAACGCATCGCACTATTGGGTTGGTGACGACCAGACGAGGTTGCCGCTGACGTCCAGCGATTGGAAGCCGGACGTGCCGTCGGTGAATACGCCGGCGTACACGCGCTCGCGCGTGCTGCCGTCGTACATGCGCAAAATGCCGTCGCCGGTGCTGGAGGTTCCCAAATAGATGCGATTGTTGCCGGCAGCGTCGGTGATCCAGATCTTGTCGTCTTCGAGCGACGTCTGATCCTTCGCATCGGACGTGTACGTTCGCACGAGTCCGCTCGACTGGGTTGTTAATCCCACGTAAAGGCGTTCGGTGCTGTGCGCGTCGTCAAATGAAATGCGCGGTTCGTGCTGGTCAGCAGTCAAACCAAAATACGCGCGTCCAACGCCTTGCGCATCGGCAAGGCGAATGACGGGCTGATCTTTGTCCGAGATGTATGCGCCCAGCGGCGCGTTGCCGTGCGCGTCTTCCAAGTACATCGAAGGTTTGTTCGCGCTGTTGAAGCCGATTTCGATGCGCGTGCGCCCTTGCGCATCGAGCATGCGGAACCCGGTTGCGTCAATCTTCACGCGCGTGTGCCCGGCGGCGTCGGCGAAGGTGAGCGTCTTTTGCGCCGCTCCGGCGGCGCCGGCACCGAACGCCGCAAAGACTGCGGCGAGGGCAACGAGCAGCAGGCGTTTGAGCGAACGCACTTGGCGCTCGAGCCCGTCCAGGCGTGCGTTCAAGGCGGAATGTGAGGAAGCATCCGACATAAGAGACCTCCTTTTCGGATAACGAGAAATTCGCCGCTGGAGAGCGCCTGCCTGTATGGTAGCATACCTAGGGCGAAAGCCTCGCGGAGCTGCCGGCGCGGCCGGGTTACCATCGAACCGGAGGACGCGCGGTATGATTGCTACGGCAGTTCGCTTCGCACTTGTGTCATTTGCGGCGGTTTCGCTTGCGGGTGCGATGCCGGGCGGAGCACAACGGCAGATCCCGATCACTCAGCAGCACGCCATCGAAGTGGCGGCGCGCAAAGAGCTGCGCGCGTTCGGCGGACGCGAGCCAATTCCGGGCGCGTTCATCGCGATATACATTCCGGGGTATGCGCCGTACGTCAAAAGTGTCGGCTACGCGAACCTGCAGGCAAGAGCGCCGTTCCGGCTCGGCGACAAATTCCGTGTCGGCAGCAATACGAAAACATTCGTCGTCACCGTGCTGCTTCAACTTGCGGATGAAGGGCGTTTGCGTTTGGACGACCCGATCTCCAGATTCAACATCGGCGTGAGGGTGCCCAACGGCAACAATATTACCATCCGCCAGTTGTGCGAAATGCGCAGCGGCCTGTTTGAGGCGTACAATACGCCGCAGTTCAATGCGCTAAACATTACGCCGCAAACGCGGATCGCGCCGCAGCAGCTCGTGCGCTGGGCGGTCGCTCAGAAGCCGCTGTTCGCACCCGGCGCCAAATGGAACTACAGCAATACGAATTACGTGATCTTGGGCTTGATTATCGAATCGGTTACGCACGACACGGTCGGCAACCAAATTCGCAAACGGCTGCTGCGGCCGATGGCGCTCAAGGGCACGAGTTTTCCGGATACGATCGCGATGCCGGCGCCTTACAGCGTGGGATACGGGCTGAACGGCAAGGGCGGTTGGGAGGACGTCACGCACGAGATCCCGCCATCGATCACGTGGGCGGCGGGCGCCATGATCTCCACGGTTCCGGACATGAAGCGTTGGGTCAAGTCGTACGTGCTGGGCACGATGAACAGCAAACGCATGCAGGCTGCGCGCCTGCGGTGCCTGCCGACCGGAAAAGGAAAAGGCTTGGATTTCGGCCTCGGCATCGGCTGCAGCGGCGGATGGTACGGCTACACCGGCGGCTTGCCGGGATATAACACCGGCGCGTACTACCTGCCAACGAAGGACATCACGCTCATCACGTTCGTGAACGCGCAGCGCGAGCAGCCGTTTCCGGGCGCGGCAAACGCAATCGTGCGCGACATTACGCGCATCATCACGCCCAGCAACGTCAACTTCGGCGGCGCGCCGTCAACCGGGCCGCACGGCTAAACTTACAGCGTGCCGCGCTTTTCCTGTTCTTTTTCGATGGAAATGAAGAGCGCTTTGAAATTGCCTTTGCCGAAACTGAGCGAACCCTTGCGTTGGATGATCTCGAAGAATACCGTCGGACGGTCTTGCAGCGGCTTGGTGAATATCTGCAGCATGTATCCGAGATCGTCGCGATCGACCAGAATGCGCAGATCGCGCAGGATTTGCGTCGCTTCGTCGATGCGGCCCACGCGCGCTTCGAGATCGTCGTAGTATGAGTCGGGCGTATCGAGAAACTCGACGCCGTTCGCCTTGAGCGCGCGAATCGTCGAAATGATGTCGTCGGTGCGGATCGCGATGTGCTGCACGCCCGGGCCGCCGTAAAAATCGAGATACTCCTCGATCTGCGATTTCTTTTTGCCTTCGGCGGGTTCGTTGATCGGAAACTTCACGCGGTGCTGCGCATCCGTCATCACCTTTGACTTGAGCGCCGTGTATTCGGTCGAAATATCTTTGTCGTCGAACGAAACGAGTTGCGAGAAGCCGAACACCTTGGCGTAAAAGTCGCCCCACGGATCCATCTCGCCCCAACCGACGTTGCCCACGCAGTGATCGATGAACTGCAGTCCCGGCTTTTGCACCGCGGGATACGACTTTGGCGCGTGCACGTAGCCCGGCATGAATACGCCGGTATAGCCGTCGCGCTGTACGAACGTGTGCACCGTGTCGCCATACGTGGCGATGGTGGCGGTAATCACGCGGCCGTGTTCGTCGCGCGCTTCGCTGGGCGCCGCCACGGATTTCGCGCCGCCTGCAAGCGCCTGTTCGTAGGCGGCTTTCGCGTCCTGCACCACGATTGCCACGTCGCGCACGCCGTCACCGTGCCGCGCGACATGCTGCGTGATGTGGTCGTCGGCGCGCAGGCTGGAGGTGAGCACGAAGCGCAGATTGTTTTGCACGAGGACGTACGACGCGCGGCCTTTCACGCCGGTTTCCGGTCCCGCGTAAGCGACCTGATCGAAACCGAAGGCGGTGCAGTAATAGTGCGCGGCTTGCTTGGCGTTTCCGACGTAAAACTCGATATAATCCCAGTCGATCTTTGCCAGCGGATTGGTCTGCATTGTCGTCGTCGTGCTCATGGCAGGGTGCTTGGCGGCATGACCGAAGCCGCCCTGTATGACCACCAGCGCAAAAACCGATGCGCCCGCCGTACGGGCCGCATTGCAGCAGCTCGTCGACTATGCCGGGCTGTTTCCACCGGCACAATTGGCGATGGCGCCCGCGCTGGAGGAGTACGCGGCCGCGCGGGGCGGCAGGTTCGCCTGGATGCTCGGGCGATTTATCGTTCCGGCCTCGCGCATCGACGACGTACTGCAAATATGTGAGCGCGCCGGCGAGCCTGTTGCGCTCAGCGCGATCGTCGACGCGGGTACGCAGCCGCGTACGTGGCTTACCAACGTGCAGCAGGCACTCTCGCAATTGTCCGCGCTGCGGTCGAGCGAGAAGCGCGTGCGGGTCGAAGCGCTGGAAATTGCGCTGCCGCCGCTGGCGACGCAGCGCGAAACGCACGACGCGTCAATCGGCCAATTCGCCGCTGCGCTGCGGCAGGCGGGATTGGAAGACGTGCCCGCGTTCGTGGAACTGCCGCGTGATGCGCGCTGGAGCGGCGAACTGAACCCGGCACTCTATGCGTTGAAACGCCACCGGCTGGGTGCGAAATTGCGCTGCGGCGGCGTCGCGCCGCAAGCGTTTCCAAGCGCCGACGAGGTCGCCGCGTTCATCGCCGCGGCGATCGGCGAGTACGCCCTGCCGATAAAATGCACCGCCGGCCTGCACCATCCGGTGTATCACCATTACGCGCCGCTCGATGTGATGATGCACGGGTTTCTCAACGTCTTGGCCGCGTGCGCGTTTGCGCGCGGCGGCGCACCGCTTGCGGAACTCGCGAGCATCCTCGCATGTACGGACGCCGAACGGCTGCGGCCGGGTGCGCCGGGGCTTTCCGCAGAGCAGTTGCGCGAAACGCGCGAGAACAGTTTCATCGCGTACGGCAGTTGCAGCTTCTCTGAACCGGTCGCTGATTTACAAGCGCTTGGAATGCTTTAGATGATCGACGTCGCGACTTCATGGGTGCACGTTGCGCCCGATTCCGAATTTCCACTCGAGAATCTGCCGTACGGCGTGTTCGCTTCCGGTAACGGTGAGCCGCACATCGGCGTCGCGATCGGCGACGCGATTTTCGATATGCATGCCGCTTCGAACAGCTCGCTGTTCGATGGCACCGTTTCGAAGGCGGTGTTGCAGGCGCCCACGCTCAATCTGTTGCTCGCGGCGGGCCGCCAGGCATGGAGCGCGCTGCGCAGCCGCGTGCGCGATCTGCTGCTGAACGGAACCGCGGCTTTTGGTGATATCGATCGCGAGCAGTTGCTTGTACGGCGTAACGACGTCCGCATGCTGCTCCCGTTTGCGGTCGGCGATTACGTCGATTTCTATTCATCGCTGGAACACGCGACGAATTTGGGGAAAATCTTCCGGCCGAGCGGCGAGCCGCTGATGCCGAACTGGCGTTGGATTCCGATAGGCTATCACGGGCGGTCGAGCACGATTGTGGTCGATGGTACGCCGGTCGTCCGACCGAAAGGACAGCGTAAACCGCCGGACGCCGCCGAACCGTCGTTCGGGCCGTCGCGCCTACTCGACATCGAGCTCGAAGTGGGTTTTGTTACCGGTCCCGGCAACACGAT
>JBKPMZ010000431.1:0-3533 GCA_046732415.1 Vulcanimicrobiota bacterium
TTGCAGCCGTTTATCGCCAAATATGGCGATCGTACCGAGAAAGAGCCTCGCAAGCTACGAAAGACGCTGTTCGCCAAACGCCGCGCCGGCGGATTTGGCTTGCTCAGGGATATGCACGCACTGCACGTGCTCGCCGCCGACGCTCATGTGGCTGCCAAGGTCCTGAAAGACGCGGCGCGCGAGTTGCGAGATGATGAACTGCATGCGCTGTGTCTTTTCGCGTATGGCCAGAATCAACGGCAGCAAGCTTGGGTCGACACCATGATCAAGGAAAGCGCCGCACAATCGCTGGTAGTTCCTTCATAGCTCACAATTAACTTTAGAAAGCGCCCACCATGATCGTCACTCAGCGACTGATAAGCCGCATGATTGGTGGTGTTCCCCTGGGCCATTTCGGCCGTATGGTTGCTCCTGGGAAGACGCTGGTGACGAAACGCCGAGACATTCGATCTATCACTTCCAATTGAAGGACTCGAAGTGAGCATTATTCTGGAGCTCTACAGCGTCATCCTCTATTTTCTGTGAGCCGTACTTGCTTACTGCCCGTCGAGGATTGGCTAACCACCGGATGCCGGCAACAGAGAGCGGACACATAAGCTGGCACGGTCGGCCAATGGTCGTGGCGGCCGCGATCGGTAAAGTCACGGCGCAGGAGGGCGCGCCCTTGGGCATCTCGGAGAGCCAAAGAACTACTAGCCGAGTTACTGCAGGTAACATGCACGGGTCCGGCAGACCTCCGCGGGAAACTGCACGAACGCCGACAGGCTGTTTGGGCCGCTGGCGGCGAATCCCCAGTCGATCCCTGGCTTTTCACCCGGTGTGAGTTCGAACTCAATGACCTGCCGATCTGCTCTCAACGATCCGAAAGTCGGTACTAGATTCGCCGCGAGGCGTTGCCAAGGCCGTGCTCTGTGCTAATGGCTAAGAAAAAAAGCCGCGCCTCGACCGACTGACCGCCATGGTGCATGGCTGTGTCCCCGGTCCGCATGGACCAGGACGCAGACGTGCACAACCTAGCGACAAACGTCGCCCATGTGATGGCGCGGGCATGGATCTCTTGCGCCACAGAATGCCGCAGGCGCAAGAGTCCCTCGGAAGCACAAGCTTGGCCAAACGACCAAGGTCGGCAGGGGATTCCGTTCCCCGGCGACCAAGTGCACTGGCTGCTTCAATCAGGCGGCGAGTTCGACTCGCTTCCGATTCGGAAACAAACCGACGCGCCGCTGATCCAACGCATCCCAATCAACGACATTTGGGCACTTCGGCGGGGAATCGCAGCCGTTCACAGCCGTCTCAACTAGGCTAAAGCCAAGCCGTTTGACGGTGGAAATCGCTTCGCCCGTGGCGAGGGCCACGGCGCGTTCAATGTGGGAACAGGTCATAAGAATTGAATCCTTTAACTTCGGAGCACAAAAAGCCGCGGCGCAAGCGCGCACCGCGGCTACGAAGGACAAGATGAAACGGCCAAACGCGCGTTGGTGCGGGCCTAGCCGACAAGCCAGTTGGCTTCTAACCAGGCCCGCTCGGCGTCTAATGCCTCGCTGCGGCGATCGAAGGGCCCGAGCTTCGGGCCAGAGGCGGGCGACAGGTCCGCAAACCAGCGTCCCAACTCGTCGGGCTCGACATGGCTACCACGCTTTATCTGCAAGGCGCCCAGAGCCGCGAGGTCGATTGCTTCATCATAGAGGCAGCACATGGCCCCATCGGCATGAACAATCAGTTGCATAACTTGCACCTGGCCTTACTTGGCGGGCCGACGGAGAATATTCCGCCGCGGCCGGTCGACCAGCAACCCATCGAGCACCGACTGCACGCCGGACAACTGCGTGGCCACTCGTTGGCGCAGATCGGCGCTTTCCCGCAACTTCTGCGGTTCCACGCCCCGGATGACTCGCTGCGCTTGCTCGACCAGTTCGTCCAACTGCTCGTTCGAACGGACGTTCAGGGTCTTGAACCGGTCGAAGAATTCTTTGAGGTTCTCGACGGCCGAGTCGCGGAAGATCTTCGGTTTCCCATCCTCCTGGCCGGTGATGCGCTCCGTCAGATGAGAAACCAGCTTGGCAAGTTCTGTCGTAAAAGCCTCTTCAGCCATGCGGACCGCTTCCTCGAAGCGGGCGGCAACGCGGGCCTGTTCCTGGCGAAACAGCTCCGGGCTCAGCTCGCGCAGGTAGTTGGGCGGTTCGACCGAGGGAAAGTCCCACTCGACCTTGAAGAGGCCCCGTAGCGACTCAGGATAATCTCCGGCGTTGAATAAGCTGCCCAGCCGTTCGCGGGCCGCCGACTTCAGTTCGAAGAAGTGCTCCTCAAGACGCGAGACTGCCTCTTCCAGCTCCGCCTTGAGCGCCGTCAGATGGGAATCGAAGGTCTGGATGTCGCCCTGCCGAATCAGCCGGCAGCAGGGCGGCGCCTCGGCCGGGTCAGGGTGGCGCTCAATCGGCCGCGCGGGCCACGGCGCGAAGATTGCTGCTCTTCGGCAATCATGGCGAGAATCTTAATCGTCGAAGACCATCCTCACTTGGTGGAGTTGTTCTCAAGTCGGGAACTGGCGCAGCGAGTCAGGCGGGACGACTCGATAGCGCAGCCCAAGCTTATGCTCCGTCGTGCTCCCTACTGGTCTAAGCCTTCCCCCAGAATTGGGTGCCTCCGGCAAATCATTTTTCGGGTGTTAAGGCCCCGATCAGGCACGGTCAATCCTTACCATGCGTTTTTCGACATTCTAGAGCGGCAAACGGAGTCATCCGAACCAGCGATTGGAAAAGTTAAGGTTGCCTTCTCGTGCCCTATAATCCGCTCAGCACTAGTGATTGACCAGCGCCGAAACCATCAGCGGGAGGGGTATCCCCTCGCTCCCTCGCGCCGTCCGCGCACTCCTCGCCGCAGGGCCCGAGCGGGCGGTTGCGCGGGCCGTCTTGCCGCACTTCGGCTGCCCAGATGCTGATGCTGAAATCGAACATTGCATCTGGTCCAGCTGGCGGCTCAATCCGCGCCCGCGCATTATGAGCTACGCCCCTCGTCGCACCGCTTGGTCCGGCCATCGGCGCCCTGGGGCGACTGCAACGAGGGACCTTTGTTTAACAGACTCTCAACCATCACCGCCGAGTGTCCGCCCTACCCATCGCACCGACCGGATGCCCTCGCCACATAGCCCGAGCGGGCAGTGCGCGGGCCGCCGTGCCGCCCCCATTACGCCGGGCCATACGCCGGACGCGGAATTGGCTCTCACTATATATTAGGAGAACCTTTACCAGCAGAATGGGCATGATCCGAGCGTGGCGCCGAGGCTCTTCAAACGCGACTCTGCGCCCAGCCTCAGCTGGCCCTCCTGCATCATCCCCGGGGAGTTGTCGCCAACCGAAAGGCAGAGGACCTATGACGATGCGCCGGCGGCGTCGCCGCTGCCATCCCCAGCTCTCCTGCGCAACTGAGCCGTACTGACCTGCTAGTCGGCCGGCCGCGCCCCAGGTCAAGCGACCGGTTAGGAACCGGTCGCCGACCGAGGCGGCGCCGGGTGCTTCCTTGGGGCGTTCAGTCGC
>JBKPMZ010000432.1:0-2790 GCA_046732415.1 Vulcanimicrobiota bacterium
GTGCGAACCTTCCCCAGGGTGTCTGGATACTCGCCACAGCGACGGTCCAGTACCACCTCACTACCACCAAAGGGACGAATTTTGACGGATAATCGCGGACGTTCCCGGACGCTCCAATTCGCGGAATCCCTTATGTTCAAGGCTTTCCGCGCGATTTTCGCTTCACCGAGATCACGGTGCTTTTCGTTCGCATGTAAGGGGTCAGGAGTTCGAGTCTCCTCATCTCCACCATTTGAAAAGCCCGACGTTGTCGGGCTTTTTGCTTGTCGACAGGCGTGCTCGCCGACGCGCGAAACCGCATTGTCGGGTAGTATGTCGGGTAGTTCGGCTACAACGCGCCTCTCCGCACGGCCGGTTGAGCGAGGCACTAATCCGCGGCCTCAGCCTGCGAATGTGGCTCCAGGGCGCCCCGAATTAGACCTGCTTCGTGCTGGGCGTCCTTTGCGATAGCCCGATGGCGGCGATTCGGCATCGAAGGATGCACCAATGGGACAATCCCCATGCCCTCGACGCGTCCTATCGGCATGCGATCCACCTGTCGCCACGACCGAGCCCCGCCCTCATCGGCGAGGGTGCGATACGTGGAATCAACGAGACCGATCACGTCGCGAATCACGTAGGTCTCGTAATCGCCGTTGTGCACGGAATTGACGTACTGCGAGCCGCCCAGGCGCGTGAATCCGTCGACGACGACGCGCAGGGCCAGCGGAAAGAGGCGGGCGATAAACGTGGTGGGCGCGATACCTAGCGTTAGCACAAGTCTTGGCCTCATCAGGTCGAGCTGCACGAACGCTTGGCCTTGCCTGCGCGAGGGTCATCAACCATGCAGTGCGTTCTTGAAATTGACGCGGCAGGGCGGTCTTCGGAAAATCGTCGGGCGGCTTTGGAGCGCTGCACCTCGCGATGAACTATCCCGGCGTGTTCGCGGCGTTCGCCTCGCACAGCGGTGACTCGTACTTTCGCTATTCCCACCCGCCGGCGTTCGTGCAGACGCAGCGCACGCTCGAAAAACATCAGTGGAACCTCGCGCGGTTCGTCGAGTATTTCGAGGGGGCCAACAAACGTTCGCAGGGCGAGTACCAAACGATGGAGATGCTCGGTTACGCCGCGGCATATTCGCCGCGCAGCGCGCGAGCGTTCGATCTCGACTTGCCCTTCGATCGAAAAACCGGGGCCTTGCGCGACGACGTCTTTGCGCGATGGCTGACATTCGATCCCGCGGAGGTGTGCCTGAGCAAGCGGGCGGAACTGGCACGCCTTCGCCTGCGTTACTTGGATTGCGGCCGGCGAGGCGAATATGCTTTGGACGTCGGCGCTCGCGTGCTTGCGGATCGCATGCGCGAAATGGGCCTAGAAGTGCGGCACGAAGAATTCGACGACGACCACCGAAACGTAGGATACCGCTACGATATCGCTGCCGGCGCTGTCCGGCGTATTGGAGAGAGCATGACCCGGTTCGTTCTGGCTGCCGTTTTTTGCGCGTTCGTGTTGGGCTCGATGCCTGCGGGCGCACAGGAGACGCCCACGCCCGCGCCGGCAAACCCCAACACGACCGCATACAACGATCCGGCGATGTCGTTCACCGCAGCCCCGGGGTTCAGGTACCTCGGTGGCCGCCCATACGATCCTCTGAGCAGCGAACCCACCGTGGTTGCCGCGTTCGTGAGCAACCCCGGCGAGCAGGACGCGCATTTTGTGCAAATTCAAATCGAGTTTTGTGAAGGCGGCCTTTCGGGTTACGAGACGCTAGCTACAGACGAACTGCGCGGCCATCTTAACAACGCCTTAGTGAGCAAAAAACAGCAGACGACGCTTTCGAACGGGATGCCCGCGTTGTGGGAAGAGATCTCCATCGGCGAGGGTTTTCAGGAAATGAAGCGCTGGCAGTACGAGTGGGTCGACGGGCAGCGCGGCGTCATCCTCTCCGACAGCGGGCGATATGGCGGCATTACGGAAGAGCAAGCCAAGGCCGAACTTGCGAACGTGAGCGCCGTCGACTATCCGCGAAACAGAATCTAGCCCGAGCGGGTCCTAGTGCCGAACGCCGGGCTCGGGGCCTTTGAGCGTAAACGACACCATGCCGTCGAATCCGCTCATTTGCCGCTTCGCCAGTTCGTGCTGCGGATGCGAGGCAAGCCCCGGATAATATACGCGATCCACCTCGGAATGCGCTTCGAGAAACTCCGCTACGGCTTGCGCATTCTTCGCGTGTTCGCGCATGCGCAGCGCCAGCGTTTTTGCTCCGCGCATCGTCAGCCATGCATCGTGCGGGCCGGGTACCCCGCCCACGGCGTTCTGATGAAATTTGATCGTGTCGTGAAAGTCTTTGTTGCTGGTAAGTGCCGCGCCGCCGACGACGTCGCTGTGGCCGCCGATGTATTTGGTCGTCGAATGCACGACGATATCCGCGCCCAGGCTCAAGGGATCAGGAGTTCGAGTCTCTTCATCCCAGGCGATCTGGATCATGTCGTGCCTCGCGTCGTAATCCCGGCGGCATAACAGCAATTGTTCCAAAAGTCCGTCTCTCGGATAACCGCGCGAGGGCAGGGTATCGAAGGTGCTGCTCTAACAAGATCATAGTGAAGCGCTTGCTCGTGATGCTTATAGGCTTTGGGGTGGTTGCTTTACCGGCCCTGGCGAGCACCGATTCTATCGACTACGCCTCACCGGCCGGCATCGTCCACTCGTTCTACCGCGACCTTCTTGCGGCGCACGGCCACGGGCTGGCGCAGAGCCGCTACTTCACGCCGCGTCTTGCGAACGACCTCGCATGGGTCGACGCTGCCGAGC
>JBKPMZ010000433.1:0-2677 GCA_046732415.1 Vulcanimicrobiota bacterium
GCTTCAGGCTCGCGAGCGGTTAATCTGATCGCTATCCACGGTAGTCTTGCCGCCGAGCAGGCGATTGCGGCGGTACAAAGGCCAATCGCCGGCGGGCGCATCTCACGGAGATCGAGCGATGCAGCGAACTCTTCGGTTGACGCTTCTGGTCGCGACGGCGCTAGGCGGAATCTCGCACGGCCAGGAACCGCAAACAGCTCCGACGCTGACGGTCGCCACTCGGCGCTACGGCGGCAGCGATCTGATCTCGCTCGACATCAACGGCAAAAACATCACGCGGATCACTCAAGATCTGGGCACGGTCAACGAACCCGCCTGGCGCCCCGACGGTCGGCAATTGGCCTTCGTCGTAACGGCCAACGGCGCCGGAGCGATCAAGCTCTTCGATCTTGAGACGGGCAAGATCACCTCGGTCGGAAGCGGCCCGAACGACCGCTGCCCGGCCTGGTCGCCCGACGGCAAACAGTTGCTGTTCGCCGCCGATCATCGCACCGGGGGAGTGGAAGTGTTTGTCATGGATGCCGACGGTTCGAACCCAAAGAACCTGACCAACCACCCCAATTGGGATTCCGACGCGGCCTGGTCGCCCGACGGCAAGAAGATCGCCTTCACTTCGAACCGGATGGGCGCTTTCCGGCTGTACGTCATGAATCGCGACGGCACGGAACTCGTCGATCTGTTGAAGCAGGATCTCGTTTACTGCGTCTATCCTTGCTGGTCGCCCGACGGACAGCAGATCGCCTTCGGCGGCCGGGGCAGCGACGGCACGATTCAGCTCTGCGTCGTAGGCGCCGACGGCCAAGGACTGCAGCAGGTTTCTCAAGGCGCGCAAATGAACTCTTATGCCGCCTGGTCTCCCGACGGGCAATACATCGCCTACGCCCGCTTCAGCACGATGCGCGTCGGCGACAATTCGCTCGGCAAAGGGGACCTGATGCTCTACGATCTCATCGAAGACACGCACACCAAACTGCTCGCCGACGAGCTCCCCATCATCGCCCCGCGCCCTTCGTGGAAGCCTGCGGAGAAGCCGTAGTGCGGCGTAGCTGCATCCGCTACGCTCCGCATGATGCAGCAGGCGCCCATAGTCGCCTTTTGCTCCGCAAAAGGACGCTCTTTCGCAGAGAGGCTGTGAATTTATTGAGACCGCCTTGGCCAGGTCGTGGCTAGGCGCTAAAACGGCCGTATGAATACAGAAAATAAATCGAAGACGGCCCGCGTCAGCCGGCCGCATCGCACGCAGATCGAGATGCAGTTCCTGTCGCTCGACCAGTTGCTGGCCGCCGATCATCGGGCGCGCAGCGTGTGGGCGTTTGTGAGTTCGCTCGATCTGCAGCCATTTTACTGCGATATCCAAGTCACGGAAGATTCGCCGGGCCGACCCGCGATTGCACCGGAGGTCCTGGTGGCGTTGTGGTTGCAAGCGACGCTCGACGGGATTGGGAGCGCTCGAGAGTTGAATCGGCGGTGCGAGCACGAGATTCCTTATCTCTGGCTTCTGGGCGGCGTGCGAGTGAACTATCACACGTTGAGCGATTTTCGCGTGCAGCATGGCGAACGCCTGGAACGATTGCTGGTAGACACGGTGGCGGCGCTCGTCGAAAGCGGGATCGTGCCGCTGGAGACGATTGCTCAAGACGGCATGCGCGTACGTGCCAGTGCTGGACGCAGCTCATTTCGCCGCAAGCCGACTCTGGAAAAATTGCAGCAAGAGGCTCGGGAACACGTCAATCGCTTGAAACAAGAAGCGGAGAGCGAAAGCGATCGCCTGGCTGGAGATGCGCGTCGCAAAGCCGCCAGCGAGCGTGCGGCGCGTGAGCGTCAGGAGCGTATCGAGGAGGCGTTGCGGCAACACGAGAAGCTCAGCGAGCAACGTGAGAAACGAAAGAAAGGCGATGGCGAGGCGACACGTGTCAGCACCACCGACCCCGATGCGCGCACGATGAAGATGGCCAACGGCGGCTACGATCCTGCGTTCAATGTGCAACTCGCCACAGACGCCAATTCGCGAATGATCGTCGGCGTGGCGGTGACCAACGGGGGCACAGACGGCGGCGAGTTGCCGCCGATGCTTGATAAGATTCGCGAGCACTACGGAAAAACGCCCTCGCAAGCCCTCGTCGATTCAGCCTTCGCGACGCAAGACGCCGTCACCGCGGCTGAAACCGCCGGCGCCAAGGTCGTCTCGTCGATACCTCGCGGCGAGCAACTATCAAAACACGGCAAGGATCCGCATGCGCGACAACGGGACGACACCGACGAGTACGTCGCCTTCCGTGCGAGAATGGCCGACCCCGAATACCAGGCCTTGTATAAAACCCGTCCCTCGATCGCGGAATTTGCGAACGCCGATTGCCGAAACCGAAACCTGCGCCAGTTCCGCGTGCGTGGATTGACCAAAGTCAAAGCGGTCGCCTTGTGGCATGCGTTGGCCTTCAACTTTATGCGTCTCGTTGGATTAAAAGTTTTAGCGGCCTAGGAGAGCTGGGCGATTAGCAATCGCCGACACGACCCAGACTCCACGTTTTCAATCGCCAAAGAACATGCCGAACACGAGCTAACCCAACCGAAAATATCCGCCCGAGTACTCGATTGTCCGGCGGCGCGAAAAAATCCGTCGCCCGAGTCTAAGTGGCAATGCATTCCCGCAATTGATTCACAGCCTCAGAGCGAAAGC
>JBKPMZ010000434.1:0-4197 GCA_046732415.1 Vulcanimicrobiota bacterium
ATACAGATGTTTGTACAGATCCGAAGGCTCCGGATACGGCATCGCCTCGGCTTTGTCGGTCGCTTCGTTCGTCTCGCGAAGAACGTCTTTTCTCATCGCTTCGATCTCCTCGGCGGTCATCACGCCCGCATCGAGCAGCACCCGCTCGAAGCGCGGTACCGGATCGTCTTTGCGATGTTCCACGACCTCGTCTTTCGTGCGGTACGTCATGTCGTTGTCGTCCGTCGAATGCGCGAGAAAACGGTAGCACACGCCTTCGATGATCGACGGGCCGCCGCCGCTGCGCGCGCGTTCCATCGCGCGATGCACGACGCCGTACGTCGCAATCGGATCGAAGCCGTCGAACTGTTCGCCCGGCATGCCGTAGCCTTCCGCGCGCTTGTAGATGTCGGGCTGACCCATTTGATGGTGCAGCGGCGTGGAGATCGCCCACTGATTGTTTTCAACCAGCATGACCAGCGGCAGTTTGTGAACCGCCGCGAAGTTCATCGACTCGTGCCACTCGCCTTCGCTCGTCGTGCCGTCGCCGCAGGTGACGAGCACCGCGCGCCCCGCTTCGCCGCGATACTTCACCGCGTATGCCGCGCCGACCGCGTGCGGAATATGCGCCGCAAGAATCGACGAGAACGACATCAGGCCGGCTTTTTTCGAAGAGTAGTGATTCGGAAATTGCCGTCCGCCGTTGTGATCCGCCGCGCGCGCGAAAATCGAGAGCATGATCTCGTAAGGCGTGAGGCCGATGCCGATCGCCAAACCGAGATCGCGGTAGTACGGCGCGAGAATGTCCTTGCCGCGGTGGAACGCCATTGCGGCGCCGGCTTGCAACGCTTCGTGCCCCTCGCTGCCGAGCGCGAACGGAACTTTGCCCTGCCGGTTCAGCTGAAAGCCGCGGTTGTCGAGCTGACGCTGCTGCAGCATGTTGCGAAAAATCGCCTTGAGCTGTTCGTCGGACAGCCCGTGCCGCTCCAGTGTCTTGGGCACTTGAGTGCTGGTTTTTGCCATTAAATATATCCTGTTTTAAAGGCGCTCCGCCCGAGGCTCCGCGCCCCCCATCGGAGATGGGGCCCCCGTGAAGACCGGTAGGCGGTACAGAATCGCCGCGTTACGACGCAGCGATTCTCTTCTTACAACTATTGCCATGGTTCCCAAGGGCCTTCGTGCAGCTTCGTGTAGAGGTCCTCGGCGCGCGGGTACGGCATGGACTCGGCCCGATCCGTTGCTTCGTTCGTCTCGGCCAGGACGGAAGACTTCAACTCCTCTGCCTGCTGCTCGGTCAGTACCCCGTGCTCGATGAGGAAGCGCTCAAATCCGGGGACGGGGTCCAATTTGCGGCGCTCGGCGACCTCTTCGCGGCTGCGGTAGGTGCGGTCGTCGTCGTCGGTCGTGTGGGCAAGGAAGCGGTAGCACTTGGCCTCGACCAGCGTCGGGCCGCTGCCGCGCCTTGCCCGGTCCAGTGCTTCCTTTGTAGCAGCGTAGCACGCGATAGGATCGAAGCCATTCACAACGGCCCCCGGGATGCCGTAGCCCGCAGCCCGTTTGTACACGTCGGGCTGCCCCATCTGATGCTCGAGCGGCGTGCTGATCGCCCACTCGTTGTTCTCGCAAAGGAAGACGATCGGCAACTTGTGCACCGCGGCGAAATTGAGCGACTCGTGCCATTCGCCCTCGCTGGTGCAGCCGTCGCCGAATGTGGCGAGCACGGCGCGGCCGTGTTCACCGCGGTGCTTGAGGGCATAGGCGGCACCCACGGCATGCGGCAGATGCGCTGCGATGACGGAACTGATCGTCGAGATGCCCAGGCGTTTGCTGGCGTAATGGTGCGGAAACTGCCGGCCGCCGCTGTGGTCCGCCGCGCGGCCGAAAAGCGAAAGCAGCACCTCGTACGCGGAAAGCCCGACGCCGACGTCCAGACCCAAGTCCCGGTAGTACGGATACAAGATGTCTTTGCCGCGCTCGAACGCCATTGCGGCGCCGGCCTGAACGGCCTCGTGCCCCTCACCGGCGGACGCGAACGGAATTTTGCCTTGCCGATTGAGTTCGAAGCCGCGCGCCTCCAGGCGGCGATGCAGAAGCATCGTGCGCCAGATGGCGATCAGTTGTTCGTCGGTGAGGCCGTGCCGTTCGAACGGCGTTTTCGGCGTTTTGGTTTTGGGAGCCACAGCCGAGCGTACTCGCCCGTGGCGAGGCTGAAATCCTGCGGCGACGGCTTTTGGATGAGCGGCTGTACGTACAATCTGCCGGCGGCGTAGTCGAACACAAGGTTGAAATTGGCCAGGATATTTCTGCCGAGCAATCCGTCGTAGTCGATCTCTTCGAATCTCGTTCCGCTGGTTACGTCCGCCGTGGCGTCGGCGAATGCAAGATCGCCGAAATCAAAGCGGCTGAACGTGTACTGCCGGTAATCGACGCCTTGGCCGGCGATGCCCACCATCTGTCCCATCACGTCACCCGCGCGGTTGGGCTTGAACTGGCGGAAGAAATGCGGATACAGCATCGTGTCCTCTGCGCCGAGATCGACGATGAACGCGCCGTCGACCGCGTTGAACTTCGCATGCGCGCGCGGCACCAAGTCGTCCACTTCTATTGGAATAACGCTCCAGTCACCCGGCGGCGCGACGCTCGAGGACGGTGCGATCGTCAGCGCGCTTTGCTTGAAATTCACCTCGACGCGCTGCGATGCGAAGAAATCGCCGCCGAGCAAACCGACGACTTTGCGGTCACCCACCATACGTTCGAAGGGAATCGTGTCGATCGCGACATTACCGGCGTGCAGCGTTCCGACTGATAAATCCGGCGCGATCGAACGCCCGATGCTGAAGTCGCCGCTGAACGTTCCTTTGTGCACGTCGATGACTGCAAGGCCAAGTTGGCGCGCCACGCTCGCATCCAGCACGATGCTCGACGCCCCCGAATCGAGTTGAAAGTCCAGCCCGCGCCCTTGAATCGTCACGCGCACGATAATGCCGTCCGGCGTGAACTCCGCGGGAATTTGTACCGGCGCCTCGGACGGCAGTCCGAACAGCGGGCGCGTCTTGGGAATTGCCAAGTGCATCGCCGAGGGCGCAACGCGTTCGAAGAGTTTCGAGCGGGTGACCGTCGTGTTTTCCGGATGCGAGTCGCTGTACGTTACCGTCTGAGCGAACGTCAGACCGTATTGCGTGGCGTAATCAGCGTAATCGTACGTCCAGGGCAAATTTCGGTAATCGGTCGTTACGACGCGACGCAGCAAGAATGTTTTCGCGTCGTAATAGCGCTGCTGTACGAGGCCGCTTCGCGGCGCCACTTGCACAACGACGCACGCGGGCTGGGTCGTCGTTACACCGAGAACGCGAACGCCGGAATCTTCACCGGGCGTGCGGCTGAGCGCGGTGATGAACGGATTCGAAGCGGTTTCGAAATCCGAATCGAGCGTAACGACGCCGTTCTCGTCTTGCGACCAGTTCGTGCCTTCGTATGACCCGTTGGCCCAGATGAACGCGCCTTCACGTTCGGTTTCCACGAACCCGTGCGGGCCCTCGTACACGTCGATGGACGTCGTGGAATCGCCGCGCGTTTCTTCGTACACCGAGTGGTACGCGCCCGGCTTGAGGCGGCCGCGGGCCGCACGAGCCTTCGCAAAAACCTGCTGCGCTGTAAGTGAAGTAGGAGTAAATGTTTCAGCAGCCTGTGCCGAAGAAACGGCAAATACGACTGCGAGTATAGTCGCCGACACCCAGATTCGCATGGCCGGATTTTCTGACTTCTCGTGGAACGGCCCTACGTCATGATTGCAGCGGTCCCCGTGCCCATGGAAGAACTCAGCCGCCACCGGCGCCATTTCCACATGCATCCGGAGCTCTCGCTCAAGGAATTCGAGACCGCCGCATACATCGAACGCGAACTGCGCGCGCTCGAATTGGACGAAATTCGCACGGGTATCGGCCAAACCGGTGTGCTGGGCACGCTTCGCGGCGGACGGCCCGGACCGGTGACGCTGCTTCGTGCGGACATCGACGCGCTGCCGGTTACGGAAACCGCAGACGTTCCGTACAAATCGACGGCGCCCGGCGTGATGCACGCGTGCGGACACGATGCGCACATCGCGATTCTGCTCTGCGCCGCAAAAGAACTGGCGCGCCGGCGCGCGGACGTGCCCGGCACGCTGGTATTCTGTTTTCAGCCGGGCGAAGAAGGCTATGCCGGCAATAAGCTGATGAT
>JBKPMZ010000435.1:0-13142 GCA_046732415.1 Vulcanimicrobiota bacterium
AAAGAGCCCCGCGTTAAAAGATGACGTGCTTGAGCGCCTGCAGGCACTGGACTCAATGGGCTACACCGGCATCAGGAAGCTCTTATCACGTGCTTTTGAGCGTTGGTCGCCGGAAGAAGACCTTGCCGTTGGGCTGCTCACAAAGGCGGAAATCTCGGTTCTCCAGGCGCTGGCCGATGGCCGCGGTCCCAAGGATATTGCCTTCGAGAGCGGTCGAAGCGTTTACACCATCCAGGTCCACATCAAGAATATCATCAAAAAACTCGGCTGCAGCGGCCGGAATGAGGCACTAACCATTGCGCGCAAGCGCGGCCTCGTTAGTTAGAACGATGAAACCGCGTACCTAAAGTTAGGTACAGACCCCCCCTCCATTACAGCCTATCCTCGAAGTAACGAATCGTTACTTACTTGCGAGGATTCTTTTTTATGGTTACCACCCTGGTCGTCGCCGCCGTTATCACCGCCGTCGCTTGCTGCACTCTGACCCCGACGCCGGTCGGCTAAGTCGGCCTCTCTGCCCTTCCTCCCACAATCAAAGGACCGTTTGAACATGGATGTGCACACGCTGCCGGGTGCGGCATCAGCACTTTCCGGGAACCTTCGCGCCCTCGCGACGCAAGTCGTCGAGCAGGTGCAGGACCCGGCGCTCTTCGGAGACCCCGCACTCGAATCGACAATAGAACTAATCCTGGACCGGCTTTGTCTCAGCATACAACTCTCCAAGCCGGTGGGATTGGCTACGTGGGCCGTCCGCGAAGGCCGCCGCCTCGGCCCCGCGCGAGCTATGGAGCTCGCCGGTGCGGCGGCCCACGTTATTGCCAGCGAAGCGAGTCGCTTCCCGATCGACCACGGGCGACTACTGGCCTTCCTCGAGGTGTTGAAAGCGGAGATTCAATCCGCGCTTTCCGCCTTGGGGGGGGATAACTGCGAACAGCGGTCGGCGCACTCCGAATCCACGGAGGCGCTGCTCGCGATGCTCGGCGAGCGCGATTCGCAGACATGCTGCCACTCCAAGGCGACCGGCGAATGGGCTCGCCGGCTTTGCGCCGCAATGGGACTGGCGAAGGATCTGACCGATTTCATTGAGTTGTGCTCGTTGCTGCACGACATCGGGAAGATTGCCACGCCGGAGAGCATCCTGTTCAAACCTGGCCCGCTGACTTCCGCAGAATGGGACGTAATGCGCGACCATTCAGCAGCGGGCCAGCGGATTCTCAACCAGATTCCCTCGCTTTCGCGGTGCGCGCTTATCGTTCGGGCGCACCACGAACGCTGGGATGGCCTGGGCTATCCCGACGCACTCGTGGGGGAGAACATCCCCTTCGAAGCCCGCGTCGTTGCAGTGGCCGACGCGTTCCACGCCATGATTAGCGACCGCCCCTATCGCAAAGCGATTCCACCGCGCCGCGCCCTGGAGATTCTCCAATCGGGCCGCGGCACGCAATGGGATCCGCATGTCGTGGATTCGATGCTCGGCCTCTTCAACGGCGCGGCCAAACGGGGTGCGGCCTCGCGCCGCGCGTCCAGCGCCTAACGCCCATCGGTAAACTGCCGGGGTGGGCAGGGCGGGAAGATGCCATACAGGTGGCATGTTCCCGCCCTATCGTTTTTCCATGGACTACATAATCGGAGCGGGAGCCATACTGGAAACGGGTGATTCCGGCACCATCACTCCGGCCACGCTTCATGCCAATGTCGATGAGGCGCTCGCCCAGTGCGTACGCGCCGCCGCCGTAGATTTCGAAGGCACCAGCGCCGAGTCGATGCGGCGTCTGCTGATTCTCGCTCCCGGTTGGAACGGCGCGCAGTTCCGCAGCACCGTCAGCGACCGGTTGCGCGAACAGCGCGAATGCACGCTGGCCGACGTGCTCACAGCGCTGGCCGAGCGCACGCAGAGCGACGAGGTGCATCTCTTCGCGCACTGGCTTCCCGACGACGCCACGTGCGAGACGCTTGCGCAGCGCGGCATTGCAATCATCTCGCATCCGCTGGAGAGCATCCGAGCCGCATCGCTCGTCGCGGGGCAGCGCCTTCGCCGCTGGGCCGCCTAATTGTCAGGCTGAGGCGGCGAAGGCCCAGCGCACTCCAAGGGTTTGCAGTAACGATGCACCGTAGATGCTCACCATGCAGCCGTCCCGCGTTGCGGTCGTCGACGACGACCGCTTTGTCCGTGAAATGCTCGAACTCGGCCTGACCCGCGAAGGGTTTGCGGTGCGCACCGCGTCCGACGGACAAGCCGCGCTCGATTTGGTGCGCGAGTGGGATCCGGAAGTCATCGTGCTCGACGTCATGATGCCGAAGATCGACGGCATCACGCTGCTGCCGCGGCTGCGCCAGATCACGCAAGCGCCGATTCTCATGCTTACGGCCAAGGCCGACACCGTCGACAAAGTGCAGAGTCTGGGCGCGGGAGCCGACGATTATCTCGTCAAGCCGTTCGTCTTCGAAGAACTTATCGCGCGTCTGCAAGCCAAGTTGCGCCGCCCGCAATTGATAGAAGAAGACGTGCTGCGCTGGCACGACGTTTCCATCAATCCGACGACGCGCGAAGCGTGGCGCGGACAGGATCGCTTGGATCTCACGCAGCGCGAATTCGATTTGCTCGAAGTCTTCATGCGCGAACCGCGCCGCGTCTTCAGCAAAGATCATTTGCTGGAACTGGTGTGGGGACACGATTTCGAAGGCGGCCCGAACATCGTCGAAACGTACATTTCGTATTTGCGTGCCAAGGTGGATCGCGGCGATCACCAGTCGTTCATCCGCACCGTGCGCGGCGTGGGGTACGGTCTGGCACAATGAGCATGCGCATGCCCCGCCGTTCGCTGGCGTCGCGCTTGGCAACGCTCTACACGGTTTTGCTGGGCGTTACCGTGCTGCTGGTCGTCATCGCGTCGTCCATCGCGCTCGTGTACGAACTGGCGGGCTTCAGCAACGACATCATCATCGCCAAACACGAAGAAGCGCGTTTTCTGGCAGCGCGCTTTCAATCCGATGGGCAAACGCTGGCGCAAGCCGCTCCGCGCCTCGCCCACGATCTTAGCGGCATCGGCTTGCGCGTCGCCGTCTACGACAGTCACGGAACGTTTCTGGGCGGCGACAAAGGGGTGCATCCGCACATCCTCGATCGCGTGCTTGCGGGCACCGTAAAAATCGCGCGTCCACCGGAGCGTGCGGGTAGCCCCATCGAACTGCCGCCGCAGCGGGGCGGACATCCCGTCGTTCCGCCAGGTCCGCATGACTGGTGGGCAATCATCGCCGTCGAAGGCGGCTTCGTCACGTTCCAAGCCTCGGATTGGATCATCTTCGCCAATCTGCTGCCGTACTGGTGGATCATCATCGGCATCGCGGTCGTCGCCATCGTCGTATCGTATTTTGCCGGGCGCGTCGTTGCACGCGAAGCGCTGGCGCCGATGAATGAAGTCACGGACTCGCTCAAAGCGCTTGCCGAAGGCGATTACACGCAGCGGCGTTTCGTTACCGCGGGCGGCGACGAAGTCGCGACACTCACCGAAGCATATAACGATGCCGCCGCGAGCGTTGCCGCCGCGATGGAGGAGCGGCGTTCAACCGAGGCCCGCATGCGTCAGTTCGTTGCCGACGCCGGACACGAGCTGCGCACGCCGCTCACGGTGATCGCGGGGTATATCGACGTGCTGCGCCGCGGTGCGATCGAAGAACCGAAAGTCGCGCGCCAAATCCTCGGCACGATGGCGATGGAAAAAGAACACATGCGCGGGCTCATCGATCGTTTGATGCGCCTTGCGCGCATGGAAGGCGAAAACGCCCCCGAACCGCGCCCCATCGACGTGACGGACTTGCTGCGCGATCAGTGCGAGGCGGCCCGGCGGCTCGACGAAGAACGCGCCATCGACTACAGCGTGGACGGTGCCAAAGAAATCGTCGCCGACCGCGCCGAAATTGGCGAAGCGCTCTGGAACGTCGTCGAAAACGCGCTCAAATATGCACCCGGCGCGCCCATTCATCTACGGGCGTACCGCGATGACGGCAGCACCGTGCTGAGCGTTCGCGACGAGGGTCCCGGCATGAGCGAATCCGAGCGTCTGCACGCGTTCGAGCGCTTTTACCGCGGTGATGCGCGCGGCGAGATTCCCGGCACCGGCCTCGGCCTTGCCATCGCAAAGCGTGCTGTCGATCGCGCCGGTGGAACCATTGCTATCGACAGCGCACCCGGCCGCGGCACGACCGTCACGATTAAACTGTAATTAGACTTCTTTCTCAGCGCGTTCCAAACCAATTCGTGGTACAACAGGGGCGATGATCCGCCGTTTGCTGTGCCTGATGCTTATGCTCGCGCTCTTTGCGGGTGCCGTTCCGGCCATCGCACAGTCGGACACGGGCGAGATTGACATCGTCGTGCAAGATGCCGCCAGCAAGGCGCCGGTGGTGCTCGCGCGCGTGATGCTCGACGGCCCAGTCATCACCAGCGAGTTCACCGGCAACGACGGCAAGGTACGCTTCACCGATGTACCGGACGGCATCTATCGCGCGCGCGTTTTCGCGCGCGGCTTCAACGGCGTGACGTCCGAAGAATTCGAAGTGACCAACGGCCGCATGGTCACGGTCACCGTCGCGCTCGCGCAATCGCAGAACGGTGCGCTGCGAACGATCGCGTCAGAAGTGGTGAAATCGACGGCGACAATTTCAACCTCGTCCATCGCCGCGAACAGCGCGCAGCGCAGGCTTTCCGACACGCTCGCGGACGCACTCGGTAAACTTTCCGGCGTCAACGTTACGACGTCCAGCAACGACAGCGACGCAACGCAAACCGTTTCGCTCGAAGGCCAGGACGCCAGCCAAACGCAGATGTCTCTCGACGGCATTCCGCTGAACGCGCCCGGCATGGCGGGCGATTTGCGCATGTTCAACAGCGATCTGTTCACCGGCGCGAACGTGTCGTTCGGACCGACCCTCGGCGGCCTCGCGGGCGGAGTGAATTTTTCGACGCTGCAGCCGACGCTGAGTTGGCAAAGCGAGTTCTCGCTCTCCGTGGGCAGCAACGGCAAGAACAATTATTCGTTCGGCGAGAGCGGTTCGCTGGGCAAACTCGGCATTGCGGTGATGCACACGTACCGCATGGCGCCAAGCCTGCTCGACGGCATGCAATTTCTGGACGCAAGCGGACTGGACTACACGCACGAGGGCGATCGTCAGCAGTTCGGATCGCTGCTCAAACTGCGCTACAACCTGACCGACGCACAGACGTTGACCGGCACCTACATGCATTCGTCAAATGGCGCGCAGCTCGTCTGTACGCAGTTCACCGGTAACGTGCCGTGCGGTTATGGCCCGGACAATTCCCATACCACCGCGTTCGACATGTACTCGCTGATGGACAACGCGCTCATCGGCGATACGCAGGTGCAGGCCTCGCTGTTCGGCACGCGCGGGCAGTTCACGAACGATCTGCTCGACCGGTTCATCAACGGACAGGCGGCCCCGACGGGCACGCAGTCGACGATGCGTTCTAATGGGTTCTCGGTCAACGCTATGCTGCCGGCGCGCGATCGTCACACGATTTCGGTCACGGCGTACGGGACCAACAGCACGACCTCGTTCACGCCGCTTGTCGCGCAGGCACAGCCGTTCACGTTTCCGGGACAATCCGCAAGTTACGCCGCGATCAGCGTCAACGACTCGATACGTTCGAACACCAAACTGCGCTTCACCGACTCCATCGGTATCAGCCACGCAAGCAACGCGCCGTCCTCGCTGCTCGTGGGCTTCGGCACGAATTGGCAGCCCACGACCAGCGATGCGTTCGCGCTGAACTATAACATCGGCGGCGTCGCGCCGCACGCGGGCCGCCAAGGCATTCTGACGGATCCGGGGCAACTGCGCATCGACTGCAGCGGCAATATCGCTTACGGCAGCGCGCCGGGGGACGAACCGGGAGCGAGTTCTTCCAACTCCGCGCGCCTGAGCTACACGCATCGCGCGAACTGGGGCCTGGTCAGCGCGCAGTTCTACCGCCAAGTGCAAAACGACATCGTGCTGCCCGTCGAGGTCAACGGGACCGCGATTCTGGGCGAATTTCCCGCGAACTATTTCTCGCAGGCGCAGAACGTGTTCGACGCGACGTGCGGCGTGCCGCCCACCACGCCGTTCGGCGCGCAGAACACCTACTTCTCGACGCCGATCGGCAACGTGCGGCGGGTGTACGAAGGCACGCACTTGAACGGCTTCTTCACGCTGGGGAATCTCGTCGTCGAGCCGTACTACGACGTGCAGGTCGCCAAAGCGATCAGCGCCGATCCGCGCTTTACCAATCCGTTCGCAATCACGATCTCCGGTGGGCAGTTGCCCAACGTGCCGCTGCACCGCGCGGGCCTCACCCTGGATTACAAGGCGCCGCACTCCGCGCTGGAATGGCTGGCCGACGCGAACTACACGGGCAGCAACAATTCGCAGAACCTGCCCGCGTACACCACCGTCGATGCGGGCGCGGCGTTGCAGCTGCAGCGCGGTACGCTCACGTTTGCGGCGAGCAACGTCTTCAACACGTACGGCGGCATCTTCGCCGGGCCGGAAAACGCCGTGCCGTATACCACGCAGAACGGCCTGCAGATTCCGACGATTGCGCGTCCGAACACGCCGCGCCAATTCTCGGTTACCTATACCGCGCGCTTTGGACAGGGCGTTGCGCAGACGCAGAACACGCGCGCCGTTCCGGGCGAAGGCCAAGGCGGCCGTGGACGCGGCAGATTCCGCGGATTCGGCGAGCCGCTGCCCTCGGCGCCGCCAAGCGATCCGTTTGCGCTGAGTGCCTCGCAATTCTGCACCGGTGATGCGCAGAAGAACGCGCAAACCATTTTGAATGCGCTTAAAGCCTACACGCAGCAGATCGAAGCGGCGAAAACGCCGGCGGGTTATCCCGACTCAATGGTACCGGCGAACATTCCAGGGCTTGCCGTTACGTATCACGGGCTGAAATCGACGTACGCGCTCACCGTAGCCGTCACGCAAACTGCGCAACTGCGCACGCTTTTCGGATGCACCACGTTCCACGTTGCTGACGAGCAGACGGCACAGCAGCGCAATCTGTACGTTGAGCCGAGCAGCGGCGGCATGTTTTTCCGGCCGAGCGTCACGTTCATGCCGTCGGTCGGGCTCTATTTCGTTCGTCGTCCGCCGCAGGCGGGTGCGGAAAGTTTCCGCCTGTATAAACTGCCTGCGGCGCCGCCCAAGACGCCATTTGAACTGCACGCAGTTTCGCAAAGTTGCACTGCCGACATGCACGGCGTTGCGCAGCAATATCTCGCGCAATTACAGGCGCATTTTGCGCACGGCACGGCCGCGCCGTCGTGGACGATCACACCGCACACCTCAACTGCGGGAACGTGGTATTCACTCGAAGCAACGGACGTCGGAGCGGTTCCCGCACTGCTGAATTGCGGCCATGTGTCGACGGCGGCGAAAGCGGACCTCACGAAACTTGGCTGGGACGGTGCGAATCCGCCCGCGCTGAACTACACTCCCGCGCTCGGCATCTACCTGGTCATGCCGCAGCGCCGGACGCGGGGAGCCTCTCCGACGCCGAGCCCTCAGCCGTAACGCGGCATACCGAGTCCCGGGAGCGGCCCCAAAAGGCCTAGTTCCCTTGGCGTTTGCGCCGTGCCGTCGCATGGTAAGTATGAACGGCGTGCGGCTAGTGTTTGCTCGGCCGCACGGCTTTCGACATGAACGATGCGTTGGGAATTGAGCGGCTGCACCAGCACATGGTCAGACTGCACGCGGTCGTCGAGATGGGGGTCATCGGCGAACCGCCGGAAGAACAAGCGCGACGGATCCTCTCGGATTCGCGCACGGCGCTGGATTTTGACTATGCGGAATTGACGCAGCAGTGCGCAAGCGGCGAATACGTGCGGGTGTGTGCGGTCGGCGAAGGCGCGGAGCGGCTTGAAGATGCCCTCGGAACGGCGGGTTTTGGACGCGAGCGGCCGCACATGGTGTTCGACACCCTGCATGACGGCCTCAGTCATCATCACGTCGTCGCTGCACTCGGTCTGCGCAGCGTGCTGTTTTGGCCCTTCATGGCGGGGGAGAAACGCTGTATGCTCGCGTTCGGGTGGCTGCATCCGCGCGCGCACTTCGTGAGCGAGGATGAAATTCGCTACCTCGATTTTCTAGCGGCGCTCGTGTCTCGGCTGCTCGACGCGCTCGAAGGGCAGCGCCGCATTGCGTATCGCGCCGATACCGATCTCTTGACCGGCATCCCGAATCGCGCAGCCGTGCTGGATCATCTCGAGCGCGAGATCTCGGCGGCGCAACGTGAAGACGTGCAACTCGCCCTGCTCTACATCGATCTCAACAACTTCAAGCAGCTCAACGACGAGCATGGGCATGCTATTGGCGATGCGGCGCTGCAAGCCATCGCCCAGCGCATCAAAAGCGTGCTGCGCAAACACGAATTGTGCGGACGTTTCGGCGGCGACGAGTTTTGCGTCATCGTACCAACGGTGCACAGCGACGACGACCTCGCGATCATCGCGCGCCGCTTGCTGGACGCGCTCGGCGAAGCGATAACGTACGATCACGTGACGCTGCACCCGTCGGCAAGCATCGGGATTGCGACGTATCCGCGAGACGGCACCAGCGCTGCGGAGCTGTTGGCGCATGCCGACCGCGCGATGTACCGCGCCAAGAGGGAACGCACCGCGGCCTACGCGTTTTACGCGGAGCAAACCGCGACAACCGTCGACCGCGCGATCACGTTCGATCGCGCAACGTTCCGGTCGCAATTCATCATGTGCTATCAGCCGATCGTTTCGGCGCGCAGCGGGCGCCCTATAGCGGCGGAAGTCTTGCCGCGCTGGCTGCATCCCGAAGGGATGCGCTCACCGCAGACGTTTCTGCACGCCGCGCGGCAGCAAGGCGTGTTGCGGGAACTCGACATAATGATTGCGCGCTTCGCATTGGAAAAAGCCGAAGAGCTGCGCAATGTCGCCGACCTCGCCTATCACATCAACGTATCGGAACCCAACGAAGCGCTCGTCGAAGCAATCGCGATGAGCGGCTCCGTGCTCGCAGTCGAAGCGACGGAACAGCAGATAACCGCCGACGCATCACGTTACGTCGCGTTTGCCGGGGCGTGCCGGTCGCGCGGCTTGCGATTTGGCGTCGCCGATTTTGCGTCGGACCACCTCTCGCTCAGCGTGCTCGCCGATCTTCGCCCGGATTTCGTGAAGATCCGCGCCGGAGCGCAAGAAGCCAAACGCGATTCACTCAGCGTGCTCATCGAGCAGGCGCATCATCTCGCGTGCACGGTCATCGCCGAATCAGTGGAAACAGCGAGCGAGCGCCAATGGCTGGTCGCCAACGGCGTTGACTCGCTGCAGGGCTTCGAGATCTGCAGCCCGCTCGCGGAACAAGATTTTTCCGCATGGCTGCGCCGCTACCGCACCTAGCTAAGGTTTCAGCTCCCGGATCAAAAAATTCGTGCCCGCGGTGTTGGCTTCCAGCCACGAATGCCACCGCTCGAAGCCGTGCGTTTCGTTCGGAATCACAACCTGCTCGAAATGCACGTTCGTGTGCTTCAAGCGTTCCACGAGATCGACCATCTGATGGAAGTGCACGTTGCGGTCGTCGTCACCTTGAATGAGCATGACAGGAGAACGCCACGTCGCGATATGCGCGTCCGGTGACGATTCCCATGCGACGCGCATAAAGCGCTTCATGTCGGGCTGCTCGTATCGTTTGGGCTGCGAGCCGAACCATTCCGAGAACATCGTCCAGTCGTGCACACCGTGGCGGTCGTAGCCCGCTTTGAAGATGTCGGAATTCTCGGACAGTCCCATTGCCGTCAAATAGCCGCCGTACGAGCCGCCCCAAATGCCGATGCGCTTTGCGTCGACGCCGGGCACGCGCTGCAGATACTTCGCACCAGCGACAACGTCTTGATATTCCGCGGCACCGTTGGGTCCGGCGTGCGGCGGGTTATGGAAGTCGTGGCCGTAGCCGATTCCCAGCCGGTAATTTACGGAAAGAACGGCGATACCGTGATTGGCTAGGTATTGGTTCGTTGCGTAGTCGTAGCTGTAGTAGTCGAAGTAGTGCCACGTCAACAGCATTTGCCGCGGCGGTCCACCGTGCACGTAGATGACTCCAGGATGCTTCGCTTTGCCGCCCGCGGGCACGAACAATTGCCCGTGAACGAGCAGCCCGTCTTTACTGCGGAACGTGACTTCTTTCGGCACCACCATCGACGCCGTCGGGAAATCCTTTGGAATTTGGTCTTCGTCGAGCGTCGTGCCGTTGTGCACGATCGTCATCGGCTTGCGCGCACCCGCCTGCACGTAGGCGACGCCGTCCGCGGTCGCCGCCGGCCACCACTCGCTGCTCGTGCCGTGCGTCACTTGCACGGGTGAACCGCCGCCTACCGAAACTTTGAAGATGTGCCGGCGATCGTCGTCGCCCGGCAAGTTGCCGCTGTCGGCCGTATAGTACAGCGTTTCGAGATCTGGAGAAATCGCCGTATCTTCGATGAGGTACTTGCCTCGCGTAATCGTACGCGCCGCGCCACCGTTCGCGGATACCGCATACAATTGCGGCCAGTTCGTCCGTTCGGAAATAAACGACAAGTTGTTGCCGGCGATCCAGCGCAGTTGCGGCCCATGGATTTCCGGAAATGAATCGCGCAGCGTCGTGCCGCTATGCCACGCTTCGTGCGGCGACCCTCCATCGGCATTCGCCACCATGATTGCCCACGGGAACGCGTATTGCTTGAGCGGGTCCTGCGGCGGACCGCCGTCGCCGCCCACGCGGACGAACGCGATACGCGTGCCGTCGGGTGACCATTGCGGCGAAAAGTCGCGATTCGTCGAAGGCGCCAAAAAGACGAGCGGCTTCCCATCGCGATAGACACCGATGAACGAATGATCGCCGCGGCTTGACGTAAAGGCGAGCGCGCCGCCATTCGGCGACCACGTCAAATCGCCGTCGTCGGCACGATCGAAAAAGTATTGCGCCGCAGCCTTACTGCCGTCGAGCGGCGCGATCCAAATCTTGTTGTCGGGATCGTGAATGAATGCGACGCGTGCGTTGTCGGGGGAAATCGCCGGCGCGTCGCCGTCGGCAATCACCTTCGGAGTGCCCCCGGAAGACGAAAGCGAGATCACTTGCATGTGCGGTTCTTGCGTATCGCGCAGGTCCGGATTCGGCCACGGGCGCTCGGGCCAGTTCGCATCGTGATTGCCGCCGCGCACGTACACGACGTACTTCCCGTCGTCGGAGATCGAGAGATCGCTGATCTCCTGACCGTCGTCCGTTCCGTACGAGTAGAGCATGTGCGGCGTAAATGCAGGCGCCTGCGCAAACCAGATGCTGTGCACGCCGCGCTCGTTGAGCACGTACGCAATGCTCTTTCCGTCGTGCGAACTCGCCAGCGCATTTGGAAACGGGTAGCTCAGCACTTGGCTAAGCGAAAACAGCAGTCCAAGTAGAAGATGCACGCTATTTCAACTCCATCGACAAACCCGCGGCGCGGGCTTTTTCCACCATTTCTTTCATTCGCGGGTGGTCGCCTGGAATCGTCGTCACCCAGTGCTCGAATCGTGGCACGGGTTCGTGCACGCGAAACAAAAAATACCATACGTTCATCTCGCCCATGAACTTGAAGCGTTTTCTGAAGTCTGCCGTCAATGCGGCATAGTTGCGAAACGACCGCAGATACTCCGGAAGGGCGCCTACCTCTATAATAGCGGCGGCATTGGCGATGGTCGCACGAATTTTGCGCGCACTGTGCAGCACGCCTTCGGCGCGCATCAGGCGCTCGACGTCGCCTTCCGTGTATGCCGCAACTTTGGCCGGATCGAATCCGTCGAAGGCCTCGCGATACTGCTCCCAGTGCTTGGCGATCGACGCCCAACTGAGCCCGGCCTGAAACACCGCGCGTGTCATGACGTCCAGATAATCGCTGGGCGCCGGATGTACGATAACGTCGGGTATTGTTTCAGCCATACACGATGTGACCTCGCCTAATGGTGTACCGGACGTCGAACGGCGTTGCAAATGCAACGAGGTCCCCTTCGAATCCGGGAGCAATGCGGCCGCTGCGGGCGTTGCCGAAACGTTTTGCCGGTGCAGTTGTGAGCGCGTCGAGGATCTGCGCGAACGTCATGCCTGCCGCCCTCATGAGCGAAAATTCGCGGGACGGATCGGGGCCGGCGGCGCCGTAATCCGTGCCGAATAGCACCTCGCATCCGGCAGCGTTCCACGCGCGCAACTGTTCGACGGCGGTGTTTTCGAGTGATCGCACCACTGAAAGGCGATCGTGCCGCATGAGATGCGGCCACAGCGCGAGCGTCGGCGTCAGTGCAGCGCGCTTGCGTTTTGCCGTCTCGATAAGCGCCGGGGCCCACGGACCTGAGCGCGGCGTCGTATGTGCGATAACGTCGACGCCGGCTTCGAGTGCCGCAAGAACATCTTCGCCGTCATTTGTATGCGCAAACACCGGCTTCTGCGCTTCACGTGAAACCCGCAGCGCCGCCGCTACCGCGTCCGCCGATAGTTTTTGATTTGGCCCGTTGCCCGACATGAACACTTTGAGCGCGTCCGTACCTTGCGAGAGCACCGCCGTCGCGGCATCGTGCGCCTGATGCGCATCCGGCGCTTCGTGGCGCGCGTGCGGCACGACGCCGAGCACGCGCAGCACGCTTTCGGCGGGCATCGCGCCCGGCGGAATGAGAATTTCACCTGCCGAGTAAATCGCCGGGCCGTCGACATCACCGGATGCAATACGATCGCGTATCGCGCGGGTGTTCGTCCACGCCGATCCGAGATCGAACACGCTTGTAAACCCGTACCGCGTAAAGTCGCGGAGCTGTTCGCTGAGTTCGTCGGCCGGAATCTCCGCCGCGGCGGCCCACTTTCGCTCGAAGAAGTGCACGTGGCAATTCCAAAAACCCGCGGCTACCGTCAGGCCCGTGCAGTCGAGAACGCGAGCGTTCGATGGAATTGCGACCACGTCGCGTGCTCCCACGGATACTATGCGCGATTGGTCGACGACGACGACCCCGTCAGATATCGGGCGCGCGGACGGTTCGGTGTAAACGGTGCCGCCGGCGAGCGCGAGCACTACGGCGCGTTATTCGGTGCGTCGAACGCTAGAGCTGCCATCATGCGCA
>JBKPMZ010000436.1:0-1942 GCA_046732415.1 Vulcanimicrobiota bacterium
CGGCGCCTAGCCAGCGCGGTCGAGAAGGCCGGGGAGGCGGTTAGGTAGCTGCGGCGATGAGCCGCGCGAGTGCTGTTCGCGCCGGTAGACGCGCGGCAGTCTATTGACAAAGCCGGCGAGAACCTCGCCGCATGCCCGCACGACGTATCGGCATCGACTTGGGCGGCACGAAGATCGAGGTCGCCGTGCTTGGCCCGAATGGCGCCGAACTCTCGCGCCGGCGGGTACCGACTCCGGCGGGCGATTACGAAGCTATCGTCGCAACAATCGCCCGGCTCGCACGTGAGGCCGAAGCGGTCGCCGGACGCGGGGCGACGATAGGCGTTGGAACTCCGGGCTGCATTTCGCGCACCAGCGGCACGATCATCGACGCGAACAGCACCGTGCTCATCGGTAAGCCTCTCAAGGCGGACGTGGAGCGCGCGATCGGCAGACCCGTTGGCATGGCGAACGACGCAAATTGCTTGGCAATCTCCGAAGCGTTCGACGGTGCCGGCGCACATGCGCGGGTCGTCTTTGCCGTCATTCTGGGAACCGGCGTAGGCGGCGCGCTGGCGATAGACAAGCACGTGGTGGAAGGCGCGAACCGCATCGCGGGTGAGTGGGGACATAATCCGCTGCCGTGGCCGCAAACCGGCGAACTTCCGGGACCGGCGTGCTATTGCGGCAAACACGGCTGCATCGAAACGTTTCTGAGCGGTCCGGCGCTTGCGCGCGAGCGCGCGGAGCATGGCGAGGACGCCGCAATGGCCTGCTACGAAGATCGCCTCGCGCGCTCGCTTGCGACGATCATCAACGTCGTCGATCCCGACGTTATCGTGCTCGGCGGAGGCGTCTCAAACATCGAACGGCTCTGCAGCAACGTGCCGCCCCTGCTCGAGCGCTACATATTTTCAGACGCGGTGCGAACCTCGCTCGCGCGTGCGGCGCACGGCGATTCGAGCGGCGTGCGAGGCGCTGCCATGCTTTGGGCAGAAGGCGCGTAGGATGGCGGAAGAAACGAAGACGTTTAGCAACATTGAGCGCGGACAGGTGGACAAATTACGCGCGCAGCTCGCGGCGTACGTGCAGCTCCCTGAGGGCGACAGCGGCGAGATTACCAGCCAAGGCATGAAAGGCCGCTACTCGTACGACGAACCCGCGAAAACGCTGACGCTCACGCTTGAAGAAGTGCCGTTTTTCATTCCGCGCGGCATGATCTGGTCGACGATCGAGCGCGCCTTACAAGGCTGATGCAATACGCGCGGCGAGCTGCGCGTTGTTTTTCACTAGGGCCACGTTGGCCGTCAAACTTCGGCCCGACGTCAGGTGCAGGATGCGGTCGAGCAGCCACGGCGTCACCGCTTTTCCGGTGACGTTCGCTTGCGCGGCTTCTTCCACGGCACGCTCGATGCAGCCGCGCATCTCCGGCGCAGCGATCTCGTCTTCCGCCGCAATTGGATTTGCGATAAGCGTTCCGCTTTCGATCCCCAAGCCGCGCTTGACGCGCATGAACTTCGCGATCTCCTCCGGCGAATCGAACCGCAACGGCACCGCAAGACCGCTGCTGCGGCTCCAGAATGCCGGAAACTCCGGCGTGCCGTATCCGATCACCGGAACGCCGCGCGTTTCCAGTACTTCGAGCGTCTTGGGAAGATCGAGCAGCGCCTTGGCTCCCGCGCATACGACCGCGACGGGCGTGCGCGCCAATTCTTCGAGATCGGCGGAGACGTCCATCGTGCGTTCCACGCCGCGGTGCACGCCGCCCACGCCGCCGGTTGCGAACACGGAGATGCCGGCGAGGTGCGCGCACAGCATCGTCGCGGCAACGGTGGTCGCACCGTCTTTTCCCGCTGAAACCGCGTACGCCAGGTCCGCGCGGCTAAGTTTGAGCACGTCCTTTGCGGTGCCGAAATACTCCAGCTGTTCGCGCGTGAGGCCGACGTGAATGCGCCCTTTGACG
>JBKPMZ010000437.1:0-12776 GCA_046732415.1 Vulcanimicrobiota bacterium
CGCTCTGGAATGGGCTGAGGCACTTACGTTCGTTGCGCGCGAACATCCGCACGATGATCTGCTTGCTCGCATGAAAGAGCACTTCAGCGATAAAGAGCTCGCGTATCTGACGCTCGCCGTGAACGCCATCAACGCATGGAACCGCCTGAACGTTGCGTTCGGGACGCCGCCGGAACGCGCCGGCGACGTGTTCGAACAATTGCACCGGGCAACGTCCGCGCACTCATAGCACATTCCCCGGTTGGCCCTCGCCCGGCGAATTTCGGCCCTCCCAGCGCGAGGTGCGCTGCACTACAATAGCCGCGCAATGCGAGCCGGCTTCCTGGTGTTGCTGTTCGCCTCGATGCTCTTGAGCGGATGCCGCGGCGGCAGTACGACGATTAACAACTATACGCTGCCGCCGCCCACAAACGGTGGTGCCGCAGCGAGTGCAACGCCGGTTCCGACGCCCAAACCGACCGCCACCCCAACTCCGACTCCGACGCCGACTCCGACTGCAACGCCGAAACACAAACATTAACCGTTCGAGCTGCGCAGGACGGCATTGATCGCGCGTTCCCAGTGCGCGCGCTGTTCTGGGAAATGGCGCACGAAATCATCAACAGCTTGCTCGGCGCCCGGTTCGAGCGGCGTCTTGACGTAGTGTACGGTAGCATCGCATCCGTGCGTCGCCGGGGATAGTGCGATCGTAATGCGCGTCAGGATGGAATGCGAGACGGCGACGTACGCTATACGATGCTGCCGTCGATCGTAGCGATCGAGCAGCCATGTGGCGCGCGATTCACCCTCGCCGACGAGAAACACCAAACCTTCTTCGACGCCCGGCGTGAGCAGCCGAGGGTTCCAGTGCGGATCCCACCGCTTTTCGTTGACCGGATCGAAAAGCGGAAAAGCGCTATCCGCCGAGCCATTGAGATGAAGCGTAAATTCAGCGCTTTTCGAGATTGCGTAACCTTCCAACGTTCCATTCCCGAACGCTCCTAGGAGGGCCGCAGCGAGCGCGGCGATAAGGAGCATCTTCATGCGAAATAAGATAGTACGAAATCGTAGTAACGTCAATCTGGACTGCTCGCAAGACTTCGCAGCGTATATTGCGTCGCTGCACCGGGCGGTGCATGCGCTGGATTCGTACTTTGCCGCGTCGCTGGACGGCGAGCTTTCACAAGCGGAAGCCGTCGTATTGCTCCACTTGGGCACGAGCGAAACCACGACGATCAACGCCGTTCACAAGGCGTTTGGGCACAAGCGGTCGACGCTGACCAGCGTCGTGGACCGTCTGGAGCGCAAAGGCCTGTTGAGCCGGCATATCGATCCGGACGACCGGCGCAACCTCGAGTTGCGCTTGACCGCCGGCGGGCGTAGCGCGTCGTCCGGCGTCGTGCGGTGCGTCGCCGCTCTGCAGCGAGCGATGGGGGTGAGTACCGGGCGCGTGCGTGCGGTTCGCAACATTTTGGATGAAACCGCCGATGCGGCGGCCCGGTGATCCATTCAGACTTGCTTCATACTCTGCGCGTATCTTCGAGCCTAGTCATGAGGAGGCTTGAAAACGCGATGCTCATCAATCGTTTTACCATTACAGTGCTGTTTGCCGCCATAACGCTCGCCGCGTGCGGTGGCGGTGGCGGTAGCACTGGCGGCGGAACCGTTCCGCCCACCCCGACGTCCACCCCCGCCGCGACGCCGACGCCGACGGCGGCTCCGCAAGGGAATCTCGCAACGCAAGAAACCGTTGCAGGCAGTGCTGCATGGGTCGATCCGTCGACGCACCGTACGCTGTATTTTCTCGACGTTGACACCGCGACCGGCGGCACGTGCACCGGCTCGTGCCTATCGGTATGGCCTGTGTTCGCGCCGAGTGCTGGTGCACAAGCGAGTGGAAATATGACCATCATTACGCGCTCCGACGGCACGGGCCAGCAATGGGCGTACCAAGGTCATCCGCTCTACACGTTCAGCGGCGACTCCGGGGCAGATCAAGCAAACGGCGATAATTTCCCGGATTTCGGCGGCCACTGGCATGTCGCTCGCCCGAATTCGTCGGCGGCGACCCCCGCGCCCGGCTCGTCGAGCCCGCCCTGCACCGGAATCTACTGCTAAGGATTCCGCCGCAGCCAAAAAAGAGCGCCCGTACTGCGGGCGCTCTTTGCGTTGCAACCCCGCGGTTATTCGGCGACGCCTTGTTTGACTTGCACGATCTCGTCGGCTTCGAGTCCGTGCGCTTCACGGTGCACGCGCGCGGCCGCTTCGGCGCTCGGCGCCTCAACCAGACAGAACACTTTGCCGCCTTGTTCGTCGAACCAATATTGCCGGTACTCGACGCCGTATTTGTCTTGCGTTTCAACGTCTGCTTCGTGCGCGTGCCGAACCGCATCGGCGGTCAGTCCGTCTACTTTACGGTGAACGTCCATAAAAAGGGGCATGACGCTTTCTCCCTGTGTGTCTGAAGATTTCATTATGCCTATCCGAACGCGGTGTTCGAAGAAAAAGCCGAGAATGCGACGTCACTCTGTGCGCCTGTAGGACGTTGTGCACGTCGTGATGCCGTTGTATCCGGTGCCCTCGCCGTTGCCGTATGCAAAACCCGGAACGGTGATATCCGCGCGGCCGTTCGCGAGCGGTTCCGCGCTTACCAATGCGGCGAGCAATACGCTTGTCGTGTATCACACAGCCTCGGCAACTGGACGCGACGTCGCCGTCTCCGGCGTCATCTCGATTCCGCGGGGCAAGCCGCCGGCTGCAGGCTGGCCGGTAATCAGTTGGGCGCACGGAACGACCGGTAACGCGCCGCAGTGCGCACCGTCGCGATTCGCAACACCGGACGTTGAACAACGCTTTCTTGCACGCACAGTCTATCCGCAGATTGGCGAACGCTGGGTCGCCATGGGACACTCCGAAGGTGGAACGATAGCACTCTTCGCTGCCGCGTTAGCGCCGGCGTGGGCACCCGATCTGCGATTGCTCGGCGCCGTTTCATATGCGCCGGCCGCCGACATCACGGACGTCCTCGGTCATATCATGACGAGCTCGCAGCCCATGCGCGGATTGCCGCTGGGCATGATGATGGTTGAAGGCATTGCTTCCACCGATCCCGCGATCGACTTGAACCGCATCCTCTCGCCGCGCGGTTTGGCGCTGTTGCCGCAGTTGCAAACCGCGTGCGCCGGTGAACTGATGCATTCGCCGACGTGGAATGCGGTTGCGCCGAACTCGCTGTTTCAACACAACGCGCCGGTCGATCGGCTCATCCATGATTTCGCCGCGAACGAGCCGCTGAATTTGCCGATTCGCGTGCCGCTGCTGCTCGAGCAAGGAACGGCCGACGAGCTGGTTTCGCCGGACCTCACGTCCGCCTTGCATGCGAATCTGTGCGCCAGTGGGGTGCCGGCGGAATTGGATACCATTGCGGGGGCGAATCATGACTCGGTAATAGCGCGCACGCGCGATAGCGTAAAAGAGTGGGTTGCCGCACGTTTTGCGGACGCGCGGTTTGCGAGGCAAGCATGCAAATAGCAGCGCGCACGCTTTTCGGCCTTTCGGCCGCGTTGTTCGGTATCGTCGAAGTGCTTTGGCGCAATTCGGAACTCTGGCGAGATTTGCGTTCGGTCGGAGCGCCCGTTGACGCTATCGTCGCGTGGTGTGTTGCAATCGCCCTGATCGGCGGCGGAATCGGCATGATGTTTTCTCGAACGGCGCGCACGGGAGCGCTCGTTGTCGGATCCATCTATCTGCTCGCTGCGCTCTCAACAGTTCCGGGCATGGTCGCGAAACCGTCGGCGTACGTGCAGTACGTCGATTTCTTCGAAAAATTTTCCGTCGTCTGCGGCGCAATTGTTGTCTGCGCGACGACGCAGGCGGCCGTGGCGCGGTTGGGGATGGGCGTGTGCGCGGTCTCGTTCGCGTGGGCGCAGATCGTGTATTTTCAATACACGGCGAGTTTGGTGCCGGCGTGGATTTTTCCGAATCAGGCGTTTTGGACGACGTTTACGACGGCCGCATTCGCACTCGCCGCGGTTGCCCTGCTCGTCAACGTTCAGGCGCAGCTCGCGGCACGCCTGATGGCCCTCATGCTGGCGCTTTTCGGCGTGCTCGTGTGGGTGCCGCGCATCGTCGCTCATCCAGGCGTCCCATCGAATTGGAACGAGATTGCATCGAATTATGTGATGACCGCTGCCGTATGGCTGGTTGCGATCGCATCTACGGCTCGAGCGGTACGTCCGGCAGCGGTCGCAGACCCAACGGCACAAGGCGTGCATTGACGTTGGGAATCGAGCGGACATAGGCGTTGTACGCGCGCCGTGCCGTCTCGTACTCCGCGTGAATGCGTGCGTAGAACTGCGCCGCCGCCGGCGTGATGATGCCTTGCACCGGGAACGACTCAAGCGAGCTGAGTGCGCCGTTCAAGTTCTCGCGCAGCGAACCTGGACGGGAAGCTGTCAGATTTCCCATTACCGATAGGCGATCGCGGCGCGCACGATCCAGCGCCGCTTGTGCTGCGCTGCCGGGTGCTGCGTGCTGCTCGTCGAGTACTTTGCCGATTGCGCCGAGATGATTCAGCATGACGTCGACGCTGGAATAGGTGCGATATAATTGCGCGAACGCGTCATAGCTGCGGCGCATCTGCGCCGGTGTTTCGGTCGCCTTCGGATCTGCCTTTACCGTAAATCCTTGTGCGAACGTATGACCGTTCAACGTGATACGCGCGGTGTAGCGGCCCGGTACGACCATCGGGCCGTCACTCGGACCCTGGAAATAGCGGTTTGGCGCCCCGGTCCATTTCACCGGCGGTTGGGCGGTAAAATTCCACACGACGCGATTGATGCCGGCGTCGTTCGTTCCGCGCAGCGTACGCACCGTGCGTCCGGCGGCGTCGGCGATCGTGATCGCCGGCGCGTATTTCTGCGGCGCGGTCTGGTAGTACGATATCGGTACGCCGTACGGCGGATTCTGCGCCGCATACTGCGTGTAGAGGCCTTCGTATTTGTTCGTGAGATTGTATTCGTACGACGTGCGAGGTGCGAACAGCATGGCGCCCGCCGCGGCAGCCTTCGGAAGGTCTTGAAGCGCGCGCAGGTCGTCCATCACCCAAATCGCTCTTCCATGCGTCGCGATAACGAGATCGTCGAACTGCGGTTGAATGCGGATATCGTGCACGGAGACTGCCGGCATGTTGTTGCGAAGGCTTTGCCAATGTGCGCCGCTATCGTACGAAACCCATACGCCTTGTTCCGTTCCCAGATACACCAGCGAGCGATTGCGAACGTCCGGGCGAATGGAGCGCGTCCACTCGTCCTTTGGCAGACCGGCAGCAATCGACTGCCAATGCGTGCCGTAGTCGTGCGTCACCCACGCGTAAGGCGTATCGTCGCCCATCAGATGCGCGTCTTCCACCGCATAGGCAGTGCCGCGTTCGAGCGGCGAGGGTGCGACGGTTTCGAAACGTCCGTTGGCATTCGCGCCGCGCGGCGTCACGTTCTTCCAATGCGTGCCGCCGTCGCGCGTCACTTGCACGTAGCCGTCGTCCGTGCCCACCCAGATCTCCCCGCGCGAGAGCGGCGAACCTTCGATGTCGAGGATGGTGTCGGTATACTCGGCGCCCGTGACGTCGTGCGTGATTGGGCCGCCCGCCGGCTTCTGATGGGCCTTGTCGTTTCGGGTGAGATCGGGACTGATGGAGCGCCAACTCAGACCGCCGTTCGTTGATTGAAAGACGACGTTGCCGCCGAACCACGCGATGCGCGGATCCCACGGCGCAAAACCAATCGGCGATTCCCAGTTGAAGCGATACGGGCTCGATGCTATGTTGTAATCTTGCTGCGCGCTCGTAAAGTACGGCTGCGTGAACGTGTATTCGCGCGATTGACGCTTGTAGATGAAGAGCGCGCCATCCTGACCGTCGGACCAGATGACGTTCGCGTTGCGCGGATCGGGAACTGCCCACTGCCCGTCGTCGTCTTGCACGACGGTAAACCAGTTTGCATTGCTGTTGCCGGATTCGTCGAGCGAGTTCGACGGACCGCACCACGAATTGTTATCTTGCAATCCGCCGCAGATCGTGTACGGGTTGTCGTTGCCCAACCCGACACGGTAGAACTGACCGATGGGAAGATTTGCCCAAAACGCCCAGGTGCGGCCGGCATCAACCGAAAGCGCGTAGCCGCCGTCTTCACCAACGATCATGCGTTTGCGATCGTTCGGGGCGATCCAAATGGCATGGTAGTCGCCGTGCACGCTTCTGGCAATGGGCTTGAACGTCTTGCCGCCGTCCGTGCTTTCGGAGAGCGCCGTCGATGCGGTGTACACGCGATCGGGATTGCTCGGATCGACGTCGATGTGCGAAAAGTAGAACGGCCGCTGGTCGACCAGCGCGTTGGAACTCGTCAGCTTCCAGGTGTTGCCGCCGTCGTCTGAACGCCACAGAATACCGTGTTTGGCTTCGATGAGTGCGTAGACGCGATTGGGATCGCTCGGCGCAACCGCCAGGCCGATCCGTCCGGTAATTCCGGGCGGAAGTCCGCCGCCGCTCAGGCGCTTCCACGTGCGTCCGCCGTCGGTGGAACGGTACAGTCCGTCATGCTCGCCGCCGCTCGTAAACGTCCACGGCCGGCGTTGAAATTCCCAAACGCCGGCGTATATCACGTTCGGCGCGTGCGGATTCATCGCGAGATCGCAGACGCCGCTTATCGGTCCGCCGTCGAGCGTTTTGCTCCACGTCTTGCCGCCATCCAAGGTTACGTAGGCACCGCGCTCGCTCGATGCGGCGAACACGTCGCCGAGCGCGCCGACGATCACGTGCTGCGGATCGCTCGGATCGATCAGAATGCGCGAAATATATTTCGTACCGCGCAATCCCATGTTCGTCCAGGTCTTGCCGCCATCGGTCGATTTGTACACGCCGTCGCCGTAGCTCACGTCGTTGCGCGGATTGGACTCGCCCGTGCCCACCCACACGGTTTCATCGTTCGACGGATCGATCGTCACCGCGCCAATGGCGCCGACGTCTTCTTTATCGAAAACCGGCTCCCACGCAGCGCCGCCGTCCGTCGTTTTCCAGACGCCGCCGCCGGCGGATCCGATGTAATAGAGGTTCGGATCGTGCGCCGTTCCAGCGACGCTGGTCACGCGTCCGCCCGGAGCAGCCGGACCGGTTTCGCGCCAGTGCATGTTGCCGGTGGACAATGATGCCGCGGCGGCGGTCGATGCCGCGAATGCAGTGAGTACGACGAAAGCAACGAGCGAACGCATCATGTGACGTGCATTACAGCGTCGTAAATGCATCACCTCGTGACGCGATTGCGGCACTGTCGACGCCGGCCTCCAACCTGTCCCCGCGGTCTTCAACTGACTCTGCACAACCCAAAAACTCAGCCCGCGCTCAAAGGGTCGCGTAATCCGCTGATCGGGCCGCACTCAGCGCCACTATCGATCCGGCCGCAACCGCTCTGTTTTATCTTGCGAGTAAGCTAATATCGGATATCTTGCCGTTTTGTTCGAGCGACATTGCCACGAGGAACGAAGCGCCTCGGAAATCCACTAAATAGAGATAGTGCGCTCCAAAACGATCGGCGTTATTTTTCTTATAAACAATCGCCGTTGGCGCACCAAACGGCTTTAGCACGTTTTCGTCTGCGGGCACACCGTCACGCGCAAATTGAGCGTCTATCTTCGAAACGTCGACATTACCGTTCTGAAGGCGGCCAATCCATTCTCGCACGAGCGCGGTAATTCGTGGATTTTCGCCGTAGGCGACTCTACGCGTCTCCGCGGCGATGGCGGGATGCAACGCCTCGAACGCCGCGCCGGCTATGAGGTTCGCTTGCTCGTTCGCAGTATTGGTGAGAACCACGACTGCTTGGCGCAATGCGGGAAAATATTCATTCTCAGCGGTAAAGTCGAACGTCCGGCCAGTATACAAGTAACGCGTTTGGCCGTCGTATGTGTCCGCCTTCCATGCAAATCCCTCGCCAGTCGATTCGCCCGACGGCAAAATGTGAGCGGTCGTCGCGAGCTTCACGTCGTCCATAGAGACGATTCTACCGGCAAAGAACGCCTCGTCCCACTTGACGAGATCGCCGGCGGTGGACACAACAGATCCATCGCCAAAAGCCCACCCGCACATGCAGCGTCCGGGTGATAGTGAAGCGTTGCTCCTGCGATACCCGGTCGCCATGTCTGGAAGCGTTTGCTCGTCTTCCATAAATGTCGTATGCGCCATCCCAGCCGGCGCAAAAATGTTCGTGCGGAGGTAATCCTGCCACGACATGTGTGATACGCGTTCGATTACTCCCGCGAGTAAAACGTAATTTGAGTTGCTATATGCGTATTGCGTGCCCGGAGTGAATTGCAGTGATGCACTACCGATCAGAGATAAGACACCACCTAAGCCTCCCGGTGAGGTCTTCGTCAGATTCCAAAAATACGGAAAGCCGTTGACGAACATGTAATCGGGAATGCCGCTCACGTGCCAAAGCAGCTGCTCAAGGGTGACTTTTTGTCCAGGCGCATATTGAGGAAGGTACTTTCCAAGCGGGTCGCTGAGTTTGAGCTTGCCTTGCTCTTTCAGTTGCAATATGGCAGCCGCCGTCATCTGCTTGGTGATAGAACCGATCTCAAAACGCGTGTGTGGAGTAACGCGCACGCGCGTGCGTATATTCCGGTCGCCATAGCCCCGGTCGACCGCCGGTTTGTCGCCATCGCTAATAGCGATTTGTGCGCCAGGTACGCTTTGCGCACGCATTGATGCCTGGACCGCCTGGTCTGCGGAAAGCAGCGCGCTAAGGATAATCTGCAGCATTATGCTCCTAGTATCGGTTATCAGTCCACGCTTGTGATGCGCCGACTCGTGGTTTATTTAGCACAATAACGTACGTATCGCGATGCGTTCACAGTCCTAAAACGGACTCAGATCCTTAACGAAAATTCGAGTTGCTTGTAATAGCTGCGCGGGAGACTCTAATCCGGCGAGTTCTTCTGAATTTGGGATGGGCGCCATTGTGCGCATTACGTCGATGCTTTCGAGCGTAATTTGTGCTTGAAGCAGCGTGGGGAAGCGATTTGTCTCGTCGTGGAAGCCTGGGCCCTCGATTACTACCGCGTACTTGGGCAGGTCCAGGGTCTTTTCCGATGGGTCCTGATCGTTTAAGCGCTCCGGTGAAATTTGCCCGATTGCGCGAAGAACACCGCTCAGAGACAACCCCGCAGCGCTCAACGCGATGTCGATCGCCATGGGGGATTCGTGAGCTGTTGCCTCGATCAAGTCAAGCAGCGTTATGACGCTTAAGGTTGTGAATTTCTCGTCAACGAGGCGCTTGACAAGTGGTTCGAATGTGCTTTCCGGATTCTTGCGCAGATGGCGTGCAATGGTCTCCAGTGCAGTTGCGCGCTGCTGTGAAGAAAAGTAACCGGCGCGGAAAGTCCTACATCGAGCCGGCTGGCGATGACCGAAGAATAACCCATTGCCAATCGAGACTTGATGTCAAATAACGGATTCATGATTCCATCCTTCGAAGGTCTTCCAGCCGTACTCGGCGCAAGAGAGAGCACGACCTTTTGCGGGGCCGTTCTCCTTTCTTTGTGAGCGCCATACCCGGAGAGGAGCGCCATGTATACCGTCGGCACCTATCTTGCGACGCGCCTTGCCCAAATCGGCCTCAAACATCATTTCGTCGTGCCGGGCGACTTCAATTTGGTGCTGCTCGATGAATTGCTCAAGGTGCCTGAATGCGAGCAAGTCGCGAGCTGTAATGAATTGAATTGCGGGTATGCCGCCGAGGGCTATGCGCGCGCATGCGGCGCTGCTGCGGCGGTGGTTACGTTTAGCGTCGGCGGCCTCTCGGCAATCAATGCGATCGCCGGCGCGTACGCGGAAAACCTGCCGGTCATCCTGGTTTCCGGCGCACCGAATACGAACGATTACGCGACGGAGCATCTGCTGCATCATACGTTGGCTACGCACGATTTCTTGTATCAACTTGAAATCGCGAAGAGAGTTACGTGCGCGGCAGTCTCCATTACGTCGGCCACGGACGCTCCGTACCAAATCGATTACGCAATTCGCTCTGCGCTTTGCGAGAAAAAACCCGCCTATATCGAGATCGCGTGCAACATCGCGAACGCACCGTGTGCGCAGCCGGGTCCAATCAGTTCCGTTATAGCGCAAGTCCCGAGCGATCAGCAAACATTGCAGGCTGCCGTTGACGCAGCTGCGGCGTTCCTGCGCAGCAAGAGTAAACCGGTACTCATCGTGGGCAGCAGAGTTCGGGCAGCGGGCGCGGAAACGCAGGTGATCGAGCTCGCGGAGGCGCTTGGCTGCGCCGTTACCGTCATGGCCGCCGCAAAGGGCTTTTTTCCGGAAAGTCATCCGCAATATGCCGGCATGTATCTGGGCGAGGTCAGCTCGCTCGGCGCGCGGGAGATTGTGGATTGGTCCGACAGTACGGTATGCATCGGCACGATCTTTAACGACTATTCCACTGTCGGCTGGACCTGCGTGCCGAGCGGTCCCGGTAACTTGACGGCTCATAACGAACGCGTCTACTGGGAAGGCTACGACTTCAGCCGCGTGCATTTGCGCGATTTCCTGTCGGCCCTCGCGCGTAAGGTAGAAAAACGCGATGCAACAATGGTCGAATACCAGCGCATGCGCCGGCAGCAGGCGCAAGAGATTGCCGCGCCGGGCAATGCGAACTTGACGCGCGCCGAAGTCGTACGTCAGATCCAAGAGGTCATCGACGGCAACACCACGCTCATCGCCGAAACGGGAGATTCCTGGTTCAACGGCTTGGCCATGCAATTGCCGCACGGCGCGCGATTTGAGATCGAAATGCAATGGGGTTCGATCGGCTGGTCGGTGCCCGCCACATTCGGCTATGCCGTCGGCGCCGCCGGAAGACGCGTGCTCGCGATGATCGGTGATGGGTCGTTTCAGCTGACGGCGCAAGAAGTCTCGCAGATGGTTCGCCGTAAGCTGCCCGTGGTTATCTTCCTCATGAACAATCACGGCTACACAATCGAGGTCGAAATCCATGACGGTCCCTACAACAACATCAAGAATTGGAACTACGCCGGGTTGATGGATGCGTTCAACGCGGGTGAAGGCGGCGGGCTCGGGCTCCGCGCCGCAACCGGCGAGGAACTTGCCGCTGGTATTGCTGCCGCACTTGCCAATCTTGAGGGGCCGACGTTGATCCAATGTGAGATAGCCCGCGATGACTGCACGCCGGAGCTCATTTCCTGGGGACGGCAAGTAGCACGGGCTAATGCAAGACCACCGCGCCCGCAATGACAGACTCCTCCATTATCACCAACGGTTATGTAGCGCCCGGATCGCCATACACTTTCTCCTACATGGCCGGCACCGTGCGCAGCACGCGCAATGAGCGCGACGTACCGTCAGTCGAAATGCAGACTGCACCGTTCTGATCCGTGCGGTAGATGTTGACACCGAATCGACGTAGTGTTTGAATCGTCGATGGCGCTGGATGACCGAACATATTGTGTCGGCCGACAGAGCTGATGGCGTATCTGGGATGTACTGCGGCCATGAACGCGGGTGAACTGCAGTAGGCTGAACCGTGGCATAAAATCTTTCAGGCACACGACTAGCGTGGCGAGTCAATGCGGGGTGGTGGTAACATGGCAGCGGGGAAGCACCCGCTGCGCCTAAAAAACCCTGTCATAGAATATCGGAATAAGATGCGTTGGTCTCAAACAGGGCGGAAAGCTCAGCGTGACAGTAGCGGGGAGGGTGTGGTGACAAAAGCAATCCGAATGCATCGATGGTTGACGGCCAGGACGCGCGGTGCCGATGGAACGGCACGTTTGCAGCTTCGGCTTCGCCGTCCCGAGTTGGCACTGATCATCGGCGTGGCCGTGCTGAGTGCATGCGGAAGCGGTTCTCCTCCACGAAACGCGCCAGTGCCATCACCGTCTCCAACCGTTCCACCCGTCGGAAGCTTTCTACACCCCCCAATCGATGCGCAGTTGTCTCTTACCAACACCTATGCCGCGCACGATCAAGGTTTTACCGGTTCGGGTGTTATCATCGGCGTGGTAGACAGTGGCATCATGCGCAGCAATCCGACAGTCTCCGGCCGTGTGCTGCAGGAGCTGATGTATGTCGATCCGGGCGTAAACAACACCTCAATAGATGATGTGGCGGGCCATGGGACAATGATCTCGGAGATTGCCGCCGGCACGTCTTTTGCGCAGTTCGCTGGCGGTGTCGCTCCAGCGGCCAATCTGGTATCGGCACGTGTCGTCCCCGACAATGGAGATAGATCAACGGTGCAAGCCACCGATCCGCAGGACGCCGAGTTTTTCTCCGACATCAACAGCGATCTCATGAGCAGCAACACCAATGTGATGGATAACGCTTGGAATTTCGTGAACTGGAGCGTGGATGACACCGCCGTTACACAAGCGTTCGACTCGGTCTATTCCGCGTTTGTCAATCCCAATCCAGCGACCGGCTGGAGGGGTGGTTTGGTGGTGTTCGGCGCCGGCGATGATTCGCAGACAATGCCTTCGACGCTTTCTGCTCTGCCTAGTGTAGCCGATGATCCTCATCTGAAGGGCTGGCTCACCGTAGTCGCCCTGAACAGCAACAGTCCAAACCAGCTCGCGAGCTATTCTAATCAATGCGGTCTGAGCATGAACTACTGCTTGGCGGCCCCGGGAGACGTCATAGCGCTGGATAAAGACGCTACGTCGACCACCACCAATCCGAGCTACCACGTTGTCGAAAGTACGTCGGTTGCAGCCGCGATCGTTTCCGGGGC
>JBKPMZ010000438.1:0-12048 GCA_046732415.1 Vulcanimicrobiota bacterium
TCCGTATCCGTACATGGTGCGCGAGTTTCAAAAGGTGATCGGCGTCGAAGCGCGGCGCCAGTGCCTGGAGCAATTCGGGCGTTTGCCGTCCGACGTGGTTGCGTGCGTGGGAGGCGGCAGTAACGCGATGGGCATTTTCGCCGGCTTCATCGACGATCCGGACGTGCGGCTCTGGGGCGTCGAAGCCGCGGGCGAGGGTATCGAAACGGGCCGCACCGCGGCGGCCATTACCGCTGGAAGCGTGGGAGTGTTGCACGGGTCGCGTTCGTATTTGCTGCAAACGCCGGAAGGCCAAGTAATCGAAACGCACTCGATCAGCGCCGGTTTGGATTATCCCGGCGTCGGGCCCGAGCACGCCTATCTCAAGGCGTCCGGCCGCGCGAGCTATGTGCCGGTTACGGATCGCGAGGCGCTCGAGGCGTTCTTCGAGTTCTCTCGCATGGAAGGCATCATCCCCGCGCTCGAAAGCGCGCACGCAATCGCATTCGCTCGCAAACTCGCGCAGGAACGCGACGCCAACGATCTCATTCTGGTGAATCTCAGCGGCCGCGGAGACAAGGACATCGCCCAGGTACAACATGCGTCATCCTGAGGGTATCGAGGCGATTTTCAAACCGCACCATTGCGCGTTCATACCCTACGTCATGGCGGGCGATCCGGATCTCGACACGACCGCGCGTATCATTGCCGCACTCGGTGATGCGGGTGCCGACGCGATTGAACTCGGCATTCCCTACGGCGATCCGCTTGCCGACGGACCGACCATTGCTGCCGCCGGCATTCGCGCGCTGCACGGCGGCGCCGGCATTGCGCAGGTATTGCAGCTGGTTCGCGAAGCGATCGTGCGCGGTGCACCGCCCATCGTGTTGTTCACGTATTTCAATCCCGTATATCAATATGGCATCGATCGCTTCGCGCACGATGCGGCGGATGCGGGAGCGGCGGGCGTCATCGTTCCGGATATCACTTTGGAAGAAGCTCATGCGCTGCGCGAGGGGCTTGCCAGGCACGGGCTGCAGATGCCGCTCCTGGTTGCACCGTCCACGCCGCGCGAACGTGCCAAGCGCATCGCCGACGAGTCGCGCGGTTTTGTGTACGTGGTTTCGCGTCTTGGGGTAACGGGCGCCGGCGCGGCGCCCGATTTTTCGCCGCTGCGCAAACAAGTGGCGATGCTTCGCGAGGTGACCAATAAACCGCTTGCCGTCGGCTTTGGTATCAGCAAACGCGAACACGTGCACGAAGTGCGCGGTTTGGTGGACGGCGTCATCGTCGGCAGCGCGCTGATCGACGCGTACGCCGGCACGACGCGGGAGGAAGCGGCGCAGCGCGTGGGCGCGTTCGCGCGTTCGCTCGTGAGCTAGACACTCGCTACCGCGGCAAGCCATAATGTTGCCATGGCGCCCGTCGCAGTCGCGCAGGCCCTGCATACGTTTGTGTTCACGGACATCGTGGGCAGCACGCGATTGTGGGAGCGCGCGCCGCAAGCAGCACGGCAAGCGGTCGCCAGGCACTACGATATCATCGCGTCGTGCATCGCCGCGTATCATGGAGCCATCTTCAAAACCGTCGGCGACGCCTGTTGCTGCGCGTTCGACGATCCCGTAGATGCGGTGCGCGCGGCCATCGCCGTGCAGCGCGCAATGCAAGCAGAAGAATGGCCCGAAGAAGCGGGCCGGCTACAAGTGCGTGTCGGCATCCACAGTGGTGAAGCGATAAGCGAAGGCGGCGATTATTTCGGCGCGACGCTCAACCGCGTAGCACGCCTGATGTCAGCCGCGCACGGCGGACAAATTCTCGTGTCCGGGCCAACGGTGGATTCCGTTCGCGGGCAGTTGCAAGAGGAATGCACGTTCGCCGATCTCGGCGCGCACCGCTTGAAAGACCTGGCGCAGCCGCAGCATCTTTTTCAAATTTCCGCAGGCGGCCTGGCTGCCGCTTTTCCGCCGCCGCTCTCGCTCGACGCGCATCCAAATAATCTACCCTCGCAAATATCCGCCTTTGTCGGACGCGCGGAAGAACTGCGACGTCTGCACGAACTGCTGCGCTCCGAGCGGCTCGTCACGATCTGCGGTGTCGGAGGCGTCGGTAAAACGCGTTTGGCACTGCAAGCGGTCGCGGATACGATCGCCTCGTTCAGCGACGGATGCTGGATCGCGCGTCTTGCCGACGTTTCCGATCCGGAGTTCGTCGTGCAAAACGTTGCATCCGCGCTCCAGATTGCGGGCGTTCGCGGTGAAGCGCTCGAGAAAACGCTCGTGCGCGAGTTGTCCGGCAAGAGCGCGTGTATTCTCCTCGATAACGCCGAGCACGTCTTATCGGCGGCTGCGGAGATCGCCCGCGTCTTACTAACGTCGTGCCCGCGCCTCACGATGCTGGTTACAAGCCGCGAACCGCTGCACGTAACCGGAGAGCGCGTGGTGCGAATCGGTCCGCTCACCGGGGAAGACGCACAAGCACTCTTCGTGAACCGTGCAAATTTGGAACTCACCGATGCCTACATCCGGCACATCTGCAAAGGGCTCGACGGGCTTCCACTGGCGATAGAACTTGCCGCGGGACGCATCGGGGCGCTTACGACACGGCAACTCGACGCGCGCCTGAACGCCATCCTTCCGATGCTTGCGTCAAAAGATTCTTCGCAAGAAGCACGCCATCGCACCCTCGAGGCGACCATCGAATGGAGCTTCCGGCTGCTCAATCCCAAGGAGCAGCGGTTCTTCGCATTGCTGTCCGTGTTCGAGGGCGGCTTTACGCTCGAGGCATGCGAGTCCGTTGCGTGGGCGGGCGAGGAAGACGATCCGGCCTATGCGCTTGTCGATGCGCTCGTCGATAAATCGTTCGTCGCCGCGGAGGCCGCCGGCGACGAAATGCGCTACCGCCTGCCGGAAGCGATGCACGGATTCGCTCGAAAGAAGCTCATGGAGTCCGGTGAGATTGCGATCGCACGTAACGCGCATTTCGACTATTATGGCGCGCTGGCCGAGCGCTGGGGAACGTGGAACTCGCCGCAGGAGGAGCAGAGCTACCTTCGGACCCTTGCGGTTGAAATGCCGAACGTGCGCGCGGCACTGGACTGCGGTCTCTCGCGCGAGGATCCGGCTCCGGCGTTTGAAATGCTGCTCAAAGTCGGCATGTACTGGCAGCAGCATTGCAGCATCTCGGAAGCGCGTTCGTGGCTCGCACGCGCCTGCACCGCCGCGGCGGATTCAAAAAGCATTGTACACGCCAAGTTGCTGCGCCGCGCCGCAACGTTCGCGACGATCGAAGACGACTATGCCGCGGCGCGCGAGTTGAGTCTGCAGGCACGGGCGTTGTTCGAAGAACTCGGCGATCGCCAAGGCACCGCTGAAGCGGTGCACAATCTCGCCGTCATCGAACAGCGCTCGGGAAGCGAAGACGAGGCCTATCGTCTGTACAGTCAAGCGCTGAGCATCTTCGAACAGACGCATCACGAAATCGGAACGATCACGGCGCTCTACAATCTCGCCCAGACGGCAAAGCGCCGCGGCGATTTCGCGGCGGCAAAAGCCTCTATGGAGCGCGGGATGGCGCTGTGCACGTCGGCACAGCACGCGGACCGGCTCGCGACGTTTTGGACGCTGCGCGCGGAGATTGCAATGCACGAGCGTTCCTTCGACGAGGCCGCGTCGGCATTAGAGCGCTCGCTGGAGATGAAACGCGCGCTCGACGACCGCCACGATCAGGTCGAGGTGTTGTGTAACTTTGCGGTGCTGCAGATACGGCGCGGCGACGCGCAGGCGGCTATCGCGTACGCGCGTGAAGCACTGGGCCTCGCGCGCGACGTAAACGTGCCTTCGCTGTTCATCGGGTGCATGGAAGTGTTCGCCGTGCTGTACTTACGCGGCGGACGTGAATCGCGTGCGCGCGAGATCCTGGGCCTAGCTAGAGCGATACGAGCAGAGCACGGCTACGTCTACGAGATCGTACATGAACTGCGTGAAGATCTTGCCGCGCTTGCGGACGTCGCACCGGCAACGGACCGTGCGCGCGATGCGGTGCAGCGCACGGTTGCCGATATGCTCGAGGACTACTCTTTGTAGTAAATCGCCACGCCCGCGCCGTTGAGTTCGAACGGCGTCGGCGGGTCCGTGTTTTCGTCGAGAAACTGATACGTGATGTTCGCATCGGGTTCGACGAACGGCAGCCAGCCCTCACCCGGCGGCGGTACCTTTCCATTGCGATGGATGATGATGCGCACCATGCTCGGCGCCGCGTCGGGCGCGGCCTGTGCTGCGTTCATCGTCGTGCACGTGAGGTTCATCGGATTGGTTGCCGGCGTGACGCCGCGCGTGCTCGCCGTCGTATCGGGTGTATTCTTCATCTGCGGTCTCCCGGGAGATAGCGCCAGTATAGGGCGGGCGTACCGCCGCTTCGGAGAGGCAAAAGTCCTTACAGCCGTTTCGTCATCAACATCGAATCCCACACTTCGCCGGTTTGCCGTGTGACGTCGCCGGGGTAATAGTCGCGCTGTTCGAAGCCGGCATTGCGATAGAGCGCGAGCGCGCGTTCGTTGTGCGGAAACACCAGTAAGCTGATCTCCGCAAGTCCGGCAGCGCGCGCCCACTCGATGACGCGCGTCAGCAGCGCTTTACCGATTCCGCGCCCGCGAAAGCGTTCGTCGACGAGCATGCCGATCACGTGGCCGTACTCTTCGTGCGGATAGACGCCGATGTAGCCCGCAATGCGCTCGAGCTCTGCCCATACGAATCCCGCGCCTTCGCCGCGCAACATCTTGCGCCAACGACTCCGGTACTGCTCGCGGTCGAACCCCGGTTCGGTGCCTATCCAGCGCCGTTCGCCGGCCACCCGTTCGAAAAGCGAGAGCAGCGCATCGAAGTCACGCTCGTCGAGTTCCCGAATGCCGCTCATGCGGTGATGTTCCACGGCGCCCGGCGCCCGCTTCCTTCGGGCGGGCGACGGCTGGCGGCAGGCGGGCGACGCGGCCGTAGGGGGAAGGTCGTAACTGCAGGGAAGTCATTGCGGTTAAGATAGGTGGGCTGCCCGAGCAGCGCCCTTATAGAGGAGAGAGTTTCATCTTGAGCACGACCGCCGAACGCATTGCACCGTTTTCCAACGAGCCGATTAAACTGTACACCGATCCCGCGGACGTTGCGTCCATGCAGGCCGCGCTCGCATCGGTCAAAGCCGGTTTCGGCAAGAACTATCCGCTGCTGGTCGACGGCGAGCGTATCTTCACCGACAAGACGATCCCGTCACTCAATCCTTCGAATCCCAGCGACGTCGTCGGCGACATATCGTCCGCATCGCTGGAGCAAGCGAATCGCGCGATCGAGATCGCGCACGAGCGTTTCGGCACGTGGAAGAACACGACGGCGGAAGAGCGCGCCGCGTTCTTGTTCAAAGCCGCCGAACTCACGCGCGAGCGCCGGTATCACTTCAACGCGCTGATGGTGTACGAAGTCGGAAAGAGTTGGGTCGAAGCCGACGCCGATACCGCTGAGGCAATCGACTTCATGGAGTTCTACGCTCGCGAGGCACTGCGGTACGCGGGCAAGCAGCCGATTACGCCGATTCCGGGCGAGGAAAACGAACTGCGCTACATTCCGCTCGGCGTCGGTGTGGTTATTCCGCCGTGGAATTTCGCGTTTGCGATTATGGCCGGCATGACGTGCGCGGCACTGGTGACGGGCAACACGGTCGTGCTCAAACCGTCGAGCGACAGCGCGGTGATTGCGGCATGGTTCGTCGATCTGCTGCACGAGATCGGCGTACCGAAGGGCGTCGTGAACTTCGTGCCCGGCAGCGGCAGCGTCATCGGCGATGCCATAGTCGATCATCCGCTTACGCGTTTCATTTCGTTCACCGGATCGAAGGAAGTTGGTCTGCGCGTGAACGAGCGCGCCGCAAAGACGCAGCCCGGTCAGAAATGGATCAAGCGAGTCGTGGCCGAGATGGGCGGTAAGGATTCGATCGTCGTTGCGGCAGATGCGGATCTGGACGCCGCCGTCGAAGGCGTCGCCGTTTCGGCATTCGGCTTTCAGGGCCAGAAGTGCTCGGCGTGTTCGCGCGCGATCGTCGACGAAAAACTCTATGACCAATTCGTCGAGAAACTCAAAGCGCGCGTTGCAAAGATTACCGTTGGCGACGTGAGCGAGCAGCGCAACTGGATGGGGCCGGTCATCAACGAGCGCGCCATGACCTCGATCCAGAAATACATCGAGATCGGCGCGAAGAACGGCCGGTTGATCTCCGGCGGCAAGCGTATCGGCAGTAACGGCTATTTTCTGGAACCGACGGTGATCGCCGACGTCGCGCCCGACGCAGTTATTTCGCAGGAAGAAATCTTCGGGCCCGTGCTGGCAATCATCAAAGCGCGCGATTACGATCACGCGCTCGAGATAGCGAACAACACGGAGTTCGGCTTAACCGGCGCCGTCTATTCCACGGACGAAGCCAAGATCGAACGCGCAAAGAGCGAGTTCTTCGTCGGCAACCTGTACATCAACCGCAAGTGCACGGGTGCGCTCGTCGGCGGCAATCCGTTCGGCGGCTTCAACATGTCCGGCACGGACAGCAAGGCCGGCGGGCACGATTACCTGCTGCTCTTCCAGCAAGCCAAGTCGATCTCGCGTAAAGCCTAGCGCGCGCAGCGCGTCAGTGCGGAATGTACGGCTGCGGAATGTTCACAGCCGGCACTGGCGCGCCCGCCGCCGGCATTGGCGCGCTTGGACGTACCGGTATCGCGGGACCGAGCGTCATCGGAAAAATCGGCATGGTTCGCGGCATGGTTGTCGTCCGATAGATTGGCATCGTCGGCGCCGTTCGATAGATCGGCATGATCGACGCGCGATATGCCGGCATCGTCGAGGTGATGCCTGTCAGCGGCCGGCGGCGATGGATGGGGCCATGCTCGAAAAATCCGGGACCCGCGATCGCGATTGGAAAGAAGATGGGGTTTAGCCCCACGATGCCCGCTTGGAATGGCGTAAATGCCAAGCCCGGGTTGCAATTCAGGAGCGCGGTTCCGAGCGTGAGCGGAACCGTTAGGAAAAACACCGGCGTGCCGGGTGCGTGGTGCAGCGGGATTTCGAAACCGCACAATTGCAGCAATCCCACGCCGTCGAACGGCGATATCAGAAAGAAGTGGGAAAAGCGGCTGTGCAATCCCACCGGCACGAATGCGAAACCGCCGTCCGCACCCATCGGGATATCGATGTCCGGGTTTTGCGAACGAAAGACCCATGCTTGGCTGAACGCATTGCTCGCGGAATCCGATCCTTCGAGAAACACGTCGTGCCAGCCGGCGCGCATCCGCTCTTGCGGAATGTACGTAACCATGTCGCCGTCTAGCGTTGCCGCCGGAGTTACGTCGCGCCCGTCGACGTAAAGATGAATGCTCTGCCGGCGCAGCGGCGCGCCGTGCGTTTGCAGCGTCGCGGAAAACCGCGGGAAGAACGCTTTGAGCGTGCTGCCCGGCGCCGGAAGCAGATCGCGCACGCTCGGTGCGTGAGAAGAAGTGGCTTCATATGTTGACGCACCCTGCACTGCGGGCGACGCTACGGCGTGCAGCGGCCAAAGAAGAGACAACGCGACCACCGCGTACGGGAAGTATTTCATGACCGCTTCATTGTAACGCGGAATCGTCCGGCGAGCTGCGGCACGGCGGACGCACGGCGGTCTTGCCTGCCGGCCTTCCGGGCGGGCGCCGATCTCCTGGATGCAGCCATCGAGGCGATTGCCGGGTTTTCGTACAATAGGGCACCTAATGCTTGCGGAAATCGGTGCTCATTTCCAGCTCGACGGCGCATATGTCGGCTGCGAACGCTACCATGGCGGTCACATCAACGACACGTACTTCGCCACGTATTCGGCTTCGAGCGGGCCTCGCAGATACGTGCACCAGCGCATCAACGTCAGTATTTTCCGCGACCCGCATGCGTTGACGAGAAATATCTCGGCCGTCACGCGCCATGTTCGCGAGAAACTGCTCGCGCGCAATACGCCGGACATCGAACGCCGCGTGCTTCGGCTGCTCCCGACGCGAGACGGCTTGGAGATGCTCGTGACCACGCACGGCGATTACTGGCGAACCTATCCGTTCATCGAAGATACCGTGTGCTACGGTACGGCGCCGACGCCGTCTGAAGCGTTTTCCGCAGCGCGTGCGTTCGGCGAGTTCGCCGCGTTGCTCGACGATTTTCCGGTGGCAGAATTGCACGAAACGCTGCCGCGCTTTCACGATACGCCCGCGCGCTTTCACGCGCTGCTGAGCGCGATCGACAGCGACGTCCAGAACCGCGCCGCATCGGCGGAAGGCGAAATCGCGAGCGCGCTTCGTCTGGAACCGCTGTGCACGGCGCTGCAGGACGTGGCCGCGGCCGGAAACGTACCGATTCGCGCAACGCACAACGACACGAAGATCACCAACGTGTTATTCGATCGCGGCAGCGGCGAGGCGATCTGCATTTTGGATCTCGATACCATTATGCCCGGGCTCACGTTGTACGACGTCGGCGAGCTCGTACGCACGGCGAGCACTCGCGCGGCCGAAGACGAGCCCGACGCGTCGAAAGTGCACGTCGACCCCGATCTGTTCGAAGCTGTCGCGAACGGTTTTGTCGCGGGTGCGGGTGCGATGCTCACGTCCGACGAGCGCGAGGCATTCGTCACCGCCGGCAAAGTGCTCGCGTTTGAAAACGGCATCCGCTTCTTGGCAGACTATTTGAACGGTGACGTGTACTTCCGCGTGCATCACGATAAGCAGAACTTGGATCGCGCTCGCGCGCAATTCGCCGTCGTCGATTCGCTTGCGCGCCAGGAACGCGAACTGCTGCGGCGCATGCGCGCGGAGCCGGCCGCCTAGCGTGGGCGAGTTGTTTCTCTTGCCGCGCGCCGACCGGCGCGTGCGCTTAGGCCATGCGTGGGTGTTCAGCAACGAAGTGGACATCGCGCGCTCCCCGCTGACGGCGTTCACCCCAGGCGAAATTACGGTCGTGCGCGACGCGTTCGGCAAGCCGGTTGGAACGGCGTACGTCAATCCCGGTGCGCTTATCTGCGCGCGGATCCTCACGAGCGACGCGAAGGCGACGATCGATCGCGAATGGTGGGCGGCACGCTTTCGACGCGCCGTGGCGCTTCGCGATCGTGTCTACCCAACGCCGCACTATCGCGCCGTGTACGGCGAGTCCGACGGGTGTCCCGGATTGGTGGTCGATCGCTACGGCGACGTTCTGGTTGCCCAGCTCAATACCGCGGGGATCGTGCGAATGCGCGCTGCCATTGTGGAAGCACTGCAAACGGCGCTCAAACCGCGCGGCATTTTATTGCGCAGCGCAGGTTCCGTGCGGCAAATCGAGGGTATCGACGAGTTCGACGAAGCGATTGGCGACGTTCCGGACGCTGCGGACGTGGAAGAAGATAACGCGGTGTTTTCCGCGCCGCTGCGCAAAGGGCAGAAGACGGGGTATTTTTTCGATCAGCGTGACAATCGTTCGCGCTTGGCGCGCTATGTGCGCGGACGAACCGTACTCGACATGTATTCGTACATCGGTTCGTGGGGCGTACGCGCGGCACGCTTTGGCGCAAGCGAAGTCACGTGTTCCGACAGCTCGCAGCTGGCACTGGAGTACGCGCAGGAGAACGCCGCGCGCAACGGCGTGGACGTACATACTCGATTGGGAGACGCGCTGGACGTACTGTCCCAGTATGCGGCCGACGGCCGGCGCTTCGACGTTGTCATCGTCGATCCGCCGGCGCTCATCAAACGGCGCAAAGACGTTGCGGCGGGTCAAGCGCACTACGAGCGGCTAAACCGGTTGGCGTTCAACGTACTTGCCGAAGACGGCATCTTGGTGTCGTGTTCGTGTTCGCACCATCTCGAGCAAGCGATGCTGCAGCGCGCGATTCTCGGGGCCGCTAAAGACGCCGGCCGCCGCGTTCAACTGCTGGAAAAACACGCGCACGCACCGGACCATCCGATTCACCCGGCCATGCCGGAAACCGAGTATCTCAAGGCCTTTTTCGTCCGCGGCTAGTTCGCACTGCATGTCATCCTAAGGCATAGCGCGCAAGCGCGTTTGTCATCCTGAGGTATCGAAGGACGGCCGAGGCAACGAGGCCTTATTGCGGGCGGCGGCAGCAGATTTCGAGTTTGTTACCTTCGGCGTCTTCGAAGAACGTGGCGTAATACGCCGGCCCATATTCCGGAATGAGCTGCGGCGGTTCGAATGCGTGCGCGCCGGCTTGGTGCGCGATGCCCGAAAGGCGATCGACCTCGGCGCGCGTTTGCGCGGAGAATGCGATTCGCGTTTCAGGCGGGCGATGGTCGCCGTCGGCCACCAGCCAGAGAAACGGCTCCGCGCCCGTTTCACCTGGCCGGTGGTACCCCGCGGACTCCTCGTCGGCGTTGACCTGGGTGTAGCCCATCGCGCCAAGGACGGCATCATAGAGCGGCCGGACGCGGGCGAGATCCCGTACTCGCATGTCGACGTGATCGAAGAGCATAACGTTCCTTTCTGCTAGAGCACTCGTGAAATCGGCAAGGTAATCCCCGCTTCGCGAAGCAGCGGGTCGTCGGGCCGCCGCACGGGCATACGCAAGCGCAGATCGACGTAATCAAAAACCAGGGGGACGGTCGGGTTGGACTGTGACATGATGCAGACTCCAAAATCTATTATGGTAACCTGCAAATATGGTACGACGGTGATAGTAACTTGTCAAGTCGATTTGCTGGTGATATCATGGCACCGTAATGGCATCCAGCGCTGCCCCTGGGACGCTTGAAACCGTCCGCGACTTCGTGAACTCGGTCGAACTCGAGAGTGACGCGGATCCTCTCGGGCCGAACGACTCGCTTGCGCAGTGGTGCGTGCAGACTGGCCTCTGTCCCGATGCGGACGCCGCCGATTTGGCGGAGTTGCGGCGGTTCCGCGAGGCGCTGCGCGGAGTGCTGGAAGCCAACGCGGGCGACGGGCAGCCGGCCGACCGCTGGCGTGCGCTGGAACCCTATGCCGGCCGCGCGGGTTATACGATGTACATCACGGCGGAGGGCATGCCGGCGCTGCGCGCGCAGGGCTCCGGCGCAGGAGCTGCCATAGCGGCTATTCTCGCGATCGTCTATGACGCGATCGCGCAGGGCACGTGGCCGCGACTGAAGGCATGCCGCAAACACAGTTGCCGCTGGGCGTTCTACGACCAGTCGAAAAACGGCTCGGGTGCTTGGTGCAGCATGCGCGTCTGTGGAAATCGTGCGAAGGCGCAACGTCGCCGAGCAAGAGAAAAGTCGCACGAAAACGCCTGAAAAAATAATCTCGATTCGCGCTTGACAGCCGTACCCCAGCGCGGTATGATGCTCGTCGTGACTCCGATGCCCTCCACGAAAAGTGAGGCCGCGAGGTCCGAACTGAAGAGGTTCGGTATCGGTGTTCGTTCCTTGAAAACTGAACAGTGCAGTAGCGCATAAGTCTGTGGGTCTCTAAAACTCTAAGACAACAGGCGCCGAAAGGCGTTTTTTGTTTTGGCAGTTTCTGAGAATTTTACTCAGAGGAACAAAGGCTCCGTTCCACCGGTCCTTTGGAAATCTGAGCGTACAAACTTTATGACTAGCATCACCGCCGGGCGGTGGTGCGGATAGATTCGCATCTATCCTTAATATGTCAGCGATTATTTGAGAGCCAACTAAAGACGGCTCCATAAAATTTTTTATGGAGAGTTTGATCCTGGCTCAGGACTAACGCTGGCGGCGTGCCTAACACATGCAAGTCGAGCGGGGTAGCAATACCCAGCGGCAGACGGGTGAGTAACGCGTGGTCAACCTTCCCGATAGTGGGGGATAACTAGCCGAAAGGTTAGCTAATACCGCATACGATCTATGAGCGGCATCGCTTATAGATGAAAGGAGCAATCCGCTTTCGGACGGGACCGCGTCCCATTAGCTAGATGGTGGGGTAATGGCCTACCATGGCGACGATGGGTAGCTGGTTTGAGAGAGCGACCAGCCACACTGGGACTGAGAAACGGCCCAGACTCCTACGGGAGGCAGCAGTGAGGAATTTTCCGCAATGGGCG
>JBKPMZ010000439.1:0-3829 GCA_046732415.1 Vulcanimicrobiota bacterium
GCGCGCAACTCCGTACTGTGCGCGCTGGGCTCGATGTCATTAAGCAGCGCACGGGTATCGCGCGATATGTTGGTGAGAACGACGGCAAGCCGGATTCCGATTGCCGCGGCACGCGACGGCTCGTTTGCCTTTGTTAACGCACGGCGTAAAAGATCCTCAGCCTTGTCAAAGCGTCCCATTTGAGATTCATGCAGGCCGCGCAAGGCAATGACAATCGCGCTGCTCGCCTGCGTTTCGGGCGATAGCGCTGCAATTGCCAAACTTATGACGTCGCTGTATCCCGTATCGTTCAGATCGAGGCCGTGGGCTACGAGGAGTCGCAACACGTCACTTTCAGAACGTGCCGCTGCGTACGCGCGTACAGCGTCGGCGACGCGGTCCTGCCGGTGGAGCGCGTTCGCGACGTTAAGTTGAATTGCGCGGGCACTATCGATGCCGTCTGTTTCGACACGATAGCGGAGGAACTCGATGAACAAGTCATGGCACTTATAGCGCTCCGGGTGCTCGACACCGATAAACGTGACGCGCCGGCGCAGGCCGTCGAGCTTTTTCCGTGCATTCGGGAAACCGGCAGCGGACAACACTTCGAAGTCAATGTCGGGCAAATAAGCGATGTGCTGCAGCAGCTCCCGGTCGTCTAGCGCAATCGAGTCGTACACTTGCTCCGAAAGATAGCGGTACATCACGTCGCGCGTTGCGGCCGCTAAGCGCCGCGCATCCCCGGCATGCGCCGAGCTGCGCAGTGCAAACGCGAGCGCCGCGGGCCAGCCGCGGGTCAGTTCGACCAGGTCGCCTACCGCTTCGGCATCGGGAATGCCATCGAGCAGCGTGGCAGCTTCGTGCGTTTCTTCGACCGTAAAGCAGAGATCGCGCTCGTCGATCGGCAGTGTCATGGCGCCGTCGACGGCCCAGGTGCCAATCGGAAGATTCGCAGTGGATCGCGTGCAAAGTATCCAACGCGCGCGCTCGCACGATTCTATGAGCGTCGTCAGGAATGCAATCGTTTGCGGATCGTTTTGCGCAAGATGCAAGTCGTCGAGTGCCACGATGCCGTCGAATGCACGCAATTCGTCAGCCGCCCAACGAGCCAATTCTTCTCCGGCGGCATCGGCGGCGCGAGCTCCGTTATACGCGTCGATAAGGTTTTGCGATAACTGCGGATAGAGATGCGAGAACGCGTCGGCAAAGCCGCGCGCAAAGCCCAAAAGCGTGCCGTGCTCCGCTCGCACGTCGAAGCGCACGAACGGTTCGGAACTAGCCGCCAGATACTGGCGCAAGGCCGTGCTTTTCCCGTAGCCCGCGGACGCGGCGACGACCACCACGCGTTCAAGCGCCGCCGCTGCGAAACGTGCGACGAGCCGGGGACGAACGACATCATGTGTGGCGGCTACCCGAAGCACCGCGAACAGCTTTGGCGCCTCGGAAAGCCGCCCCTCTTGCTGCACCCGAGGCCTCGGGGCGCGGCGCGCTTGCGAGTCCCACACCCGGCCCCTCGGCCTCTGCACGGATCGTGCCACAGGCGATAGAGCGCGGGCTATAATGAAAGTTCAGTACGCCGTTACATGGCGCGACTATGCGTGCGTGTCGAGCGGCACGCGGTACTCCTCGCTGCCTTCGTAAAAGCCGAGCAGATGCTCTTCGAGTTTGAGCATGCCGAGCTGCTTGTCCAGGCGCCGGTAATCCTCGCTATACAGGCGGCGGAAGGCGTCCCAGTCGGCCTTGGTCTCCCACACGTCCACGGTGACGTAGATGCCGGGTTCGTCTCTGTGGCGAAACAGGCGCGTGCGCTTATAGCCAGGGTGACGCGCGAACAATTTCGCCCATGGGCCCGTCGGGCCGTATGCGTGCTCGAAGGCGCGGACTTGGGTGGAGTGGACGCGGTAGCGGTAAAAAATCTCGACCATCGGCTTCTTCCGTATTATCGGCAAGCCGGCGCTCACCTCGTTGTCGCGGTGCGGCAGAATGCCACACGTATGGCAGGCGGCCGGCCTATCATTCCCTCACGTCAATCGTAAAGAAAGGGTGTGACGATGACTCTCGACGCGACTATTGCAAAAATGGAATCGATCTGCGACCGGCTCGAGGCCGCGCTCGCGGAACTCGCCGAAGTGCCCGAGAAACGGCCCGGCCCGTATGCGGCACTTCGCGAGAAGTATCCCAACGCGGGCAAACCCTGGAGCGCGCAAGACGACGAGGAGCTGCGCCGGCTATTCGGCAGCGGCAACTCCATCGACGATCTCGCGTTGACGTTCGCGCGAACCCCGAACGGCGTTCGGGTGCGGCTCGAGCGCTTGGGCCTGGCCGTCACCTGACGGCCGGCGCGCTCTACATTTTTTGCAGCGCGGTCAGTTCGTGCTGTACCGCGGCATAGCGATGCTGCGCATGCGTTTTAAGAGTACCGTTCGCGCCCTCTTTCATCTCTTGCTTGTACGTGTACTGATTGATTTGGTCGCTGATACGCAGTTCGCGCGCGAAGCGCTTGTTGAGCGATGAACCACTCATACCGACCAGTTTGGAGTAATGATACTTGTCTTGGATGAGCAGGCCTTTTTCCGGCGTGACGCCGTAGTGCGCGGCAAGCTTTTCGAGCATGCGCGAATCGTGCGCGGCCTGCGATGCGAGCGAGGCCGCGAACTTCTTCGCGGCGCCGCTGCCATGTTGCGCTTCGTACGAAGCCATGGCGTAACGTCCGTTTTGAATTTGGATCGCGGTCTTCAGATAATTGGCGTCGTGATCGCTAAGCGAGGCGGCTGCAGCCGGCACGGCAAGGAACGCAAGCGCGACCGCAGCCAAAACGTGGAGTAACTTCATGCTTCCTATGTACCCGCCGGCACCGAGGAAGTGCCTGCCTACGCGGGCGGCTTCTGCGTCGCTTTACTCAGCGGTTCGAGCTTTTGCGCGGCAAGCGCAGCGTTGACGCTGCGCAATATTCCGGACTCAAAGGTCCGCACCGCGCGCAGCCGCTCATTGGTGAGTGCGTGCAGCTCCGCGTTCTCTTGCAACTGCGCTTGCGTCGGAGGCGTAAGCGAGTTGAATGTTTCGATCTGCGTTTGCCAGCGCTCGCGCAGAATGTCGGTCAGAAAATCGTCGTCCTGATCGTTTTGCGCATTTTGCGTAATCGAAAGCAGCAGCAATTTTGCTTTACTCGCGGCATCCGCCACGCGCAGCGCCAGCGCGCCTTGCTTGTTCTTGTTGAGCGCGGTGATGCGTGACGGCGCTTCACTAATCACCGTCGAAAGGCGGTTGAGCGCCTCGTTTACGCGCGAGAAATCGTTCAGCGCAAGTTGCACCGCATCGTGCGTGCGCTGCAGTTGTACGAGCGTGTAGTGCGTGCGGGGGTCTTGCCGCACGGCAAACTGCCTGCGCAGCGTAGTGCTGCCCGCGTGCACGACGGCGGTGTACGTGCCTGGGACGACCGGCGCACCGGAATCGAAGCCCTGGTTCCATTTCGGCGCGAACGTCCACGACACCGGAGCTTCGCCGGTGGTGTCCCACGTAAAGCGGTTGAATCCGGCTTGGCCGCCGATGTCTTTGGCGTCAAAGCGGCGCACGACGTGTCCGTGCGCATCCAGAATTTCCGCACTCACGTTCTTTTGCGCCTGCGGCAAATAGTACGTGAAAATGGCACCGTATGGCGGGCCTTCGCCGTCGACGTGCGTCGCGTAATAGCTATGCGTATTCCATTGAACCGCTGGGCGGACGGAAAAAATCGCGGCTTTGGCAAGCGGATAGTGCTGCAGCGGCGTGATGTCGTCGAGGATATAGAGGCCGCGTCCGTGGGTGGCGACCAGCAGATCGTTCATATCCGGCTGTACGCGAATATCTCGAA
>JBKPMZ010000440.1:0-3055 GCA_046732415.1 Vulcanimicrobiota bacterium
CAGTTGAGGCGCCGCCGACGGGCGGTTGACGCTTCGCGTACGTCCCCAGGCGCAGGCTGTTAACGCGGAATTTCGGCGCTGATACCATGCGCTATAAGAAGCGCCGCGAGGCTTTCGGGGTGCGCCAAGAACGCGTCGTGGCCGTGATCGGATTCGATTTGGGCGTACTCGCTCTCGAAGCCGAGTGCGCCGAATCGCCGCGCGGCCGCGCGCACGTCTTGCGGAAGAAACAACCAGTCGGAACTGATGCCGACGAAGAGGAGACGCGGGCGTGGATCCACAGGATTGGCGCAGTTGCGTACGTCGAAAGAATCCATCGCTTCGGTCAGCGCGACGTAACTGCGCGGATCCATGCGCGCCTCGAACACGTCGGCCTGGTGTTCGAGATACCCCTCGACGTCGAAACGGAAACGCCCCTTGCGATCCGCGCGGCGGTCGTGCCGGTGTTTGAAGAGCGCGTCGCTCTTGTAAGAGAGCATCGCAATCTTGCGTGCAATGCGAAGGCCGCGCGCCGGATCGACCTCGATGGCTTCACGCTGAATTGCGTTGAGCGCGATGCCCATTGCGGACTGATGGTCATGCGAGCCGACCATCACAGCGCGTTCCACACGCGACGGATAGTCGAGCGCCCATTGCAGCGCCTGCATGCCGCCGAGCGATGCGCCGATCACGACCGCGAGGCGCTTCACGCCGAGATTGTCGAGCGCACGCGCTTGCGCAGCGACGATATCGCGAACGGTGACGTACGGAAAATCCGCTACGGTCGACGGGCCCGTCGAGCCGTAGCAGCTCCCCAGTGCGTTGATGCCGACGACGTACCAATCGTTCGGGTCGATGAGTTTGCCTTCGCCGACCAATTCGCCCCACCAATCGCGCACGCGGCTGCTGCCCGTGAGCGCATGCGGAACGAGCACCGCCGGAGCATGCGGATCACCGTAGGTGGTGATCCGCTGCCGTACGGACGGAAGCCGTTCGCCGTTTGCGAAGTCGAACGGCCCGATCTCGACGTTATGCTCTTGCAAGAGCCTGTTCGATATCGGCGATGATGTCGGTTTTGTCCTCGATTCCGACGGAGAAGCGGATCGTCGATCCGTCCACACCGTTCGCGAGTTGCTCCTGCGCGGTGAGTTGCTGGTGCGTCGTCGTCGCCGGGTGAATGACGAGCGACTTGGCGTCGCCGACGTTGGCGAGAATCGAGAAGAGCTGCAGTGCGTCGATGAAACGCTTTGCCGCATCCGCGCCGCCTTTCAGGCGGAACGTCAGAATCGCGCCGCCTTTGCCGTCGAAATAGCGGCGTGCGCGCGCATGCGCACTGTGCGAGGGCAAACCGGGATACGCGACGGATTCCACTTTGGGATGCTGCTCCAAGTACTCGGCAACGGCCTGTGCGTTCTCGTTATGGCGCTGCACGCGCAGACCCAGCGTTTCCAGACCTTGCAGCAGCAGCCACGAATTGAACGGCGAGAGCGCCGCGCCGACGTCGCGAAGCAGTTGCACGCGCGCCTTGATGATGTACGCGAGATTGCCGAACGCCTTGGCGTATTCGATGCCGTGATACGACGGATCGGGCTGGGTGAAATCGGCGAATTTGCCGGATGCCGCCCAATCGAATCGGCCGCCGTCGACAATCACACCGCCGATCGCCGTGCCGTGTCCGCCAATAAATTTAGTCGCCGAGTGCACGACGACGTCGGCGCCGTGTTCTATCGGCCGGACCAAGTAGGGCGTTGCCAGGGTGTTGTCCACGATGAGCGGGATGGCGTTTTCGTGCGCGACTTGCGCGACGGTTTCGATATCCAGAACGTCGATCTTGGGGTTGCCGATCGTTTCCGCGAACAACGCTTTGGTGTTCGGTTTAAGCGCGCTGCGGATGTTCTGCGGATCGCTGAAGTCCACGAGGGTTACGTCGATGCCGAAGCGCGGCAGCGTGTGCGAGAACGCGTTGTACGTTCCGCCGTAGAGCGAATTTGACGCCACGATGTGGTCGCCGGCCTTCGCGATATTGAGCAGCGCGTAGACGTTCGCCGCCTGCCCGCTGGCGACGCCAAGTGCGGCAACGCCGCCTTCCAGTTGCGCCACGCGCTGTTCGAAGACGTCCGTGGTCGGATTGTTGATGCGCGTGTAGATGTTGCCGAACTCTTCCAATGCGAAAAGCCTGGCCGCGTGATCGACGTTGTCGAACTTGTACGAGGTTGTTTGGTAGATGGGGACTGCGCGCGATTTGGTCGCGGGATCGCCCGCGTGGCCGCCGTGAACGGCGACCGTGTCAAACCGCGGAGAGCGTTCGGGGACTGTAACCGACATGAGTATCTCCTTTTGACAGTGAGGTGAGGACGGGAAATCCGGCAAAAGCCGGAAAGCGATCGAACGCCGAATCGACGTACGGCGTTTGTTGCGCGTCCGCAGCAACGGCGCGCGTATGATGGCGTTCGGCAATGACGCGCAGCGCGGCGACCACGTCGCCGAGCACGGCAGACGAAGCGGCTTCTCTTCCGGCGCCTGCGCCGCTGAATAGCAGCGGACCCGCGGAAGCGCCGACGACGCGCACAATGTTGTCGACGCCGCTGACTTTTGCGAACGGGTGCGTGAACGGCACGAGCACCGGACCGACGTCCGCGACGAGCGTCTCGTTTGCGCGTTGCGCGTATCCGACGAGTTTGAGTTCGTAGCCATGCTGGCGCGCGCGCCGCACCGACGCGCTGGTGATGCCGGCGATACCGCGGTGCCGGATATGCGGGGTGATGACCGGAAGCCCGAATGCGTGCTGCACCAAAATCGCGAGTTTGTGGGCCGCGTCGATCCCTTGCACGTCGCTCCGCGGATCGGCTTCGGCATAGCCCGCGGCCTGGGCTTGCGCCAGTGCTTCGCCGAACGAATTGCCGTCGCGCATTTTGCCCAAGATGAAATTGCACGTACCGTTGAGCACGCCGCCGATCTCCACGATCTCGTCACCGGCGAGCGCGTGATCGAGCGTGCTGATGATTGGCACGGCGCTGGCCACCGACGCCTCGTAGCGCAGTGTCACGCCGCGCGCAGCGGCGAGCGCGCGCAAGCG
>JBKPMZ010000441.1:0-9499 GCA_046732415.1 Vulcanimicrobiota bacterium
AACGTTGCGAGTACGCCGAGCAGTGCGAAACCGAGCAGGTTGCCGATGATGAGCCCGAACGCTGCGCCCGCTAGTGTCGTACCGTACAGCGCAACGGCGAAGATGCCGACCATCCACGTGGCTATCTCCGCATTTGCGGAAAACCACAAGCCGAAGAGTTCGCGCGGCCGGCCGTGCCGCTGCTCCGGACGTACGAACTCAATGCCGGTCGGTTCGACTTCGAGAACCTGATCGCGATAAACGTTCGGCGCGTCGCTCATGCGTGTGCGGCGAGCTGCTCGGTGGTGGCAAAGCGCACGCCGCCGGCCGCCATCTCGCGCAATGCGCCCGCTTCGTCGGTACATTGCACGTTTACGGCCGCGATTGCGTCGGTCAGCACGATCGTCTCGTAGCCGTGTGCGGCTGCTTCAAGCGCGGTAGCTTTCACGCAGTAGTCCGTGGCCAGGCCGCAGACGAAGACGCGGCGCACGTCACGCGCGCGCAAGCGCTCGTCCAGATTCGTCGCGTCGAAGGCGCTATAGCCGTGCGAATGCGGATGTATCCCTTTACTCAAAATCTCATCGACCCCGTTGAGATTGAGTTTCGGCGAAAACTCCGCTCCCGCGGTATCGGCGATGCAATGATACGGCCATGGGCCGCCGTGCTCTTCGAAGTGCGGATGCACGCGCGGATGCCAGTCTCGCGTGGCGACGACGTACGCAAAGAGCGGCATGATGTGATTGATCGGCTCGAAGATCCGATTACCGTCCGCAACCGGCAGAGCACCGCCGGGCAAGAAATCGTTTTGCGCGTCGACGACGATTAACGCGTCTGTATCTGCGATATCCACGCTTCCACCGCGTCCGGCGCCGACGGCAGCATTGCGGAGAGATTCTCGTGGCCGTCTGCGGTCACGACTACGTCGTCTTCGATGCGTACGCCGATGCCGCGGAAGCGTTCGGGAACCGTGCCGTCGTCGGGCTGGAAGTACAACCCCGGTTCAATGGTGAGCGACATGCCCGGTTTGAGTTTGCCGTGGCGGTAGTGTTCTTCGCGAGCTTTCGCGCAGTCGTGCACGTCGAGGCCGAGCATGTGGCTCACGTTATGCAGCGTGTAGCGCTTATAATACATCTTTTGCGGATCGAGCGCTTCGTCCAGCGAGCATTTTAAGATGCCGAGATCGATGAGGCCTTGCGCCAGTACGCGCATCGCCGCGCGATTCGGATCGAGGAAGTCGTTGCCCGGCTTGACCTGCGCGAATGCGGCTTTTTGCGACTCGTACACCAGTTCATACACAATGCGCTGCTCGGCCGTGAACTTTCCGGAGATAGGCAGCGTGCGCGTGATGTCGGCGGTGTAGAGGGAGTCCGCTTCGACGCCCGCGTCGAGCAGCAGCAAGTCGCCTTTGCGCACCGCGCCGGTGTTGTGCGACCAATGCAGCGTGCACGCGTGCTCGCCCGCGGCTGCAATGGTCAGATAGCCCACGTCGTTGGCTTCAATGCGCGCGCGGCTCCAGAACGCCGCTTCCACTTCGCGCTCGGATTTCGCGTGCGGCAGAATGCGAATCACGTCTTCGAACGCGCGCTTGGTAATCTCGCAGCACTTGCGCAGTTCGGCGGTTTCGTACTCGTCGTTGACCAGACGCATCTCGTGCAACATGACGGACAGATCGTGATCTTCCTCGACAGTGCGCACCTTACAGCCGCGAATGCGCAAATCGTTCAAGTACTCCGCGATCTCTTGCAGCGGCCGGCAGCGGTCGACGCCGTAATACAACTGGCTCTCGTCGACGCCGCGATGGCGTCCCACCCAAAGTTCCCCGTAGACGCGGTCGGTGAAAAATTCCGCCGTGCCGCGATTGTGCGCCGGAACGAACAGCACGGATTCGTGTCCTCCGCCTTCGCGGGGTTCCATGACCAGCAGCGCGCCGGGTTCGCCGGGGCCCACCAGATATGCGAAGTCGCTGGACGGACGGAAGCGATAGTTCGTGTCGTTGGCACGCACTTTTTCATCGCCCGCGGGGATCACCAAAAATTCGCCCGGATATGCTTGCGAGAGCCGCCGGCGATGCTCGCGGTGACCGTCGCGGTGAGGCTCGGCCGAAACGCTCATCGGCTTATCGAGCCATCCGGTGGACATGAACTCGACGAGGGCGTCCGGTGTGCCGGTATCGTGGCTCGCCTTCGCGGGGGAATGGAGGTCGGCCGGTTTGCGCGTGTCCATGCCGCTTATAATTCTACGTCGAGGCCAAAATCCAGCGCGGGAGCACTATGGGTAATCCAGCCCGATGATATGAGATCGACGCCGCTGCGCGCGACGGCGACGATGCGCTCGGCAGTAATGGTTCCGGAGGCCTCGGTGAGCAGGCGGCCGCTCACGAGCGCCACTGCCTGCGTGAGTTGCTCCGGCGTCATGTTGTCGAGCAGGACCGCATCGATGCGCTCGTCGAGCGCTTCACGCAACTGTTCCAGCGTATCGACTTCTACTTCGATCTTCACCATGTGGCCAACGCGCTCGCGCACCGCTGCAACTGCGTTACGGATGGAGCCGGCGAGCGCGAGGTGGTTGTCTTTGACGAGCACGGCGTCGTCGAGCCCGAAGCGGTGATTGCTTCCGCCGCCGCAGCGCACCGCGTATTTTTCGAGCACGCGCAGCCCCGGCGTGGTTTTGCGCGTACAGACCAGCGACGCGCGGTAGTCCGTGATGAGATCGACAAGCGATCGCGTCGCGCTCGCGATTCCGCTCAGACGGCAGAGCAAATTGAGCGCGGTACGTTCGCCGGTGAGCAGCGCGCGTGCCGTACACGAAATGCTCGCGGCGGATTGCCCGGGCTGGATGCGGGTGCCGTCGCCGGCCTCCACTGTGATGCGCGCGCCTGGATCGAGCAATTCAAACGCCAGGCATGCCGCCTGCAAGCCCGCAACCACTCCGGGCTTGCGCGCCACGATTCTCGCGTTCGCGCGCGCGTCCGGCGCGATAATGGCGTCGGTGGTGAGATCGCCGCCATGGCCGATGTCTTCCAGAAGCGCTGCGCGTACGATTGGCTCGACGAGCAGGCGATGCGGCGAATTATGCAACGGCGAGCATACGCTCCACGGCGCGGCGCGCGCGTGCGGCAACGTTCGGATCGATCGTCACCTCATACTGCAGATGCTGCAGCGCATGCAGCACTTTGGGAAGCGTGTTGCGCTTCATGTGCGGGCACAAGTTGCACGGCCGCACGAATTCCGTATCGGGAAACTCCGCCGAGACGTTGCTCGCCATGGAACATTCGGTGATCATCACGACGCGTGCTGGACGCTCGCGGTCGACGTACGCGATCATGCCCTGCGTCGAACCGACGTAGTCGGCTTCGGCCAGAACATCGGGCGGGCACTCCGGATGCGCGAGCACGATGATCCCGGCGTCGTCTTCGCGGTACGCGCGGATTTGCGCGCCGGTGAATCGCTCGTGCACTTCGCAGTGGCCTTTCCACGCGATGATTTCGACGCCGGTTTGCGAGGCGACGTATTTCGCCAAGTACTCGTCCGGCAAGAAAATGGCGCGCTGCGCGCCCAGGCTGTTGACGATTTTCACCGCGTTGCCGCTGGTGACGCAAATATCCGATTCGGCTTTGACTTCCGCCGACGTATTGACGTACGTGACGACGGGAACGCCGGGATAGCGCTCGCGCAACAATCGCACGTCGGCGCCCGTAATCGATTCCGCGAGCGAACAGCCCGCGCGCAGATCGGGCACGAGCACGGTTTTTTCGGGATTGACCAGTTTCGCCGTTTCCGCCATGAAGTGCACGCCGCACACGACAATGACGTCCGCATTCGTTCGCGAGGCCTCGATTGCAAGGCCCAGCGAGTCGCCGACGATATCCGCGACGGTGTGGAAAATTTCCGGAACTTGGTAGTTGTGCGCGAGGATGACCGCGTTACGCTCGCGCTTGAGGCGGTTGATCTCGGCGACGTACGGCGCGTGGATGGGCCACTCGACCTCGGGAATGACGTGCGCGACGCGCTCGAAGAGAGGCCGGGTTTGCGCCGCAACGTCCGGCGAGTAAGGTAATTCGATGACGCTCATGAACTGTTGTGTTGATGCTTCCGTTATGCTGGAGGACCGCTTTTTGCTTCCTCTTACTAGGACCCGTTCTGGCGGTGCCGGTTTTCGGTCCCGCGGCGGCAGCGCCGCAGCAGCGGACTGTCGCCTTTATAAACGCCGGAACCGAGCCGATCTTCGTCATTCGCATCGGCCATCATGCGACCGGCGCCTGGAGCGAGGACCTGCTCGGTTCGGCGAACGTGGTGGACGTGGGCGATTCGGAGAACCTGCACGTCTTGTTGACCCAGACCTGCTGGTACGACGTGCAGTTTGCCTATCGCGGGCGCGCTCCCGAGGAGATCGACAACGTCGATTTGTGCTCGGCTACCCGCCTATTCCTGAAAGAAACGACGCCATCGCCGCCTGCAGCGCCTGGGGCTGATCGTACATGACGAAGTGCCGCGACGGCTGTATTACCTGGACGCGCGCCGTGGTATCGCCCTTGAGCAACGACGCGTAATACGCTTGCTTCTGTTGCGCGCTGGCGATTTTCGCCGGACCGAACGGATCGAGTTTTGGATCGAACGGCGTGATTTCCAGCACCGGAATAGCGATCGCGCCAAGCTGCGTCCGCGTGTCGAGCAGCAAGTCGTCGTGCATCCACTGCGCGGTCGCCTTTGGGTCGCTCGCTGCGGCCAAATGTGCTACCGCCGCGACGTCGTCTTTCGCAGTGATCATGTACGGAAGTGAATAGGTTTTTTCGGCCGCTTCGAACGCTTGCCGGCTGGAAATGGAGCCGATCATCGCGGTCATTTGCGAGGCCATCGCATCGCGCTGCGCCTGCGGCAGATTTTCGGTGCCCGGAAATACCGGCATGCCGTCTACGGCGATGAGCGCGCGCAAACGTTCCGAATGTTGCTCCGCGAGCATGAAACCCAGTGTGCCGCCCAAACTGTGACCGATGACGATCGGCTTGTCGATGCCGCGCGTCTGCAGCAAGTTCCAAAAGTCGCCGGTGACTGTCGCGAACAGGTCGCCGTCGATTGCCGGCTGTCCGTTAAAACCGGGAAGTGTCAGTGCGTAGATCGTGTAATTCGGAGCGAAGTGCGCGATTTCGCCGGACCATTCCCACGGTCCGCAAGTAAGGCCCGGGATAAAAACGAGCGCGGGTTTTCCGGGCGTTCCGTACACGTCTACGTGCAGGCTTCCGCTGTTGAACGAGGCGGCCGCGGCGGGAAGCGGCGGCGGAATGGCGGCCTTCGCGGGCGCACCGGGCCAGAGCGTGCTCGCGATGAGCGCGCCTGCGAGAAACAAGCGTTTCATGATTACTCCTCTACGGAATTGGGGTCGAAGATCTGCTCGACCGGCAGTGAAAAAAGCTTTGAGATCTTGAATGCGAGCGGCAGGCTCGGCGCGTATTTTCCGGTTTCCAGCGCGTTGATCGTTTGCCGCGCGATGCCTAAGCGCTCCGCGACTTCGGCTTGCGACCATTCGTGTTCCGCGCGCAATACGCGTATGCGGTTTTTCATCTATTCGTACCGGCGTTTGACGAATGGCAGCGCAAGCGCCCACGTGAGATCGACGCAGACGAACGCCCACCATGCCTGAGAATGCGGCAGACCCACGCCTTCGAGAAAACTGTACGTGATTGCGAGCGCGGCCGTTACGCCGGCTGCGATTGCGAGCGCTTCGAGATGGATCTGGCGCTGCAGTTCGTCGACGCTGAGCATGAATTGAATGACCGACGCGACCACGCCGACGAGCGGGATGACCGGCGTAACCGCGATGAGATCGCGGAACACCGGCGAGTAATGTCCGGTTTGCAGCGCGCGGATGCTGACGAACAGGATGATGATGTAGAGCGCCAGCAACGCGACCATCTGCCACACGTAGCGTCGTGCAATGGCGCGTTCACGGGCGGTATGCTTGGCCTCGCTCATTGCGCTGGAGCGCTCCGGCGCAACAGCACGAGCGGCGCGATGGCGAGCACGCCATAGAGCGCGTGAGGGACGTGCGGAACGAGCACTTCCGCGAGCATGAGCACCGCATAGTACGCCACCAGGCGGCGGGCGAGCGGTGACCGGGTCCAAAACGTCTTCATGCCGCGAGTGTAGCCCAAAGCCGACAATATGTCAAGTATACGCGACAAAAAGTCCGCCTTTAGCGACAATACCTGCAGGCGGGCATAAAGGCGTCCGGCATGTCGCCGGCCGTTTCTCTTTGCGCGCGCCGGGTAGAGTGCTACCACTATGGACGCTCTAAAATTGTTGAAGGCCGACCACAAGAAAGTCAAGACGCTTTTCGGTGAGGTGGAAGAGCTCGGTGATCGCGCAAGCGCGCAGCGCAAAAAACTCTTTCAGCAAATCGACGAAGAGCTGACAGTACACTCGAAGATCGAAGAAACGATCTTCTATCCGGAGTTTCGCCGGCGCGCCGGCAAAGGGGAAGAACGCGAAGAAGTGCTCGAGGCGTACGAAGAGCACAACGTCGTCAAGACCATTATCGGCGAACTCGAAAATCTCGATCCGAAAGACGAAACGTACAAACCGAAGCTCAGCGTGCTCAAAGAACTGGTCGAGCACCACGTAAAAGAAGAGGAAGGCCCCATGTTCAAGATGGCGCGCGAACTCTTCGATCAGGAAGAACTCGACGAACTCGGCGAACGCCTCATGGAGGCCAAGCAAGAACTGGGCGCCACGGAATAGGGACCGGTCCTAACGCGCGGGCGAAGGCCCTCGCCGCGCGTCCCAAACGTCCCATGCGCGCGGCCAACGCGCATGCTATTTTGTGGACACTCCATCGGTACGATGAAACGGAACGGTGTGAGTCGTTATCCCGAATCCCTCGGGCGTGCATCGTGCGGCCTTCCCCCAGGTTGCGCGAATGCACCCGCCCGGCCGGAATCACGGCGATGACGTGCGGGCAGAGAGGCTGGCGGATCTGCTCCGCCGGCCTGCTCGCGATATCAGCGCCGGCGGCGGCTGAGCAATGCGATGAGTTCGCTGCGCGAGCGCACGTCGAACGTACGGAAGATCTCGGCGATGTGGTTGCGCACCGTATTGGGACTTTTGCCCAGGGCCACCGCGATGTCGGCGTTGCGCCGTCCTTCCAGCACTAAGCGCAGGATCGGCCGCTGTGCACGCGTTACCATCGCCTCTTCGTCGGAAACGGAATGCGCTTGCTGTGCCTCACGCAACTCTCGCGCGATCCAGCACTGCGGCCACTGCTTGATCGCTTTTCGCGCGTGCTGCAGCCAGCGCGCGTCCTGCGTGGCCTTATGCAGGCCGAGTGCCGCAAGCGCCGCGCGCCAGCCATAATCGAATTTCAGGAAGATCTCGTACGCCTCTTGCAGCATGTGCCGCGCCGCTTGTACTTCGCCAAGGCGTAAGAGCGCCGTGCCCGACGAATACGTTTCCAGACCGCGTATGCGCGCGTCGTTTCCGAAACCCATACGCCGGTCCAGCGGCGTACGCAGCGAACGGAACTGCGCCAGATACCGCTGCGCCAGCGCACCGTCGATGTCGCCGAACAACTCCGCCAGATTGAGGAGCGTGATGCGGTCTTCTTCGACGGCATCGCTCCAAGAAAGACGCGATGCCAAATCGTGCGCCGCGTAGAGTTGATCGAACGCAAACGCGCGCTCTCCCGTCGCGCGCGCGAGCGTGGCGCGATCTGCGATGCATTGCACGCGCCAGAGATCGCTGGGTGCCAGTTCCGCGGCTTGGCGGAAACGGCTGAAGGCCGCGAGCTCGTTGCCGCCCAGCGCGTCGATCCAGCCCAAAATACGCGTCAATTTGAAGTACTGTACGTGCATCCCGCTGCTCGGATGCATGGCATCGTACGCGGTACGCACCCGATCGGCAACGCTGGGCAAGCCCAATTCACGCGCTAGCGTTGCAAGCGTCAGCAGCGTATTGGCACGCAGGCGCAAGTCGGGCTGCGGCATGAACTCGAATTCGTCGAGCGCACGCAAATAATCGCGCGCCTGCCCTGGCGCGTCTCCGTGCTTTCCGGCGTGCATCCAGCCGCGCAGCACGTAACCGCGCGCGCGGTATCCGGGCAGCGGTGCGCCCACGAGCAGCGCGACGTGCGCCTCCAGCGCCCGCCATTCACGGTTCATCCAATGCACGTGCGCCTTTTGGAAAAGCGCGGCGTAATAGAGCTCGTCCGGCGCCCGCAGGACTGTCAGCGCGCGGTCGAACAGGCGGTGCGCCGACTCGCTGTCACCCGTGGCGCCGTACGCGGAGGCAAGCCACACATCGCGCTCGGCGCGTGCGCGAGCGTCGGCCGGGCGCACGTTCAGCAGACGTTCCACGACCTCCACCGGCCGGCCGTCGCGCAAATCGACGCGGCTGAGCGCAAGGGCTGCAGCTTCGGCGTGCGGCGCCGCAGCAACGATTTCACGGCAGCGCTCGTAGTCCGCGCCTAAGAACGCCCGTTCGAAAGCGGCAGCGTCGAACGCGCCGGTGCGCGTTGCGATTTTGTGGTTTCCCATGGAGGCGAAGGCGTTCTAGTAGCAAAATACCACGACCTTTCCGTTTCGCGGATTTTTGGAAACAACAGGAAAAACCGCGAAAAAACGATACTTTTAGGGCCAAATAAAGGCGCAAAAAGCGCCGGGTGTTCAGCATGAGAGGAGCCCATGAATAAAGTCGATTTGGTACGCGCTGCGATGGAGCGTTTCGAAATGTCGCGCAAGGATGCGGTGGCATTGATCGACGGCGTGTTTGAAGATATTCAAGCCGCCGTATGCTCCGGTGAAGCCGTGAAGATTCCGGGATTCGGACAGTTCAAAGTGCGCGATCGGGCCGCGCGCATCGCGCGTAATCCGGCGACCGGCGAACCCGTCAAAGTTCCGGCAAAACGCGTCTTCAAGTTCTTGCCGGCGAAGGCACTGAAAGAAGCCGTGATGTCGCGCAAAGGCGGCGCACGCAAAGCTGCAAAGCCGGCTGCGAAGAAATCCGCAAAGAAGGCCGCGCCGCGCAAAAAAGCAGCGCCCGCACGCAAAGGAGCGAAAAAGTCCAGCGCGCGTAAGCGTCGTTAAGACTTTCCAAAGCGCATCGCGCAACGCGTTGAAAAGGCTAGGCTTTCCGCCTAGCCTTTTTGCATGTCACGGTGCTTGGGCGTTTCCCGTCCACGTGACGGAGGTAGAAGTAAGAGATGTCAAAGACCCTTGATTATATGGCGGCTGCGCCGGAAGTGGTGCGCCCGCTCTACGACGCGTCGAAACTGCTTGCGGGGTCGGGAATCGAGCAGAAACTGCTCGTGCTCGTGCAACTGCGCGTTTCACAAATCAACGGATGCGCGTTTTGCTTGGCGCTGCACCGGCGCGAAGGCGAGGCATTGGGCGAGAGCGCGGATCGGCTTTTCGGCGTCGCGGCTTGGCGCGAGGCCGCGTGGTACAGCGCGCGCGAACGAGCCGCTCTGGAATGGGCTGAGGCACTTACGTTCGTTGCGCGCGAACATCCGCACGATGATCTGCTTGCTCGCA
>JBKPMZ010000442.1:0-1255 GCA_046732415.1 Vulcanimicrobiota bacterium
CGACCCGCTGCATGCCTTTTCGTTGGCGTCAGAGAAGCAAACCTTCCAGAAAATCACGCAATGAACCGTTTTTACTATCTTGTAATTTTTACTATTGCTCTTTGCGGTTTCGTTACGATTTCGTGCGCGGCAGCAAACGCGCAGATAAGTGTGTATCCCACTGGGCTATATGGCCCATCAGATGTGCTCTCGGGCGTTTATCCAGGCACTGATCGCGGGAACTGCTGTTGGCTCGGAACGCATGGCGTGCTACGAATAACGGTGCCCAATGGTGCCGACACGCTACTTGTAACCATTTTCGTTCCTAACTACGCCGCCCCGCGTGGTGGGCAATCCCTGCGTCTCCAAGTTGATGGTGCGGCAGCGGAGGAGCGTTGTTGCTTTGGCGTCGGACAACACGAATTCGCCTTTCGTCTTCCCCCGAGCGCTCACGGCGGCCAAGTAATTATCGCGCACCTCTCTGCGCGCAGCACCTTCGTGCCCAAAGACATCGGCCTGAGCGGCGATACGCGGCGGCTGAGCTTTCTCATCCGCAGCATCGGTTTCTTCGATTCTCAGACGGCGCAGCGCGTCAATGCCGCGCGTGCCTCCGACTTGCAATCAGGTCCGCTTTGGTTGCTCGCCCTCGCCGCAGTCGTCATCGTTGCCCTGACGTGGCGCCGGCCGGCGTACGGTCTCGCGGCGCTCATCCTCACCGACCCGTTCCTTATCGCGCACCCGTTTCACACCACGACCATCACGCTTCCGAAGGTGGCGCTTATCGCCGTCGCCGTCGGCTTGGCGGCGAACATACGGCGGCTGCCCATGTGGTATGGCGCCGCATTCTACATGCTGCTCGGGGCCCAGGCGCTGTTCATTGCCAGCATGGCGGTTTCATCGATACACGCTGCGGACCATGGGTCGGCCTTGCGCGAGACGCTGAAGTTTGTGCAATTTGCCGCGACGCTCGTTGTTGCGTACCTCGCCTATCGCCTCGATCCAGACGAAAAGACGCTTCGCTGGACATTCGCAATTGCAACACTCGTCGTCGTGCTGCCGGCGCTCGCTCAGGAATTCGTCGGTTCGCCGGAGGGCGAGATGATCGCGGGACACGTGATAACGCGCGTCGCCGGGCCCCTCGAAGGGCCGAACCAGCTCGCGGGCTATTTGGGCATCGTCGTCCCCGTGATGCTCGCGTTCGCGTTGGCTCGGCCCGCACTGGTGATCGAGCGCATTGCCATCGCGCTGGGATACGTCGCGTGCGTGTTGACGTTTT
>JBKPMZ010000443.1:0-9158 GCA_046732415.1 Vulcanimicrobiota bacterium
CTGCTCAGGACAGCCGAATTCTTGCGACAACAAGTTTGGAAACAGCCCTCCTGGCTGGCGCAAGAATTCGGAACGTCCCGGAACGCGAACCCCTCGCCCGGTTCGATCACAAACCCTGCGCTAGCGTAATTTCTTGTGGAAGGTGATGAGGCGCTCGACTTCCACAAAGCCGTTTGATGCATGAGCCCGGATGCTGATGGGATAGTGTTCGGTCGTGTCGGACGTGAGTTCGTAGTAGCCATGGGAGAGCGCCCAGGTTTCGGCGGCCCGCATCAGTTGCGTGCCGACGCCCGTCCGCCGCGCGGTCGGCACGACGTACCAACCTTCGATGTGCGGGACCGGCGATGATTCGCAGCCCTCGGCATACGGGCGCAAGTTGACTTCGATGAAGCCGAGCGGTGATTCGTCATCGCCGAGCGCGACGAATGCCGCCGTAATGAATCGGCTGCTGCCATCGAAAAACGTTGTGAGATCCGCTCGCAGATCGTCGCGTGTCGCGTCGGGCCAGAGTGCGTTTCGCAAAGCGGCCCACGTTTCAAGATCGCGCTCGTCGACGGGCCGCACGTGAGCCATGGCGTTTACAAGCGGTAAATTGCGTCGGCCAGCACGCCGGGTTCGACGCGAATTGCCGCGAGCACGCCGGGCGCGTGAATTGCTTCCGCCGCCAAACCCAATGCGAGATGCTTGGGATAATAGCGATCGTCGACGCGCTGCGCGCCTTCGATAAAGATGCGGTACGCGTCTTTGTTAAGCCACATGCTCGTGCGCCCATCGGGCGTTTTGAATGCGAGCGTATCGTAGCGCGTGATCGCCGGTTGTTCACCGTTTTCCATGCGCTCTTCGAGCGCACGCGTCATGCCGGTGTTCTCGCCGACTTCCGCGTCGAGTACCTTTTGCCGGATCACCACCTGCGAGATGGATGGGCCGACGTCCGGATCGTCGAGCAGTGCGAGCAGCAATGCACGCGGCGTAATGAACGGCTCTTTCAAATCGATGGCCGTGCGCGCCGCGCGCCGCATAACGCTCAGCAGTTCCGCAGTAAGCGGAACCTGCTCCAAATCCGGCATGTTACTTCCTTTGCTTCCGCAGGACGCGCCCCTCCAAGCGGTGCGCCTTGCGAAGTTCGCGCACCGAGTCGGCGGTACGACCCAGCCGCTTGTACGCAACGCCCAGATTGTGATGCGCCAGCGCGTACTCCTCATCGCTGCGCACGGCGGTTTCGTAATAGCGGATCGCCTCGTCGGAATCGCCCGCCTCCAAATGCAGGTTGCCGATGTTCACGAGCGCGGGCGCAAAGTTCGGGACGACCTGCAGCGCTTGTTCGAACGCAGAGCGGGCCTCGTCTTTGCGGGCCAACTCCACCAGGGCAACGCCGCGCTTGTTGGCGGCAGCGGCCCGCTGCGGCGCCGCGAGGTTCGGCTCGGCAAGCAAATCGTCGAGCCGCTCGATCGCCGCTTCGTACCGGCGATGCGCGATATCACGCAGCGCCAGTTCGTACGGCGTATAGAGGCTGGGGCGAAAAAGAGCGAGGAATCCGCGGAAGTTGAAAGACACCGGCTGATATGTTCACGATCGACGTACTCACGCTTTTTCCGGAGGTGTTCGCTCCGTTCGTGGGGCTCTCGATCGTCGGGCGAGCCGTGGAAGCCGGTGTCGTGGACGTGCGGTACCATCATGTGCTCGATGCTCTGCAAGGCAACGAACGAGCCGACGACGAGCCGTTTGGGGGCGGCCCCGGCATGGTCATGCGGATAGAGCCGCTCTCGCGCATCCTTGACGGCATTATCCAGGAGGCTCCCTCGAACGAACGGCGGGTTATCGCCGTGCCAACGCCCGCCGGGCAGCCGTTCACCCAGGCGCACGCCCGGCGGTTCGCGAGCGAGTTCGACCGGCTGATTTTCGTCTGCGGACACTACGAGGGAATAGACGACCGCCTAGGCCGCCTCTACGAGATCGAAGAGTACTCGCTCGGAGATTTCGTGCTCACGGGCGGGGAATTGCCCGCGCTCGCGATGATGGACGCGACGGTGCGCCTGCTCGAGGGCGCGGTGCGTGCGGAGTCCCTGGCCGAGGAGTCGTTTAACGGGGGCATGCTGGACTACCCCAGTTTTACGCGGCCGGCGGAGTTTCGCGGCATTTCGGTGCCGGACGTACTCCTTTCGGGGAACCACGCCGCCATAGCCGCTTGGCGCCGCGAGCAGTCCCGTGCCCGGACCCGGGCGCGCCGCCCCGACCTCGACAAGAGGTAGCTGGTTGCGCCCCCTGGGCGCCCGTGTTAGAATCCGAAGGTTGCCGTGGGCCCAACCCATCGGCATGTTTTTCTACGATTCCGCGCAACGCGCGGAGTGCCGATTTTAGCGAAGAGAACAATGAACGTCATCGATGTCCTCAATCAAGAGCAGCGCAAGGATTCCGTGCCGGAGTTCCGTCCTGGAGATACGGTGAAGGTCTACTCGAAAGTCGTCGAAGGCGGCAAAGAGCGCATTCAGATGTTCGAGGGCGTGGTGACGGTTCGCAAGGGCGGCGGCGCGCAAGAATCGGTGACGGTGCGCCGCGTGGCGCACGGCGTCGGCGTTGAGAAGACGTTTCTGCTGCACAGCCCGCGCGTCGATCGCATTGAAGTGAGCAAACGCGGCATCGTGCGCCGCAGCCGCCTGTACTACTTGACCGAGAAGATCGGTAAAGCGGCGCGCATCAAAGAGAAGAAAGCGCGCTAACAGCAGCCCTGTCTCCGCTAGAGTTACTCGGGCTCATCGGCGTTTTCGCCGTCGCCCGCATCGCCCTCAGTCTACGGCCGGTCGCGGCCGGAGTCTCCGGGCATGCCGCTGCATTGGTGCGCGAGTATCTCGACGCATTCATCGTCGCGGGTCTGGTCGCGCTCTTCCTTATTACGTTCGTCGTGCGCACTTTTTACATTCCGTCGGAGTCGATGCTGCCGACGCTCCAGCAGCGCGACGTGCTGCTGGTCAACGAATTCGCCTACCGTTTCGGCACGCCGCACCGCGGCGACATCGTCGTCTTCAAACCGCCGGTCGCATCCCCGGATAATTTCATCAAACGCGTCATCGCCGTGCCGGGTGACACACTTCGGATCTACGGCGGTAAGGTGTACGTGAACGGCAAACCCGTAGAAGAGCCGTACATCGCGCAGCCGCCGCAGTATAATTTGATCGTCAAGAATTACGACATCTACGTCGACGACGGTTACGGATACGAACCGCTGAGCCGCACGAACGCGAATATTCCGCCGCGTTCGCAGTGGCAAGCGTCCGATCGTATTCCGAAGGGTTTTTATTTCGTCATGGGTGACAACCGCAATGATTCGGATGACTCGCACGTGTGGGGTTTCGCGCAGATGCACGGGCATTTTGCCGCAGGTCCGCTCGCGAAAACCGCCTCGACGGCGCAGTTTACCGGCCGCGCGTTCCTGTTGCTGTGGCCGTTCAACCGCCTCAGGATTCTAGACTAATGCTGTTTGCAAGGAGCAAATCGCTCCAGCCGTCCCTAATGCACATCCTGTGCGGGACGGCAGGTTCGCATCCTGCTCTCTCTCGTCATGGAGCGATTTGTTTACCGCCTACCGGACCCGATGGGGGCCCCACGCAGTGGGGGGCGCGGAGCCTCGGGCGGAGTGCCGTTTAAATGGGAGCTTTTGCCTTGACACCGAGCATGTTGTTGGGACTGGTAGGCGTCTTTATCGTGGCGCGGCTGGTGCTCACGCTTCGCGCGGTGCGCGCGAACACGCAAGGCAGAGCGACGAACTTCGCGCGCGAGTATTTGGACCCGTTCATTTATGCGGGCATTGCCGCGTTCTTGCTCATCACGTTCGTCGCGCGCACGTACTACATTCCGTCCGGTTCGATGATTCCCACGCTGCAGATCGGCGACGTGCTGCTCGTCAACAAATTCGAATACCGCTTCCACAAGCCGAACGAAGGCGACATCGTGGTGTTTCCGCCGCCCATTCCGACGAGCGACGATTTCATCAAGCGCGTCATCGGGCGCCCGGGCGACAAACTTCGTATTCAAAACGGCGTCGTCTACGTGAACGACAAGCCGCTCAAAGAGCCGTACATCAACGATCCGCCGGCCTACAACTTGGTGATCAAGAATTACGGCATCTACGTGCAGCAGCCCGGCGGCACATACGAGCCCATCGATCCGTCGCAAGGCAACATTCCGCCGCGCAAAGACTGGACCGCACCGGATCGCATCCCGCCCAACTGTTACTTCATGATGGGCGACAATCGCAACGATTCCGAAGACTCGCACGCGTGGGGCTTCGCTCAATTCAGCGGCAAATTCGCGACGGGACCGCGGGCCGGAACGCCTGCGCACTTTACCGGACACGCATTCTTGATATTCTGGCCGCTCGGCCGCGCGCGGGTTTTGTGGCGATAGGCTAGAACAAAAGCGCGTGCTCCGGCAACTGCATTGGCGTACCGTCGCAAGCGCTAGCGCGCAGCTCGCCCTTCTGGCCCTTCTGGCACTGGCGTTCTTCATGCGTACGCCGCAGGTTTCGGGCCTCTCGATGGCTCCGCACATCGCCTCCGGCGAATTCGTGCTCATCAACACCATCGTGTACCGCATGCATCCGCCCGCGCGCGGAGACATCATCGCCTTTCATCACGACGGACCGACGCCGGAAACGTACATCAAGCGCGTCATCGGCTTGCCCGGCGACCGCGTGCGCATCGATCGCGGCGCCGTGTACGTGAACGGCGTGCGGCTCGATGAAACGTACGTGCGCTATCCCGACGGGCGCAGCTTTCCCGAGGTGACGGTGCCGGCCGGCTCGCTCTACGTGCTCGGCGACAATCGCGCCGACAGCGACGACTCGCGCTTCTGGGGTTTCGTTCCCGAAACCGCCGTGCTCGGCAAAGCGATTGCGGGAATTTGGCCGCTCGGCCACGTGGGCGCGTTATGACCGTCAAGAACGACGCGCAATTCGAACAGGTCGTCCAATGGTATCCCGGCCACATGGCCGCGGCCATGCGCCGTATCGACGACTATATGAAGCTCATCGACATCGTCATCGAGGTGGTCGATGCGCGCGTGCCGCTCAGCGGTGCGAATCCGTATCTCGCAACGCTTGCGGGAAAACGCCCGCGGCTGCTCGTGCTGAACCGCGAAGACTTGGCCGACGCAACGGAAACGACGCGTTGGCTTGCATATTTCGAGAAGAAAAAGCGTAAAGCGGTTGCGGTGAACGGTCGCGAGCAATCGAGCGTCAGCAAAGCGAATTACTTCCTCGGACAACTCGCCGCCGGAGCTCGCGGCACGCAGCGCATCATGGTCGTCGGTTTGCCGAACTCCGGAAAATCGTCCGTTATCAACGGCTTACTGCGTCGCGCGGCCGCACGCACGGAAGATCGCGCCGGCGTCACGCGGCAACTGCAGTGGTTTCGCGTCGGTCCGAACTTGGAGTTGATGGACACGCCCGGCATCCTCGTGCCGAAGATCGCTTCGCCCGAAGCGCAGTGGAAGCTTGCGATCGTCGGCGCGGTGCCGCGAGAGCGCTACGACCCCGAGGACATCAGCATCCGCTTTCATCGCTGGCTCTCCGAGACGACAAAGGGCCGCACGAAAGTTCCGGACTTGGAGACGTTCGCACGCGTTCGCGGCTTCATGCGTAAGGGCGGCGAGGTGGAGTATCACAACGCGGCGCAGTCGTATATCAAAGATTTCAACGAAGGAAAATTCGGCCGAATCACTTTGGAGCCGGCGCTGCATGATGACGACAAAACAGCGTAAAGCGAAAAACGCGTACGAACGGGAGCGCCGGCGCTTGCACCGCATCCACGCGTTCGAAAGCGCCGCGCGCGAAAAGGGCTTCGTGTACGTCGGAGGCGTCGACGAGGTGGGGCGCGGACCGCTCGCGGGGCCGGTCGTCGCAGCGTGCGTGGTGGCTGCCGAGCCGCTGATGTTTCGCGGACTGAACGATTCCAAACAAGTGCCGCCGCCGCTGCGCGTCGAGCTCGCCGAAAAGATCAAAAACGCATGCGCGGCGTGGGGAATCGGCGTCGCGAGCGTCGAGGAAATCGACCGGCTGAACATTTACTGGGCGAGCGTGCTCGCAATGGAACGCGCAATCGCGGCGCTCAGCGTTGCACCCCAGTACCTTATCACCGATGCGGTACGCATCCGCTCGTTCGCCGGTCCGCAGGAGCCGCTTATTAAAGGCGATGCGCGCAGTGCAACGGTGGCGGCCGCGTCGATCGTTGCGAAAGTGTATCGGGACAATCTGCTCGTCGAGCTGCACGAGGTTGACCCTCGCTACGGATTTGCCGACCATAAGGGATATGCGACGCCCGAACACCTGCGCGCCCTCAAGGAATTCGGTCCTTCACCGCATCACCGCTCGGGCTGGTGGCGAGTACGGGAAGCGCAGCTGCAGTTCGGGTTCGATGCGGTCGCGGTCGAGTAACGGCGCAAAGGGCCGCGCCGGTGAAGACCGGGCGGCAACGTTTCTCACGCAGGCGGGTTACCGCATCGTCCAGCGCAATCTGCGCCTGCCCGGCGGTGAAATCGATCTCGTTTGCCGGGACCGGGACACCATCGTGTTCGTCGAGGTCAAGTTGCGTACGTCCGGCCGCTTCGGCAGCGCAGTCTCGGCGGTAAACGCCGCCAAACGCGACACCCTTCGCAGGCTCGCGGCCGATTACGTGCAAATCGTCGCTCCAAACGCCCACTTTCGGTTCGACGTGGTGGCCGTAGATGGAGATCGGATGACCCTGCACAGGAACGCCTTCTGAACGTTATGGAACGCAACCATTCCGGCGCCCACGGGGAGCGGGGCCGGAGCGCCTTTTAAGCATGGACACCTTTATCGGCCGCACGTTGAGCGGGCGCTATGAAGTGCTGGAACTCATCGGGCGCGGCGGTACGGCCGACACCTATCGGGCGCTCGACAAGATTCTCGAGCGCGAAGTCGCCATCAAGGTGCTCATCGATCGTTCGGACGACGTCAACAAGCGGTTTTTGCGGGAAGCGCAAGCGATGGCCAAACTCAACCATCCTTGCATCGTCCAAGTTTTCGACGTGGGCGAAGAATCGGGCATCTCGTACATCGTCATGGAATTGGTGCGCGGCAAGACGCTGCGCGACTTGGAAGGCGGTTCCATCTCCTATCGCCAGGCGCTCACGTACCTCATCGACATCCTGGAAGCGCTCGAATACGCGCATAGCCAAGGAACGATTCACCGCGACATCAAGCCGTCCAACATCATGACGGTCGAGGACGGCAAGCACGTCAAGGTCATGGATTTCGGGTTGGCGCGCCGCACGAGTGACATGACGCAAACCACGCGCACCGGACAAATCGTCGGCACGATAGGCTATCTCGCGCCGGAGCGTTTCCTGAGCAAACCGGCCGACATACGCAGCGATTTGTATTCGGTCGGCATCGTGATGTACGAAATCTTCACCGGCACCGTACCGTTCCGCAACGACAAGGACGACCTGGTCGCGACCATCTTCTCGCACGTGCACGACGCGCCGACGCCGCCGCACGAAATCAACCGGAACATTCCCGAACCGCTCGAGCGCGTCATCATGCGTGCCATCGACAAAGATCCGGGCAAACGCTACCAGAACGCGCGAGATTTCGTCAACGATTTGCAAGTGCTGCTCTCGCCGACGCCCGCGAAGAAGCAGCCCACGGCGGATCGCCGCCCGAGCAGCACGCGCATCGACGTAACCGACCCGAGCTTGCGGCAATCGCTGGACCGCGCGCTCGCGCCGTCGCGCAACCGCAACGATGCGTACGAAGCGGTGCTCAAAGGGATGCTCGCGACGCGCCGGCGCCGTTACGACGAAGCGAAAACGAATTTCCTTTCCGCGCTGCACGAGTTGCAAGCCATCGATAATCGCTTGGAATACGCGAAGACCGCGCTCAAATACGGCACGATGATCCTGCAAAAAGCTTCGGACGGGCTGCGCGAGCGCGACGAACTGCGCGACGGCGTGAACAAACTGAACGAGGCGCTGGAAGTCTTTCGCGACTACGACCTCGCCGAACAGATGAGCGAGACGGAATATTTGATCAACGCGCTGGAGCGTACCGCAATCGGCTACTAAGCCGCACCGTATGCAGCAAGATCACCAGCCGGAGCTCCGCCGCTCCGTTACGCCGTGGGGTTCGTATTCCTGGGGCTATGCCGATGTCGGCGCGGATATCTTCGTTGCGCTCGGTTTGGTGTTCGGCGTCGCGGGCGGAGCGTCGAACGTCGCATTTTTATTCGCGGGACTGGTGTATGTGTGCGTCGGCCTGGCGTACACGGAACTTGCCGCCGCCTATCCCGTCGCCGGCGGCGGTCAGTACTTCGTGATGCGCGGACTCGGCGATTTCTGGGGTTTCATCGCGGGCTGGGCCGTACTGCTCGATTTCACCATCGACATCACGCTGTTCGCGTGGGGCTGCGTCGGCTATCTCAGCCACTTGCCGGTGCTCGGTATTTTGGATGCCGCCGCGCATCCACTTCTGCATTTCTGGGTCGTGCTCGGTTTCATCGCCGGCTTGGCGCTCCTCAACGTCATCGGCGTGCGCGAGAGCACCGCGTTCAACGGCATGGTCAGCGCGATCGACGTGATTAGCGAGACGGCGATTCTGTTTCTCGGGTTTCTCTTCACGTTCAGACCCGAATTGCTCGTCCACAGCATGCAGACCGGGTGGCCCGATACGTTCCAACTGATGAACGGTATCTCGCTTGCGATCATCTCGTTCGTAGGCTTGGAATCGATCTCGCACGCCGCCGAAGAAACCAGCCGCCCCGCGTCGATCATCCCGCGCACGTCAATCGCGCTCATTCTCACAATTCTGATCTTCGCGCTCGCGTATTCCAATCTCGCGCTGGGCATGCAGCCGTGGTATCCGGTTCCGCACGACGCCGCCGGACACGCGCAGCAGTTCTGGCAGTGGCTGGGCGCGACGCAAAACCAGGATAAAGCCGTTGCGGTCATGGCTTCGAACATTCCGTACTTCGGCATCGCGGCTGCGTTTTACGTACCGATCTTCGGCGCGACGCTGCTGCTCATTTCCAGCAATTCTGGCGTCTTCGGCAGTTCGCGCATCGCGTATTCGATGAGTCAGTTCCAGTTGCTGCCGAGTTTGTTCAAACGCGTACACCGCAAATTCAAAACGCCGGTCATCTCGATCG
>JBKPMZ010000444.1:0-2023 GCA_046732415.1 Vulcanimicrobiota bacterium
GTGCTGCTCCCGCTCACGCTCGCCGAGTCGATGCGGCGGTTCCAGTAATCGTTCGCCGGAAAATCCTGACAACCGGTGTCGTCGAGATAATGCACGCCGGACGGAGCGGACGTCGGTGCAGCCGTCGGCGCCGTGGTCGGCGCCGACGTTGGTGCCGCCGATGGCGCTGCCGTCGCGCTCGACGCAGACTTCGCCGCTTTATAGTGGTTGCTCACCTCGGTTGCGCTGAGCGCCTTGCCGGCGTACACCGCGACCTCGTCCACCGTTCCCTTGAAGCCCGGATTCGAATAATTGCCCGCGCCGCCGATCGTCAGTCCGTAACCCGAATAATAATCGGTCAGCGATCCGCTTTTCGATCCGCTCGCGACCAGCGCTCCGTTCAAGTACAGACGCGCGGTATAGCCGTTAAACGTCGACACGACGTCGTATGTCGTATTCGCTGCGAGCACGCCCGGCGTAACGAGATCGATCACGCCCCTCGAGAGTGTGAACTGCGCGACGAGATGACCGCCTTTGAAGTACCAGCCGTACGGCGCGTTTCCGCTGCGCTGACCGTATTCCACGGGAACCGTGAAATCCGACGGCGTGGAAGAGAAGCGGATCAGCGCTTCGAGCGAAACCGCGGAAGACGGCTGCAGTTTCGAATTTTGCGCGACTTTCACCACGCCCGACGCGGATTTGAGCGCCGGAGTTGCGACTGCGGCGTCGCTCATCGACGTCACCAGTCCCGATACATTTTTCGCGACCGACGAACCGATGACGCCGCTCAGGCCGTGTCCCGAGGCGTCGAGGGCCGTCGATCCGGTATCGTCGAGGTGGTAAAAGGCCGTCGGATAGTCCGCGAGCACCGCTGTCGTGTACGTCGACGACGCGGTGGTCGTGGACATCGGAACAACCGGGGTATCCGGAATGACGTTCGGGGTGGTCGATCCGCCGCCCGCACCGCCGCAAGCGGTGAGCGAGAGCGACAAGACAATGGGCAATACGAATGTGAGCTTGTGAAGCTTCATCGAGTGCAACTTTCCTGTTTTTGACGTTTAGTGGCCCGGAACGCTCTGGACCGGCGGCAACGCAATCACGTCAAAATCGGAGACGTGAATCGCGCCGAGCGCCGAGAGATCGCTGGAGTTCCAAGGGTTTGTGCCGTCCGGCGCGTTGGCGAAGTAGAGTGCGTTGCCGCTGGAGCCCGTATCGGCAAGATAGATGCCGTAGGTTTTCATCGCATTGGCAACCATCGTTGCCTGCGGACCCCAACCGGCGGTACTGAACGACGCCTTCAGGCGGAGATGCGCCCCGTAGGGCAATTGGTATGCGCTGGTTCCGTTGAACGAAAGCCAATCGGTATCGCTCGCGGGAACGACGAACTTGTACTGCGCGACGCTATGCGCGATCGCGGCCCAATTCAGCGCGTGACGGATCGCGCCGGACTGGTAGTCCTCCCACTTCACCATGCCGGCAAACATCGACAGACCCGATGCCATTGCGGACGGCGTCCCGGGCGCGAGCGGAACGAACGCTTTGGTGAGATCCCAATTCGCGCCGCTGTATGCCGAGAGCACGCCGCTCGAGTACGTGGTGCCGTACGCTTCGTACAAGTGGCAGCTTTGCGTCTGCACCACTATTGCGTGCTTGTCGCTCAGCGGCTCGATGTAGAACGTCGACGCCCACGGATATGGAGCGGGAAAGGTGTGGTAACTGACTTGCTGCTGTACGGTAAGCAGCGGCGTCGAATTATCGGCGTCGTTGACTTTTTCAACGCCCGTCGATGCGTAGAATCCGGCTGTGTCGCCGGCGTTCACGATCGCGTTGATGTAGTTTGCGCTGTTCGCGTCCAGCGGAGCATTGGCGATCGGTGCGTTGTAATAATCGCCCGCCGTGAAGACCGGGCACCCGCCGTACGTCGCCACATTGCCGCTTGGTGCTGAAGACGCGATCGGCGTCGGCGTTGGCACGGGCGTCGGTGTAGCAGCAGGTGAAGCCGTAGCAATGGGCGCGGCGCTCGCCGCTCCGGTAGGCGCGGGAG
>JBKPMZ010000445.1:0-5244 GCA_046732415.1 Vulcanimicrobiota bacterium
CATGAAACCCTACTTTCGTATGACCGTGCTCGCCGCGCTAGCAATGCTTGCGGCGTGCTCCCCTCACGTCAAAACGCCGCTGCACGGCATGCAACTCTCGCCGGCGCAAGCTGCGCCGAATTTCACGCTGACCGATCAGCGCGGAAAGCCGTTTTCGCTTGCGCAAACGCGCGGCGAAGCGGTCGCGCTCTACTTCGGATTCACGCATTGCAAAGACGTCTGTCCGCAAACGCTCGCTCTCTTGGGCAAGGCGCGCGAGAAAGCGCGGATCGCGCCGCAGCAGCTTCTTATCGTCATGATATCGGTCGATCCGCGCCAGGATACGCCTGCGGCGCTGCGAGCGTTCTTTGCGCGCGTCGGTGTCGATGCAACGGGCCTGACCGGCACGCCGGCACAGCTTGCGCGCGTTTGGCATGCCTACGGAATCGGCGTCCAGCCGCAGAAAAATGACATTGCGCATACCGACGCGATTTTTCTCATCGATCCGCGCGGCCGCATCGTCGAAACGCTCGTGCCGCAGACCCCGCTCAAGGACGTTGCGGCCGACCTGCGCAGCGTACTAGACTAGCTGAGCATGCTCCACGCGCTGTTCCTCATGGTTGCTCTGCTGCACGTGCCGGTCCACGGCGTCGTGCTCGGTCCAGGTCCTGCAGGCACCACGATCGTTCGTACCGACGCAGTCACCGGCATGGTGCCCGCGCAGACGCACGCGTTCAAGATTTCGCCGCGGCTCAAACTGCCGGCCGGAACGGGCGTGGACGCATTCTTGGATCGCTCGGCGCAGCCGTGGCGTTTATACGATGCAACGATCGCCGCAAAATTCGTCCCCGGTCTGCCCGAGCAAGGCACGAGTTTCCCGATCGACTTGGGAACTGAGCTTCCCCACACCAAGCTCGTCGACCAAAACGGCAGGCTGGTCGATCTGGCGAGCGATTTTCGCGGCAAAGTGCTGCTCATCAGTTTCGTGTTCACACGCTGTCCCGACAAGGACGAATGCCCGCTCGTCAGTGCGAAATTTTCCGCCATGCAGCGGCAACTCGATGCAACGCATTTTCACTTGGTAGAGATCACGCTCGATCCGCTCTATGATTCACCATACGTGCTGGCGCAATACGCACGCCAATATCAGGCAAACCCCGCACAGTGGTCGATCGTCACCGGGCAGCCGCACGAGATACAGCATCTGCTGGACCGCTTCGGTATTTCCTCGCTGCGTGTGAGCGACGCGAATTTCATTCACAACGACAAAGTGTTCGTCGTCGGGCAAAACGGCAAGGTCGCGCAAATCGTACAGACGGTAGGCTTCGCGCCGGACGCGATGGTGGCGCAAGTGCGTCATCTGGCGGGCATGGCGTCCAGCCCGTTCGGACGCTTGCAACTCGCGCTGGTAGCAAGCGTCATCGCGCTCTGCGGCGGCAGTCAGTTCGCCGGCGTCGTTCTGCTGGAAACGATGTTGTTTCTGCTGATCGCACCGGTGTCGCTCGGCACGCTCGCATGGGTCGCGCGTAAATTCTGGAAGAGCGCCTAACCGCTTATGGCCGCTGGCCGAGGCGCAGCATCGCATACGCCATCGCAGCGGCGCTCTCGTCCGGACTTCCAAGCGTAAGTTTATAACACTGCACGTCTTTGAGCAGCGATATCGCGCGCGTCGCGCGATCCACCATATCGCCGTGCGCGTCGAACCAGCGCATGATCGACGGCATCGCCGCGGCCGTGTCAATCGCTTCGAGCGCCGCGCAATACCCCGTCCCCGCAATGACGAACAGCGCACGCAGCGGGCGCGGCTCCGCGATCGCGTCGGCGCCGAAACACGTCTTCAGCGAGAGCTGCGGCTGCATGAGCAGCACGTCGGTTGCGGAATCGGTACGCTGATCCGCGAGCAACAGCCGCGCGCCGGCCGCGCGCACGGAGTTTCGCCGCAAGTACGGATGCGCGACAGTGTTTCGCAGTACCGTGCGCTCGTCGGAGTACATGCGCATCCCGCGGCGCGCGCACGCGAGCAGCGTCGTCGTTTTGCCGCAGGCCGAATGTCCCGCAAGCGCCGCCGCGATGCCATTGAGTTCCAAACACGCGGCTTGCATGCTGGAGAGCGCGGGATCGAAGCGCACGATCGCGGCCAGCGCAACGGAATCCGCAAGAAAAGCGACCGCGTCAGCCGGTAGCGCGCCTTGGGTCCAGCGCCAAGTGGGCGCGTGCGCGCACCAAAATGCGTAGCCGCCGCGCACCGTCGCCACGTAATAACGAAAATCCGGTTCTTTGCGCGCCGGGTGATCGGCGTAACGAGCCGCGAATAGACGCGCGACGTCTGCGACGTCCGTGCACAGTTGCATCGTCACGCCGGCAATTTCGCACTCGGCGGTATACGTGCAGTGCCGCTCGAGGCCGGCATTGGCGTTCATGCCGGCGCGCGTGAGCTGTTCCGCGCGAATCACTCGCATGCGCGTACCTGATGCAATAGCGCGGCGCTCGTGGCGTCCGGCGCGCCCAGCGTGACTTCGAAAAATGCGGCGCGGCGCGTTGCCGCCCGCAGCGCGGCGATCTGCGCCAAACTCGTCGGACGCACGTACGCACGCTGTGCCAGGACTTTGAGCGCGCGTTCACGATCGACGCGCTCGACCGCCGGTTCATCGCCGCGTTCGCGAAGAACGCACACCGCGCGCAGCGCATGCGGCCGCGCCGACGGTTCGATTCCACTCAGCGTCTGCGCGTCCAATCCGTACCAGAACCGTCCGCGATCGGTTTCGAAGAACGCCGGGTTCGCTTCGATCGCTTCGCGCATGCTCTGCTGCGGCAGCAGCGCCAGCGCACTTTCGCGCAGCGACGGTCGCCGCTGCATGGCGTGCGCCTCACCCGTCTTGGGTGAGAGCAGCACGGTTTCGTCGCCGAGAAAGCGGGCGCCGCAGGAAGCCAAATGCAGCGCGAGCAGCGTTTTGCCGATGGTCGTTGGGCCGAGCAGCAACACAGCTCCGCCATCGAGCGCGCAGAGCGTCCCGTACAGCGCGATCGCATCGCGCCGTTCGCACGCAAAACGCGCGAAAATCTCGCGCGCCGCATGGTAGGCCGCACGCAGCGGAACCGGATCCGCCGCATTCGCAAAGCGCAGCATCTGCCGCGCATACCGCACGTGCAGCCGGCCGTCCGCCAAGCGCTGTACGCTCGCATGCACGCGCGCGCCCGCCGCCGCACACTGCAACGGAGCGTAAGCGGTGTTCAAAAGTTCCAGGGCAGCGGAGTCGCGCACGTCCAAATCCAGCACGGAGTCCCCGAGCCGGAAACCCAAACGAGCGCACGCCGGCCCAGGCAGCGTGCGCTGCCCCGGAGCCGGCGAAAACACGGCCGTTGCCATGTGCTCATGGTAGCGAGGCGCGCTTCGGCCGCGCGACGGCATACCAGCCCCAACGGCGGGACGGTCGGGTCACCCGATGGCGGGCATTCCGACCCCGGTCCGGGAAAATCCGTGGTCGCATGGGAGTACCGCGTAAGCCCGTAGAGCCGCCCACGCCCGAACAGGCCGCTTTTCTGGAGTCAGCGATCGAGCAGTACGGCAAGGCAACCTACAACTTCGCGTACCGCCTCACGCATAACGAAGCCGACGCAAGGGACCTCACCCAAGAAGCGTTCATCCGGGTGTACCGCGCGTGGCGCAGTTTTCAGCCCGGAACCTCGTTCCTGTCCTGGATCTACCGGATCGTAACGAATTTACACCGGGACGAACTTCGGCGCAAAAAGGGACGTTATCAAGAGGAGATCCCCGAGGACAACGCCCCGCAGGCGTTCGGGGGAGAACGGCCTTTGGCCGTGAGCCCCATCGAGGATTACGTCGAGGGCCAGCTGAGCGAATCGCTCGCGCGTTCGCTGGAGCAGCTCTCGCCGGACCAGCGCCAGGTCATCGTCCTGGCGGACATCGAGGAGTACAGTTACCAGGAAATTGCGGAGATCATGGGCTGCTCGATCGGAACGGTCCGTTCCAGACTCCACCGCGCGCGAGCGTTGCTACGCCGTTTAGTACAGAGACAACAACAAAAACAATCATGATGCAGCATCTAACCAACGACATTCTGCTCGACTACGTCCACGGAGAACTTTCGCCGGCGGACGACGCATCAGTCTACGCGCATATCGAACAATGCCAGCCTTGCCGCATGGAGTACGAAGCGGAGGTCGCAATGGGCGAGATGCTGCGCGCGCACGCCGCGCGAGAAGAGCGTGAACTGCCGTCGGCCGTGAAGGCGGAGATTTGGGAACGCGTTCGCGCGGGCCGTCCGTCCGTGTGGGCGCGCACCGTCACGTGGCTGCGTCCGAGCATCGCGCTTCCCGTAGCGGCGGTATTGGCGCTTGCAGCGTATTTCGGTACGACGTACATCTCGCCGCAAGGCGCGCCGAGCATCGAAGCCTCGTACTACTTGCAAGATCATGCTGCCATGAACAGCACGGTGCCGTTCAGCGACCGCGGATCGTCGGTCAATCCGGTCGATCTCGAAACGGCCGCGGCGATCGACACGCAGCAAACTGCCGTAAACGTTGAGCCCGCATCCTACACTGCTGATGCAAATCCGTAAGCCGGCGGCGTTGTTTGCCGCCGCGCTGAGCGCGGTACTGCTGGTGCCGCTCTGCGTTGGTGCGCAGTCGGGCGGCGACGGAACGGCACTGCTGCGCGACGCGGTGCTCGCATACAGCAAATATTCGTACGTCGGGCAAGTGCAAAATACCGACTTCGGCGCGAGCCGGGCGGATGCGGTGCTCTTCCGCATCGAGCACCGCGCGCCGGATATGACACGCCGCTGGTACCTGGCGCCCGAGTCGCTCTACGGCGATTCGATCATCAGCCGCGGCGACGCCAGTTACGACATCGATCCGCACACAAAACGCATCATCGTCATGCACGACGACGCCATCGACGACCAGATCGCGATGGACGACAACTTCGGGCTGCTGCTGCACAACTACCGCGCCGTGATCGGCCCGGACGACAACGTGGCCGGACGGCGCGCCATCGACGTACTGCTCGTCAACAAATATACGGGCGAAACCGTGATGCGCATCGCGATCGACGCGCAAACCAAACTCGTGCTTCAAAAAGACCGCTATTCACCGACCGGGTCCATCGCCCACCAAATGCGGTTCGAGCAAATCCGGTTTACAAACGCGAGTCCCGCGGCGCTCTTTACCGTTCCGACGACCGGTTATACGCGTAAGGACGGCCCAAGTCACGGCAACCCGTCGAACGATCTGCAAGCCGTGGTT
>JBKPMZ010000446.1:0-1224 GCA_046732415.1 Vulcanimicrobiota bacterium
ACCGCTAATGCAGAGCTACCTCCGGGGGCAAAGCTATATGGAACTGCACCGGCACAATCGAAAGGACGAAGAACGGTCGAACAGCTCGCCTCGGCCCCTCAGCGCCGCAGCAGCGGGACGCCAATTGCTCTCACAACTGGCCGTCAAATGGGGAGTGGAAACAAGCAGGTTGAAGAAGGACGTCGAGTTCGCCAAGGCAGTGGAGCAAATCATTGGCAACTGCGGCGCCGTGGCCGCTGATGTGCTTTTCGACCCCGTCTTGCCGCAGCATCGCAAAGGCATCATGAAGATCAGCCGCACTTCCTGCGAGCGGCAGCGATACCGGATTGAGGGCGTCGCCGCAGGAAGAATGCGTTCCGTCGCTCCCCAGGGATCAGATCAAGTCCCCGATACAGTCAGTTTCCGTGAAGTCGTCAGCCGACTGGAAAGGGCCCGCGGCGCGGTTGAGGTCAGCTTGAGGTTACTGACCTCCCGCATCGACGACCGCCAAACTCCGCGTGCGGACATTGTGGAGTCGGCCACGGCGATCCAAAAGCAGCTTCCGCTGCTGGCCCGCGTGTTAGGCGGCTTGGTGGTCGTCGAACGGCCAACGCTTCACAGGGCGCCGAAACCGAACCGCCCGCAAGGCGAGCGCGTTGCCCGCTTGCAGCTTCATCAGGTGCCCAGGCAACTGAAAGCCGCGCTCAAGCTCATTGCCAAGAACGTGCGCGACCTGCCTGCCCGCTCCTTGTCGACCAATCTGCATGGCGGCCCGGTTTCATCGTATGACCTACGTCCGACAGCTGAAGAGCTGCGACGGGCCCGGGCGGAGATCGGTCGCATCTCGACCGCAGCGAAGGGCATCCTTCAGACACTCTCCAACAGTTGAAGCACAGACCTGCGCGCCGCCCGATCGAAACTAGCCAACCATCGGCTGACTGCTTGGAACACCTCTTTGTCGCTCTCCAGGCTGGTTCTGGCTTGCTTGACGATAGCGTGGAGTCCCTCATTCCTGCTGGCTGTTAGCGCGGCCGAGGGTCGCCGCGGCGGATTGCTGTCGCCCTCGTGGACAACGTCGACGAGCGGGGCGAAATGCTCGACTGGCCTTTCGAGCGAGAGCAGATGCTCCCATACCAATCGCGTGGCGCAGGTCTCGTTGCGGTCGCAGAACGCCGGGGGCTTGTGATCGAAAATCAAACGCTCGGGATCATAGACTCCCGACAGATCAACCACGCAGTCGTAGCT
>JBKPMZ010000447.1:0-2867 GCA_046732415.1 Vulcanimicrobiota bacterium
GCGCAAAAGTCCAAGAGATATTCCGCAATATGCAGTGCTTCATGAACGACGAGCTCCGGATGAAGCGCATGCACGAACGAGAGCAGCATCGCGCAAATCACGAGCAGCGCCGCAACGGTAATGCGCCACGGTCCTCTTTCCGCCAGCGGCGCAAACGCGTCGCGATGCGCAGAGAGACCCAACAACACTGCCAGCAGCGCGACTTTGGGCAACGTGATCGTTTCGCCGAATGCCTGCTGGTAGAGCGCGAACGGCACGACGACGATGAGCGTGCACGCTCCGGCCGCCGGGCGGCGCACCGTCAGCAATGTTACTGCGACAAAAAACGCGCCATACAGCATGACGCCCAGCGTGTCGAGCGGGGGATAGACGACCTGACCGCCGCCGATATGAGGAAGGAGCACCGTGGCGGGCTTCGTTACGCGCGGCGCGAAACCCATGCCGCGATGGACGAACACGGCATGCGGCATTGTATCGAGCGCAAACGCGACGGCGAAAATCTTTCGGCTCAGGAATGGGACGAGATCGTCGACGCGTTCATGGACGGCGACGTCGACGAGGCGCAGATGGCCGCGCTATGCATGGCGTGCTTATGGCGCGGGATGTCGTTTGACGAAGCCTATGCGCTCACGCGCGCCATGGTGGCGAGCGGGCAAACGATCTCGTTCGACGCCGGTGAAGGCATCGTCGTCGACAAACACAGCAGCGGCGGCGTGAGCGACATCGTCTCGCTCGTCGCGGTTCCGATTGCGGCAGCGTGCGGTGCAAAAGTTGCGAAACTCTCCGGCCGTGCGCTCGGGCACACCGGCGGTACGATCGACAAACTCGAAACGATTCCCGGATTCAACGTCTCGCTGTCCATCGACGCGTTCGTCAAACAAGTGCAGCGCGTCGGCTGCGCTATTGCCGCGCAGACGCAGGCGCTCGTGCCCGCGGACAAGCGGATTTATCGATTACGCGATCGCACCGGTACGGTGCCGTCCATGGGCCTAATCGCGCCGTCGATCGTTTCGAAGAAGATCGCTGGCGGCGCGCATGCCTTTGTTTTCGACGTAAAAGCGGGAGCGGGCGCCATGATGCGCGATCCGCACGAGGCGCGTGAACTTGCGCACTGGCTCATCGAGATTGCCGCCCGCTTCGACCGCCGTGCGACCGCGTTCGTTACCGACATGAGCCAGCCGCTGGGGCGCTTCGTCGGAACGGGCATTGAAGTGGTCGAGGCGCGTGAATTTTTGCGCGGCAACGGAGATCTCCGTGCGAAGGAACTGGTGATGCACATCGCCGGCGCGCTGGTGGGCGAATGCGGATACGACGAACCGGACGCGCTGGTGCGGGACGCGCTTTCGAGCGGCCGTGCCTACGAAAAACTGTGCGAGATGATTGCGGCGCAAGGCGGCGACGTTGCCGGATTCGAGGCAATGCACCCGAGCAAACCGCTCGAAATCACGGCGGCACAATCGGGCTACGTCGCATCCATGGATATCGTTGGACTCGGCAACGCCGGGCGCGCGCTTTCCACAGAAGATCCGCTCGGGGGTATCGAAGTTGCGGTGCGTATCGGCGAGGAGGTGAAAGCCGGAGCGCCGTTATTGCGCGCGTACGGCAAAGACGCGAATCAAGCGCGCGACCTTGCAAGCGCGTTCGCCTATTCCGAGCAGCCTTTGCAAGCGCCGCCGCTGCTCTACGATGCGATGTGCAACGCGGTTATGAGCGTTCGATATCCGCAATCAGATAGAGCGGCCGCGCTTTAACTTCATCGTAGATGCGGCCGATGTATTCGCCCAGGATACCGATGCCGATCAACTGCACGCCGCCGAGGAACAGGATGGCGACCATCGTCGAGGACCATCCACGCGCGAACTCCGGCGTGCCGAAGTGGAACGCTTTGAAGACGATGATGACGATGGCGTAGATGAACGCGGCCGCGCTGACCGTAAAGCCGAGATACGACGCGAAACGCAGCGGCACGTCGGAGAACGACGTGATGCCGTCTACCGCGAACTTGAGCATTTTGGAGAGCGGGTACTTGGTCGTGCCGGAGTGGCGTTCTTCACGATCGTACTCCACGCCGATTTGATTGTAGCCGACCCAACTCACCATGCCGCGCAAGAAGCGGTGCCGCTCGTGCGATCGTTTCAGCGCTTCGACCACGCGCCGGCTCATCAGACGGAAGTCGCCGGTGTCGACGGGGATCGAAACGTTCGTGAGGCGTTTAATCGTGCGGTAGAAGAGGCGCGCCGTGAAAAGTTTGAACGCGCTTTCGCCTTTGCGCGTCCGGCGCACGGCATACACGACATCGTAGCCTTCGCGCCAGCGCTGCACGAACTGTTCGATGAGTTCCGGCGGGTCTTGCAGATCGCCGTCCATCAACACGACCGCGCTGCCCTGCGCGATATCGATACCAGCCGTCGCCGCGATCTGGTGGCCGAAATTCCGCGAGAGGTTTACCAGCACGATGTTCGAACGGCGGCGCATCTCGTCGCGGATCATCCCAAGCGTCTGGTCGCGACTGCCGTCGTTGACCAGCACGATTTCGTAGGATCCAATGCCCGGTAATCTTGCGACGATTGTGGCAATGCGCTCGACCAAGGGGGCGACGTTCCCCTCTTCGTTGTAAAGCGGCACGACGATGCTGAGGTCGACTGCCTGCTCTGCGCTTGCTGCCATGGCGCGCTCCGTTCCATTGCGTAAAGAGTCTTGCCTTCGCGCAGGAAGGGAACACTGCCGCGGAAAGCACCGTTCCTTACCAAAGCAGTCATGAGGAAGACCGGCGGCATTGCCGCGCTCGCTACCGTCCTCGTTGTGCTCTGCGCCGTCGTCGCGCTTGAGTGGTACGCGCACGTCGCGGGCGGCAACTCCGCGCCGCA
>JBKPMZ010000448.1:0-4834 GCA_046732415.1 Vulcanimicrobiota bacterium
TTTCACAGGAGGTGAAAAGGCGAGCGCCGACCGGACGGACATGGACGACAACCGACAAGCATTACTAAATCGTCCACTCCCAGCAATTCCACATATCCGCAATATACGCCGCCGGCTTATAGTTTTTGAGATCCGAGTTCACAGCCGTGTAGCTGTTCTCCCAATAGAAGAACACCGCTGGCACGACTTTGTGAATCTCCTCTTCCTCGCGCTGGTACAGCGCTTTGCGTTTGGCGTGGTCGTACGTGAGCAACGCGGCAGCGGACGTCTGGTCGATAATCCTGTCTTTCAGCCACGCCGTGTTGCCGCCGTTGGGCGGAATGTATTTGCTGTTCCAACTTCCCGAATTGTCCGGATCCGGCGCGTTCGTCGCGACCGACCATTCCAAATCGTACTTGCCGGTGTAGAGCGGTCCGTCTTGGGCGAACAGCAGGCTCGTCGGATAGTTGCGGATTTCGATCTCGATTCCCAGTTGTTTGAGCGCGTTCTGGATCTGCACCTCAGCCTGATTGTTCGGCTGGTTGTCCGTGTTCGTGGAGATCGACAGCTGCAGCGTTTGCCCATCCTTGTGCAGCCATCCGTCCGGGCCCATCTGCCAGCCGGCGTCCGCGAGCAGCGCCTTGGCTTTCGCGGCGTCGTACGTGTAGGGCGGAATGTTCGGCGCGGCCCATGACTGCGGGAAGATGTCGCTGACCGCGAGCTGATTGTAGCCGTGATAGATCGTATCGTTGATCCGTTTCCAGTCGATGCCTTGTGCGATGGCTTGACGCACGCGCACGTCGCGCAGCAGCGGACGCGACGTGTTCATCATCATGTGCCGCCAGTTGGCAATCAGGCGGTGCGTGACGTTGTAGCCCTTGAGCGACGGAAGCGACGGAATGTGCAGCTGATCGACGTCGGAGTACACGTCGATTTCGTGCGTCTGCAACTGCTCGAACAGTGTATTGACGTTGGGAATCACCTTCCACAGCACTTCCTTGACTTTGGGCGCGCCGCGGAAGTAATACGGATTGGGCACGAACACCAGCGAAGCGCCGTGGTTCCACTGCTTGAGCACGTACGGCCCGCTGGAGACCGGGTGCTGGTTGAACGCGACGCGGTTGATATCCGGATACTTCGCGAGCAGATGCGCGGGCAGCGGCGGATACGCGCTGCCGCCCATCGCGAAAATGCCCATGATCGTCGAGTTCGGCTGCTTTAAATGCACGACGATCGTGTAAAGATCCGGCGCTTGCGCGGACGCAACGTCGTCCCAGCCGTACATTGCCTTGATGTTGTTGGCCGGATTGTTCACCGCGTGATACGTGAACATCCAGTCGTTCGCCGTCAGCGGCGTGCCGTCCGACCATTTCGCGTTGTGCCGCAGATGAAACGTAATCGTCTTGCCGTCTTTACTAATGCCGCCGTTCTCGTACGTCGGTATCTGGAGTGCCAGATCCGGAATGAAATTGCCGTTGTCGTCGTAGCGCATCAGGTAGGAGAAGATCATCGTGGCAGCTTCGTCGCACGCAACGGTATGCCCGAAGAGCGGATTGATGCTGTCCGGCTCGTCCGGCTCGCCCAGCCGAATCACGCCCGGCTGCGTCCACGGGTTGCGTCCGCCGGGTCCCGCGGTTGTTGCGGATTTCGTGCAGGCGCTCAGCGCGAGTGCGCACGCGAGTGCGAGCGCGGCAAACCGGTAGAATTTCATGCGTTGACCTCCCCCGTCAGCGGCGCGGTTTTGTTTAGCCGCGGCTCGACCGCATTCCACAAAGCGTGCGGGCCGAAGCGCACGACGTCGTCCGCCGGCAGCCCGGTTTGTTCGCGTGCGCGTTCGATTTCCTCGCACGCACGTTCGTGCGTCAATCCGTGCGTATTGAGCGCGATGCCAACGACGGGAGCCGGTTTCACCGTGGCGCAAAGCGCTTCGTACGTGGCAATGAGGTCCCGGTAACGCAACGTGGGCGTCCCGAACGTTTCGATGTAGTCGCGTTTGGGATCGACGACGAGCAGCAGCGCATCGGGCGCCGCGCCGAATAGCAACGACAGCGTAACGGGCGCGTACGCGGGATGATTGATCCCGCCTTGTCCTTCCACGAGGATGTAGTCGGGATTGCGGCGCGCGGCTTCGAGCACGATTTGCTCGGCCGCGCCGGTCGCGAAATCGGAGATGACGCGATCCACGGCAATGCCCCAGCCGCTGATCATGATGCCGGTTTGTCCGGTCGCGACGAATTCCGCGCGGCGTCCGTGCTCGCGCGCGGCGCGCGCCAGCTCCAGCATGACCGTCATTTTTCCTACTGCGCAGTCGTTGCCGACCGCGAGCACGATAGGCGGCTGCACGCGATACACTTCGCCGCTGAACAGCGGAATCTCGGGCGGCCGGCGCACGTCCCAGATGCGCGCATGCGCGCGCTCTGCCGCCGCGGCAAACTCCGCGTCTTCGGAAAACATGTCATGCAGGCCGTTGACGATCTCGAGGCCTGCCGCAATGGCCGCGAGCACTTGCGCGCGCCAGTCCGGCGGAAGTTTTCCGCCTTTGGGTGCAGTGCCGATCAGCAGCGAGGTCGGTGCATACTGCAACGCCTCCGCGACGCTCGCAACGATTGGTGCGTCGCATTCCAAATACGGCACCGCGTCGCGCACGCGCATACCGGCGCACGACGGGTCGACGACGGCCACGGTCTCATCGACGCCGTAGCGGATGACGCCGTGCGCGGTTTTGGCGTTGTGCGCAAAACAGTCCGGCGCGAGAACGGCGTAACGCCGCCGCGATTTATGCAACGGCGGCTTTCTCGCGCACGCCCAAGCCGGGGCCGTCGGGAAGTACGATCTTGCCCTCGCGATACGTGATCCCGGAGAACGGATCGTCTTTGGTGAGGAACGGTCCGTCGATGTCCGCCCAATCGACGAGCGGTGAAATCTGCGCGGCGGCAGTTGCCGAGATTTGGCTCTCCACCATGCAGCCGAGCATCACTTTCATGCCGAGCGCGCGCGCGGTGTGAATCATCTCGATGCCCGCGCGAATGCCGCCGCATTTCACGAGTTTGACGTTGATGCCGTCGACGCAGCCGTACAGTTTCGGCAGATCGCGCGCGGTCAGCGAATCCTCGTCGGTGACGATCGGAATCTTCGACCGTTCTTTGACGTAGCGCAACTGCTCGGGATGTCCCGCTTTGATCGGCTGCTCGCAAAACTCGATGTCGAACCGTTCCAATTCGCGGAGCACGTCGACGGCTTGCTCTGCGCTCCAGCCTTCGTTGGCGTCGACGCGAATCGTGCCGGTGTATTTCGATCGAATGAGTTCGATCGTCTCGACCTCTTGCTGCACGCTGCCAAGGCCCAGTTTCACTTTCATCACCGGGTGGTCGCCGATCTCCGCGACTTTACGCAGCGTCGTTTCGCGATCGCCGATGCCGATGGTGAACGACGTCACCGGCGTCTTTGCCGGATCCAATCCGAGCAGCCGGTACAGCGGTTTGCCGCAATCCTTGCCGATGAGATCGTGCAGCGCGAGATCCAGTCCGCACCGCGCCGCTACCGGAATGCCGTCAAGCAGTTCGTCGAGCAGATACGGGTCGTCGCCGCGCACAGGATGATCCCGGTAATACGCAATGACGCTCTCCACGGATTCCTTGTAGCGCGGGATCGGCACGGACTCGCCCAGGCCTTCCAAACCGTTCCACTGCAGACGGAAAACGGCGGTGTGCGCGACCTCTTCGGTGCCGCGCGCAATAGTAAACGGATGAACGAGCGGAAGCTCGAGCGTGTCGATGGAGAGCGAAAGGGACATGCACGGCATTACAGCGCCAGGGCGGCACGTTCCCGCGCCGCCCTGTGCCGTTTATTTGCCGCCGGTATCGCGGCTTATCGCCGAGTCCGCGGTGCCGCGTTCTTCACGGGGATCGCCGTCCGCGGTGCGGTCCGTTTCGCCCTGCTCAGCGCGCCGGCGTTCTTGCTCGGCGAGCGTGCGGCTGCCGTAATCGCTGGGATGACCGACGAGATCATCGTTGTTTTTCTTGTCCATACTGTTCGCCTCGGATCGCTGACGGTGTACCCATGGCGATTCAGCGAGAAACCGGCGTTGCGACGCGGTAGGTCGTGCCGCGGTGATCGTAGCGAATTGCTTCACCCAGCGTGCGCGCCGCGTGACGTTCGCTTCCGCGAATGACGCGCTGTTCTTCGGCGTCGTCGTAGCGCGAGAGCGTCTGACGCGCAAGTGCCGCTTCGCGCGAGGGCGCTTCAACGGCATGCGCGATTTCGTGTCCCAGACCGAGCGCCGGAGATTGCGTACCGCCGCGAGTCGTGCGAAGCGCACTATACGGATCCCACGCGATCGTATTGGTCTGCGGATCGAAATGATCGTCGTTGCGATCGTTGATCGTCAAACGAAAATGCCGCGCGCTTTCATCGAGACGTTGGAACAAACGCCGCTGCGTAACGTCGCGTGAAAGATACGTTCGTGCCAGCACGTAATCCGAGCGAGCGCAGCGCGGTACGGAGATTGACATACACCGCATTCACGACATTAAGGGACGCTGTCAAGACTTGACCGCGATGGTACAGTGGGAACGTCGACTGCGCATGGCGCGCACCGCACCATAGGTGCTGGACCAACGAGAGAACCTAGGGAGCATCAGCTCCGGTCACGACAGTTCGGCTAGGCCGTATTCGGTTGCCGGACCGGCGCCCGGGCCGCACCCACCTGCGAGAAAGCAGGTTCGGAACCTCGTGCGGAAGACGCTACGCGCGGTCGACACGAAGTGGCGTACCGCGCGTACCGCTACGCGCGGTCGACACGAAGTGGCGTACCGCGCGTACCGCTACGTGCGGTCGGCAACGAACGCGGTTCGCC
>JBKPMZ010000449.1:0-34430 GCA_046732415.1 Vulcanimicrobiota bacterium
CGTTCCAAGACGCTCGCGCAAGCGCAGCAGTATGCGAGTTTGCTCGAAGATGCGGGTGTGGCGCAGGTGCTCGGGCCGGCGCCGTACCCAATCGCGAAACTCAATAACGAATGGCGCTTTCGCATCGCGCTCAAAGCGCCGGATGCAAGGCCTGTGCGCGCCGCGATACGGGCCGTAGTGTTGCCCGCCGCGCGCGCGCAGCGCGAGACGCGTCTGGTCGTCAACGTCGATCCATAGGAACCGCCGGTGTTTTCGGGTAGTATCGCAAGCGTGACGGTTTCGTACGTTCTGCCGCTGGCATGGATTCTCGGCGGCATCGTGGCCGGAGTCATAGCATACGTGCTGATCGTGCGCCCTTTGCGTCGCGCAACCGCAACGCACGGCTGGCGCGCGCTGGAGACGGTCACCTCGATCGTCGGAACAGTGATCGTGCTTTGGGGCGCGCTCGCGGGTCTGTACGTCGGCATGGACCACATCACGCTCTCCGCGCGCGAAGCGTCATTTTTAGATCGCGCGATCGGCGCGCTGTTCGTGCTCTCGCTGATGTGGATTGCCGCGCGCTTTGCCGGCGCGTGGATCGAAGCGTTCAGTTCGCGCACGCAGCACAATCTGTTTTCCGTTTCGCTGTACTCGACGCTCGTGCAGGGCGCGATTCTGGTGATCGGACTGCTGACGGTGCTCAGTTCGCTCGGCATCGCGATTGCGCCGCTGCTGACGACGCTGGGGCTCGGCGGGTTGGCGGTCGCGCTCGCGCTCAACGACACGCTGAGCAATCTCTTCGCGGGCGTGCAAATCGTAGCCGCGCGCCAATTGCGTATCGGCGATTACGTGAAGTTCGATTTTGCGGAAGGCGAAGTCGTGGACATCCACTGGCACAACACGACGATCCGCGATTTCGAAAACAACCTGACCGTCGTACCGAATTCGAAAGTGAACACCTCGCCGTTCACCAACTACACGATGTCCGTTTCGGCCCTGATGCTCCCAGTGAGCGCGGCGCTGCCCTGGAAAGGCGAAATGGAGATGCTGCGCACGATTGCCGAGCGCGCGGCGTGCGCCGCCGTGACCGACGTGGCCGGCAAAATCGAGGCGGAAGACTGCCGCGTCTACGTGAGCGCCGTGAACGAAACGAACGTCCAAATTACGGCCCTGCTGCCCATCGGCAGCATCGAGAACCGCCGCCGCGCCATCAGCGGCTTTCTGCAGCGGCTTCACGACGGCGCCGCCGACGCGCATATGGGACTTCCGGTGCAGGACTCTAGCGCGTAAGCGTAACCCCGGTTACTATTTTAGCAAGGGGAGGTAACGGATATGCATCGATGGTTTTTCGTTGTCCCGCTTGCGCTTTTCGCCGCGCTGTGGCTGCGGCCGGTGCCAGCCTCGGCGGGCCTGCACATCTGCAACAAGGTCAGCAAAACCGTCTACGTGGCCATCGGTACGTCCGACCTGGACGGCGACGAGTCGCGGGGCTGGTGGCGCATCGCGCCGGGCAGCTGCAAAACGCCCATCGGCGACGATCTGGATACGGACGGCATGCAGTATTACTATATGTACGCGCACGCTTCGGACGGGAGCATGGTGTGGAGCGGCGCCGATCGCGACGAATCGGAAACGTTTTGTACCATAGCGGACGCGTTCACGATAGACGACTGCGACAGGGGCACGCGTCGATCGTTCCGGCGCATCTTAACGAACGACTACGCCGACTTTACGTACGATCTCACGAGTTGACGCGCAGCGGCGCGCCCGGGACGATGAGCTGCGAGAGCAGCAGTCCCGCAACGATGAGCACGGCGGCGATGAGCGCGTTCACCGCGAGCGTCGCCGCGTCGGCGTAGTTGTTTGCGGATACGACCCATAGGACGCTCTGATAGCTGAGCGATCCCGGAACGAGCACGTGCAGCGCGGGAATTAAAAACACCGGCTGCGGTACCCGCAAGAACTTCGCACCGCCGTTCGCGACCAGTCCGCAAATGAGCGAGGCGAGAAACGGCGCGACTTGGTGCGCTCCGGGAACTTTGCCGAAGGCATACGACGTGCCGAGCGCGACGATGCTGGCGAGCAGCACCCACGCGAAATCGCGAAAACGCGCGTCGAGATCGACGGAAAGGCCGAACGAGAGCAGCAGAATCGCCACGATCCAAAACGCGGTTCCGACCGGATGCGGCTGCACGTCGGCGGTGTGCCCGAACGCGCTGCCGACGACGGCAAAGCCGAGAAAGGCACCGCAGCCGAGCGATAAAAGAATAGCGAACACGCGCCCCAAACGCGCGGTGCCCGCGATGAGATCCTGATTCGCCAGTTCGTGCAGCGCAAGCGTGAGCGAATAGCCCGGCAACAGCACGACGACGCCCGCCACGATGGAAATATAGAGATTTACCGGATCCGCGTAGTGCGTGTACGCTGCAACGATAAGCGTGGCGACAAACGCTGCGAATACTTCGAACAAGCGATCCATGACGGCATTGCGCGTGGTGAAGAACGAGAGCGCGCCCGTGGAGATGCCGATCAGCGCGGCGACGATGAGTTCGTGCACGCCGCCGCCGAGCAGCACCGCAACGCCGACGGCGACCGATGCGAGTGCGAGGATCGTCATGTACACAGGAGGCGGCGGACAGCGCGTGTCCAGACCGCGAAGTTGTGCAATGGCGTCGGGCAACGCAATCGCGCCGCTTTGCAGATCGTCGAAGATTTCGTTGAGCAGCGCGAGCCGCCGCAAATTCACGCGCCCAGGACTCATACGCAGCATGATGATCTGCTGGGCGTGCCGCGGGCCGATGGCAAGCGTGACGTTCGTCGGCAGCGCGAAAATCTCGACCTGCAGGCCGAGTACGGCGCTTATCGCCGTGATGGTGCGTTCGAGTTGGTCGGAAGCGACGCCGGCGCGATGCAATTCGCGCGCGATCTGCGCGACGAAGATCGCCTTTTCATCGGACTCAAATAAAACGGCCGCCATTTCGGCGGCCATTCTTGTTTACGGAGCGCTTTTACTTCGCGGCTTTTTTCTTGCCGGTCGTTTTCGCGGCGGGCGCTGCTGCCGCGGCGGCGCTGGCTCTTGCAGCGGCCTTCGCGAGGCGCGACTTCTTGCGCGCGGCCTTGTTCGGGTGAATGATGCCCTTTTGCGCAGCCTTGTCGAACTGCGCTTCCACGGACTTCACGACCTCGCCGTCCTGCGCGGAAACGGCTTTTTTGAACAGCGTCTTCAAACGCGTCTTGACGTTCAGGTTACGCTGGGTCCGCTTCTCGCTCTGCCGCACCCACTTTTCGGCGGCCTTGATATTAGGCACGAATGGTTACTCCTTGCTTCTCGGGCACGAGGCACACTATAACACGCCCGAGGTGGCACGGCAAGCGCTCTTGGCCTCGATGCCTCGGCCGTCCTTCGATACCTCAGGATGACACACGCTACGCTACCTCAGGATGGCAAGCCCAGGATGCGGCGGTAGCTTTCGTAGCGGCTCGGAGCGACCCGGCCCGCGGCAACGGCCGCCTGAACGGCGCAGTCGGGCTCGTGCACGTGGCTGCAATCGGTGAAGCGGCAGTCCGCCGTGCGCTCGCGCATCTCGCGGAAGCCCTCGATGAGTTCCTGCGGCTTGAGCGCGCCCAGGCCGAACTCGGCAACGCCCGGGCTATCTATAAGGAAGCCGTCGGGCATGCGGTACAGGCGCGAGGCGCTCGTCGTCTGCCGGCCCAGGCCGTGGCGGGAGACGTCGCCGACGACGGCGTCGCCGCCCAGCGCACGGAATATCGAGCTCTTTCCGACGCCCGAGACGCCGCAGAGCAGCGAGTGCCGGTGCGAGATTTCGGCGCGAAGGTCCTCAATGTTCTCGCCAGCCTTCGGATTGACGACGAGCACGTCGTAGCCCAGGGAGCGGTAGAGCGATTGCAAGGAGGCGATCACTCCGGGGTCGGCAAGGTCGGGTTTCGTCAAGACCACCATCGCGCCAATGCTCTCGAGTTCCGCGAACGCCAGCAGCTGATCGAGCGTCAGCAACCGTGGCGGCGGGTCGGCAAGCGCCGTCACCGTTACCATCGTATCGACGTTGGCTGCCATGGTCTTCGCGCGCCCTTCAACGGTGCGCCGCTGCAGCGTGAACGTGCGCGGTTCGACGCAATCGACCAGCGCGCGTCCGTCTTCGAGTACGCGAACCTGCACGCGATCGCCCGGAGCCAGCATTTCGCGTTTGCCGCTCGCGCGCTTGAGGTCCGCGACGCGCGGGTGCTCCTCGGTGTCGAGCACCACGTGCGCGGCATTTTTGCCGACGGAAACAACGCGCGCCGGGAACGTACCGCTCACGCGCCTAACGTTGTACGCATCGTGGATTGGGCCCGCACCATGCGCTTGGACGCACCGCCCTCGGGGGCACTTTCGCAACGCGTCCGCGCGCTTGCGCGCGACGGCGTTCGGGTCCGCGTGTGCGAGTCGAGCCCGGTGCGGCGCACGTACGCGCTCGTCGAAGGACCGCAAGGCGTCGACCCCGTGCAACTCGAGCAGCGCATCCCCGATGCGCGCTGGTACGATGCGCCAATCATCGCCCTTGCAATTGAACCTCTGCCCGCGGATGCCTTGCCGGTGCTCGCGCAGGCGCTCGGCGGCAGCGGCGCGCCCGCAGGCGTGTGCGAGTGTACTGAGGCGGGGACGCACCTCATCGTGGAATTTCGGCCCGACGTGACACCACCGGCGCTCCTCGTACGTATCATCGACGTGGAACTTCGACGGTACGGCGGCGCGCGCCGCACGCACTTGCTCACGCCGCTGGACGTTCGGACGGCGGCTTCGGTTGCCGCTGCCGGGCTTGGGGCGGCGGAGATCGCATCCGATCGCGTGCTGGAATCGTTACTGGGTCTAGAGCATGTGGAATAGCGTGTTCCAGTACCTCGGCCCCACGGACATCGCGGACATTTTAGCCACGAGCGTCCTTATCTATTACTTTTTACTGCTGATTCGCGGAACGCGCGCGGTGCAAATTCTCACCGGCGTGCTCGTATTGCTCGGACTGCTCGGCGTCGCGAATCTGTTCCATCTGCTGCTGCTCGGGTCGATTCTCAACCTCATCGTCATCGGTGCGGCCGTTACGTTGCCGATCGTCTTTCAGCCGGAGTTGCGGCGCGCGCTCGAACAACTCGGACGCGGCGATTTCTTTCGCCTGCGCGAAGGCGAACAAAACACCGGCGCGCGTGGTGAGGACAAAGTGATTGCGATGCTCGCGAAAGCCGCGTTCTTGCTTTCACGCAACAAGTACGGCGGACTCATCGTCATCGAGCAGCACACCGGTCTGAAAGAATTCGTCGAAAGCGGCACGACGCTCAATGCCGCGCTTTCGCCCGAACTGCTGCTCTCGATCTTCGTTCCGCGCTCGCCGCTGCACGACGGTGCGGTCATCGTGCGCGAGAGTATCATCGAAGCCGCCGGCTGTTTCTTACCGCTTGCCGAACAATCGCTCACGGAGCGGCGTTTGGGCACGCGGCATCGCGCCGCACTCGGATTGTCCGAGCAAACGGACGCGGTCATCGTCGTCGTGTCAGAAGAAAGCGGCGGCATTTCCGTTGCGCGCGAGGGTAAACTCTCGCGCCCCATCGAGGACGAAACGCGGCTGCTGCGCGTGCTGCTCGCCTCCACCCGGCCGCGCCGTCACCCGCGCGAGATTCGCGACGATCTGGTCACGCATCTGCGTGCGCGGCTGACTGTGCCCGCACGTCATCGCCGTTCGCAAGCCGATCACAAACAAGCGGAGCAGTTGTAAATGGTCGCGGCAATCCGGCACAACTTCGGCCTCAAAGCGCTCTCGATTTTTCTGGCGATCGTCGGCTGGGCGTATTTTCGCTTTGCGAGCAATCCGCTGATCACGGCGCGCTTCGATCAGCAGATCAGCGTGCCGATTACGGCGGTGAACGTTCCGTCCGGCTACATCGCGCGTTTCCCGGATAAGGTCGCGATGGTCACCGTACAGCCGCAGCGCGGGCAGCCGCCGATCAAGCCGGACGAAGTCAAAGCCGTGCTCGATCTTTCGAACCGTGCTGCGGGCGTGTACAACGTGCCCGTACAACTGGTTGCGCCGAACGTTGCGGTGCAGTCGCTCAGCCCTGCGTCGGTTACGCTGACGATCGAGAAAATCGATCAAAAGACTTTCCCGGTGGCGATGTATTACGGCACGCAAGGCAACGTGGTCGTCAGTCATTTCACCGTCACGCCCTCTACGGTTTCCGTACGCGGCCCCGACAGTGAACTGGCGCAAGTCGCAACCGTGCGCATCAGCATGCCGCTAAGCAGTTCTGCGCCGTCGTTCGACGAAATGATCCATCCGATGGCAGTCAATTCAAGCGGCGACGAAATTCACGACGTGCAGGTCGTTCCAAACCTCGTGCGCGTTCAAGCGAACCTGCTGCCAGCATCGGGAACGTCAAAATGAGCCGGCTCTTCGGGACCGACGGCGTGCGCGGCGTTGCAAATGCCGAACTCACGCCGGAACTGGCATTTGCCGTCGGACGCGCCGGAGCGATGGTGCTCGCGCATACCAGCGATCGGCATCGTCCGATCATCGTCGGGCGTGACACGCGTTTGTCGGGCACGATGCTCGAAGCGGCGATCGTCGCGGGCATCACGTCCGTTGGGCGCGACGCCGTGAGTGTCGGAATCGTGCCGACGCCGGCCGTGGCAACGATTACGGTGCGTACCGGGGCTGCAGCGGGCGTCATGATTAGCGCTTCGCATAATCCCATCGCGGACAACGGCATCAAGTTTTTCGGACCGGACGGCTTCAAACTCTCCGATGCGATCGAAGACGAGATCGAGGCGCTCATAGATGCGAAAGACGTTCCGCGCCCCACGGGCACGGAGATCGGCATTGCCAGCATCGCGCAAAATCTCGGCAAGCACTATTACGACGAACTGTACGATCGTGCGGAAGACCTCTCCGGACTCACCGTCGTCGTCGACGGTGCATTTGGCGCCGCTTATGCATATGCGCCGTATGCGCTGCGCAAACTGGGCGCAACCGTGCACGAGATCAACTGCGAGAACGACGGTGCGCGCATCAACGTGGGTTGCGGCGCCACGGATCTGCGCCCGCTGCAGGCGCGCGTGCGCGAACTCATCGTCGCAGGCGAACGTCATGTCACCGGCGTGGCGTTCGACGGTGACGCCGACCGCGCGCTGTTCGTCGACGAGGAAGGCACCGCACTGAGCGGCGATCACGTGATGCTCGTCCTCGCGCGCGATTTGCACGATCGCGGTCAACTCGCTGGCGACACGGTCGTCGCGACCGTGATGAGCAACATCGGTTTAGAAAAAGCGCTGAGTGCGCACGGTATTTCGCTGCTGCGCGCGCCCGTCGGCGATCGGTATGTGCTCGAACGCATGCGTGAGGGTGGTTATCAGCTCGGCGGCGAGCAATCCGGACACATCATCAATCTGCAGAACAACACCACGGGCGACGGCCCGATGACCGCGATTGCGCTACTCTCGACGCTCGTTCGCAGCGGAAAAACGTTGCACGACGCAGCAAGCGAGCTTACGGTTTTTCCGCAAGTGCTCGTCAACGTCAAAACACCGCGCAAGGACGTGCTGCAGTCGCCGGAGATCCGTCAAGCGGTTGAAGACGCCGAGAAAAACTTAACGGGAACTGGACGCCTATTGATACGTCCGTCGGGTACCGAGCCGCTCATCCGTGTTATGGTCGAAGGCGACGATCAGCAGCGTATCGAGGCACTCGCGCACCAGCTCGCCGACCGCATAAGGCAAGCAGCTTCAGTATCCTAGAACCGCTGCCGACCACGTAGGTAACCCCGGTTTCTACCCATGGGGAGGGAATTTTTACCCAGGGTGAAACAAGCGGGGTAGCATCACAGGCGACCAGCCGGGTGCTTACAGACCTGCCATTGATCACTGAGTCCGGGCTGCGCCCGGAGCGGGGGACATACCGGTAGGGGTGAATGGGCCAGTTTGGCTCTAGGGCGATCTTTCACGTCCGAACCCGTCAACTAACCCCGCAAGTGTTTTGAAAGAGGAGCAGTTTTTGCGTTACCTTCTTGCCTCCGGGGTGTTGGCGTTTTTCCTCGCCGGGACGAGTGCTTTCGCGCTTGCCAATCCTGCCGCGAGTACCCCACAAGCCCCCGTGACGGCCAGCGTGCCCGCTACGACGGCTTCATCCGAAGCCGCCGCCGAGCCGGGTCAGCCGGTCGATAGCCCCGACGTGGCACAGTGGACCGCGCAGCTCATCCGCGAGCAGCACGCCGCAGCCCGTCACCACGATGCCGCCCACGGTCTGGGCAAGTTCGCCAGCCGGATTCTTTCGCGGACGACGTCGATTGCCCGCACGTTGACGCGTGATGCTCTGCGCTTTCTGGGCACGCCGTACGTCTTCGGCGGCACGAGCACGTCGGGTTTTGACTGCTCGGGCTACGTGCAGCACGTCTTCGCGATGCTGGGCATCAGCATTCCGCGTACCGCCGATGCGCAGTACTACGCCGGACACCACATCAAGGGCGGCATGAAGCCCGGCGATCTGGTGTTCTTCCAAACGTATGAACCGGGTCCGTCGCACGTCGGCATCTACCTGGGCAACGGGAAGTTCGTGCACGCGTCCAGTCACGGCGTCATGGTGAGCCGCCTTTCCGACTCCTATTGGTCCTCGCGCTATATTGGCGCGAAACGGATGATCGCCAGCATCAAGTAGGTCACAACGACGCAAGAGTCACGCGCGGAAGCCGAACAGCGCCGCGCATCCCTGGGATATCTGCTTTGGCCGGCCGCGCTCTACGAGTATTATCTCGAGCGCGAGCCGGCTTCGTCATGGTACCGGCAGCAGATTCGCCAGGCGCTCGTCTTCGGCGTGCGCGCGGCGGTGTGGGGCACCGTTGCGCTCGCCTGGCCGCTGATTCTCTCGCTGCTCGTCGCGAGCGCGACTGCGACTATCGCGTTCTACGTGGTTGCGATGATTGTCGACGTGGTACTCTTCTCGGCTTGGCTTTCGCGAGCGCTGCGGTATAGTAAACGTGCCTCTCGCGGCGAAACATTCGCGTTGAGCTCAGCGGCGATCAAAGGGCGAACAAGGGGAATTCCCGCAAAGCACTAATCCACGTTCGCCGTCGACCCGATGGGGTGTCGCCAAGTGGTAAGGCAGCGGACTTTGAATCCGCCATTTCGTTGGTTCGAATCCAGCCACCCCAGCCAAAAACGAAAAGACCCTTTGCGGGTCTTTTCTGTTTATTGCTGGCCACTGGTTTGCGTGTGTTTCGAAACGACTCCCCACCCAACGGGTTCGCCGATTTTCGGCCGCCCGGTGACCGGAATTGCGTGGACGGATGTGCCGTTGACGATGAGTATCCTGTTGCCGGCAATGATCGGCGGACTGGTTGTAAACGGCTGTTTGAATTCGCGCAGTTCGATGAGACTGCCGTCGCGCGCATTCAGCGTGTAGAGCAAGCCCGCCGTGTCGCCAATATAAACGCGGCCGTTTTGTACGACGGGACTCATTTTTGCCGGCCCCGACGTATGGAAGCGCCAGCGAACTTTACCCGTATTGCCATCGAACGCAATCAGTTCGTCGTCAAACGGCGCGGCTTGATAGTACGTGCCGTCTGCATACGCGCCGGCAACTGCTGCTTCGTCCGAGCCGATGATGCTCCACAAGCCTTGCTGTTTGCCGCGATACACCCAGATGGCTTTTCCGGTTTTTGCATCGAGGGCGGCGGCCAGCGTTCTGCCTTGCAATCTGCTGTCGCCCGGTGTGACGGACGAAACGAAGACTTTGCCGTCACCATATGCGGGAGAAGCATCGCAATGCCCGTAGGGCGAGCGCCACTGAATCTTACCGTTCACCGGATTGAGCGCAATCGAGGAACTGTTGCGCATCCCGTCCGTGCAGACCGCAACGATGACGTTACCCTCTGCCATGAGCGCCGATGCCATCGTCGATACGCCGCCGAGATCGGTGGACCACAATTCGCGACCGGTTTGCGCGTTCAATGCGTATGCGTTCCAATCGCCATTCGCGAAAATTAGACGTCCGCGATCGTAGACGGGCGACGGCATGTCTTCGCCCACCGTATGGTACGCCCACTGTTGTTTGCCCGTGCGCAGATCCAACGCGGCAACTTCGTCGCCGCCTGGTACGCCCCACACTTCGCGATTGCCGAATCGCAGTTTGAGCGGAATGTTCCAGTGGCGCGGTAAGATGCCGCTCTTTCCCGTTCCGATATAGACCATGCCGCCGGCAACGACCGGCGTCGACATCGCAATGTTCGGCACTTGCGCGCTCCAGAGCTGTTTGCCGCTACGCACGTCGACGGCGACCACTTTATGAGCGAACGTGGTAAACAGCAGCGTGTTTCCCACCAGCGCCAGACCGCTGTTGATCTTCGCCTTAGCGTCGTACGACCAATCCTGTGGAATGGCGTAGTTTGTAAACACCGCGTTGCGCCCCGGCGTTTGCTGATACATCGCCCATGAAGCGTGCTGCGTTTGCAGCGGCACGTCTTGCTTCGCATCCGTTGCAGCGCATCCAGAAAGGAGCGCGGCCGCTGCCAACGCGCTCAATGCCCGGGCGCCATGCATACCCCCACCTCGTTTCGCGCTAGTACACCTCCATCGTACGACGCGGGTTCGCCGTGCGGGACGGGGCCTGCGGCTGGCGGGCTTTGGGTCCTTTGGTGCTCGCCCACACCGGGAGGCCAGCGGGCGTCTCTTGAACGGCCAACGCGATGAGCGCGAACACGCTCCACGTGACGAACGGCGACTCCGTGCTGCACACGTGGAAGAAGGCCGGGCTGCTCGGCACGCACGTGGCGTGGCGCGACGTGTTGCATGAAGGGCCGGTTCCAGGTGGGCTGCCGCTGGAAGTCCTGAGCCGTCTGCGAGCCGATTATCTGGCCACGCGCGGGTATGGCAACGCGATCAAACTGCACCGCGATTTCGAAAAGCGGGACGCGCTAATCAAACGAGCGCCCGAGTTTGAAGAGATCGTCCTGTGGTTCGAACACGACCTCTACGATCAGCTGCATTTGCTGCAGATATTGGCCGTGCTTGCGGAGAGCGGCATCGGCGCAGGCGCCGTTCAGCTCATCCAATCCGATCAATACCTCGGCATGCTGAGTGCCGATGAAATCATGTCGCTCTACCCCAAGCGCCGTTTTCTGACGAGTGCAATGGCGGATGCGGCGGCAAGGGCGTGGACGGCGTTTACGAGCGATTCGCCACAGCAGGTGCATGCCGTCTCGCAAAAAGCGTATCCGGGATTTCCCTTTCTGTCCGCTGCGCTGCGGCGGCTTTGCGAGGAATTTCCGGCGACGGGCAGCGGCCTCTCGCGATCGCAAAAGCACGTGCTGGAAGCGTGCGCGCAGGGCGCGCGCCGCAAAGAAGATATTTTCAGGCGTTCGCAGGCACGCGAAGAGGCATCGTTTCTCGGCGACTCCGCCTGTTATGGGTATATCGACGACCTCTGCGCGCAGCCGGCGCCGCTGCTATCACCGCTCGAAACCGGCTACGAATTGACCGTGCTCGGAAGGCGCGTGCTCGCCGGCGATGCCGATTGGCTGGATTCCCAACCTATCGATCGATGGATTGGCGGCGTGCATCTGCACGCGGAGCACGTATGGCGCTGGGACGAAGCGAGCGAACGTATGGTACAAGGCGACCGCACGCCGCAGAGCGAACGCGCGCCTTCTGACACCTGACCGACTTCGGAGAAGCCCATGGCGCATGACGCATTATCCGTCGACATCAAATCCGAACATGACGGCGCGGCAATAATCTACCGTTTGCACGGAAGCCTCGACCTTGCGACGGCTCCGTCGCTTCGCGCCGCGCTCATCGAAGCGGCAAACGAAGGCAAGCACGACATCATCGTGGACTTGACCGAACTTGAATTTTTGGATTCGACGGGTTTGGGCGCACTGATCGGGGCGCACCGGCGCGCGCTGGAAAATGGCGGCCGCGTGCGGCTCATCGTGCGCGAAGGGCCGATTCAGCGACTGCTCAACATCACCGGACTCATGCGGATTTTTGCGGTTTACGCCTCGCTCGACGCGGCGTTGAACGATCGCGACCGGCTCGTCGCTTCGCTGTAATTCGCGTACGATTCATCCAGCAGCTCGATCACGTGTTTGACCGTGATCGGGCTGTTTTTTTCGCGCAGATGTGCCGCCATCTGCAGTGCGCAGCCCGGGTTTGCGGTAGCGACGATCTCAGCGTCCGTATCGGCGACGTTTTGCGCTTTGCGCTCCCCCAGGCGGCGCGCCATTTCAGGCTGCGTCACGTTGTAAATGCCTGCGCTCCCGCAGCACAGCGAACTCTCGTGCATTTCCACCAAACGCAAACCGGGAATTTGTGAGAGCAGCCGCCGCGGCGGCACCGTAATACGCTGCGCGTGCGCCAGGTGGCATGCGTCCTGATACGTCACGGTGCGATCGACGCGTCCGAGCTGCTCCTGCGCCAGGCCCGCCTCGTCGAGAAATTCGAGCACGTCGCGTACCCGCGCTGAAAAGTTTTCCGCGCGCTGCGCCCATTGCGGATCGTCGTGCAGCAACTCGCCGTATTCTTTGAGCGTAGAGCCGCAACCCGCAGCGTTGATGATGTAATAGTCGGCGCCGCTGCGTTCGAACGCGATGATGTTGCGTTTTGCCAGTTCGCGTCCGAAATCGAGTTCGCCGGCATGCACGGCGATTGCGCCGCAGCAACCTTGCGCCGCGGGCACCAGCACGGTGCAGCCGCTATGCTGCAGTACGCGCACCGTGGCCTCGTCGACGTGTGCGAATGCGACGTGCATGACGCAGCCGGCGTGCAGGAACACCGTGAAACGCGAGCGCGTTACCTCGAAGCGCTGATTGCGCGGCGTAAAGAACCGCGCTGACATCTGCGGCGCGAGCGCTTCCTGTTCGCTCAAACGCAGCGCGCGCAGAATGCCGCTCTTGCGCACGAGCGATTGCAAACCGCTGCGCTGATACATGCGCAGCAGCGCGGCTCCGATTCGCATGAACAGCAGATTGCCGAACAGCACTTTGAGCAGCATCCACCGCAAGAAGCGCACGTGTGCGGGCCGCTTTGGCGCTTGGGCTTGGGCGATCTCCGCCCGTGCGGCTTCGACCAAGCGCCCGTACTGCACGCCGCTGGGACACACCGCTTCGCATGCGCGGCAGTCCAGGCATTCAGACATTTGGTGCACGAAGCCGGGCGAGAGAAGATCCAGACGTTCCTCCGCCACCGCTTTGATGAGGCTGATACGCCCGCGCGGTCCCGACGTTTCCGTGAGCGTTTCCACGTACGTCGGACACGTGGGCAGGCAAAGCCCGCAGCGCACGCATTTGTTGTAGACGGAGGGCTCGATCATCACAAACACGTGTTCGCTGCGGCATGGCGCGGGAACCTAGCGGGCCACGGCGCCCCGGAGGCGAAGTACGCGGCCGATGAATTTTACGTACGGCGAGCCCGTACCGCCGCTGGTCAACGTCAGCGTCGCGTCGAGAGCCGGCACATACACGGTCGGTAATCCGTCGTTTTTTCGCTACATCGTGCGCCTGGCCGAGGCCGAGCTCACGCTGAGCGCGGCGGATCGCGAAGCACTTGAAATGCTTGCGGCGATTCCCCATGCCTTTTTCGACGACGAAGAATTCTTGTGGGGCCGCGGCTGGCGGGTCGTTCCGCCCGTTTCGCTCGACGATTGGCCCGTGCTGGAATCCACGCCGCAGCGCATTCGCGCCGCGCTGGAAACCGCCCGGCGCGTGCTATGGGAAAATGCCGCACCCGTAGGCGTGAGCGCTCGCGAAATTGTCGCGATCGAAAACGAACTCGACGAAGTGTTCGCGATTCTCAAACGCGCCGAAGACGCCGGCGTACCGGTCAACATCAGCTACGTGAGTTAAAGAGAAGACCGGCACGCCATGCGCCGGTCTTCCGTGCTCGCTGTCTTGCTGTTCAGGACTGAAGGGAGTCTGCCTAGTTCAATGGATTGTCCCTCCACTCCATTTGTAACCGTATTCGTACGATTCCTCACGTTCCGTGCGAATGGTTCGACACGGGGCTGGCAAGGCGCCGCCGCTCGATTACGCTAGGCTAGTCCGCTGCGAATGGCGTGCACGGCAGCTTGCGAGCGCGCGGTAAAGTGCAATTTTGAGAAGATGCGGCTCACATGGTTCTTTACGGTTTTTTCAGACAGAACGAGGCGCTTGCCGATGTCGCGGTTGGACAGTCCTTGAGCAATGAGGCGAATGATGTCGGTTTCGCGCGGCGAGAGCTGACTGGTGTACGGCACATTGCTTGGTGCGCGCCGCCGCAGCAAGGCGGCTGCAACGCGAGGATCGACGTAACTGGATCCTTCGCCGACCGCCTTGATCGCCGCGACCAGTTCTTGAAGTGAGGAATCTTTAACGATGTAACCGTCAGCACCGGCGGACAGACACCGCTGCATGACCTCCGGCTGCGTGTACATGGAGAGCAGACAGATGCGCGAGTCCGGGGTGATCGTGCGCAGTGCTTCAACGGTGGCGTCGACTTCGTCGGTGTCGACGTCGACGACGACGACGTCGGGTCGGAGTTTGGCCAGTTGGGCGGCCTCGCAATCGGCTCCAAGCCCAATAACCGAGATACCTTGATCCGCCGAGAGTATTTGAGCGATTGCGGTTCCGAAAAGCAGCTGCTTTTCAATAATGAACACCCGCAAGGGGAGAGATGCTACGGCCATGATAGCCCCCTAGTAGCTGGAAGGCACAATACGTTGCTGCATGGAGCATAAGGTAAGCGCCGCGGGCGCCAGCCTTCGTGAATTTCCGGTGAATGGGGCTTCACAGGGCCCTTGGACGCGGAGAGACCTTTAAGCGAAACAATGCGTCGCGCATGAAGACATGGCACGCCCTCGCCGCGTATGAAACTGGACACTTTCGCGTTGACTAAACCCCGCAAAGCGGCTCCTCTCCGTCGCCCGAACTACAGTCTAAGGGCATGATGCCGGCAAAATCTGTTCGGTTTTAGGCAAGAAAACGTCCGGGCCACGCCCAAAAGTATCTCGGAGATTTTGTTACGAGAAAGCGCCCCCTTGCCGAAAAAATCTCGAAAAGCGGGCCGAATACAAACGGACCGGGCTAATCATCTCACCCCGCAGTGGCTCCAAGCCAACGCCATATTACGCCATGTGAACGGCGCGCAGGCGGTCCGCGTGCTCGATGTGAGCGAGTTCGTGGAGATGCCGACTCGTTACGAAATCTACCGTGCCGACGAACCCATACACGAAGTGTATTTTCCGATCGATTGCGTGCTTTCCGTCGTCACGCGAATGAAAGACGGCGGCACGATCGAAGTGGGAACCGTTGGCCGCGAGGGCACGTCGGCCATCCCCTTACTCATGGACGGCACTACGACTTCGAACGATAGCTACTGCCAAGTTCCCGGGCGAGCCATCAAGATGCCCGCCGAGCATTTCCACTATCTGAAGACGACGGACAAGCAGTTTAACGCGTTGCTGAATCGCTATTTACAGGCGTATGTGAATTTTCTGGGACAACTCACCGGGTGCAATCGTTTACACAGCGTCTACGAGCGCGCTGCCCGCTGGTTACTGTTGACGCACGACCGAGTCGGGCACGACGAGATTTCACTTACACACGAGTATCTCGCGATGATGTTAGGCAGCCGGCGGACCGGCGTCACCATCGCGCTTGCCGCCTTGCAGCGTGCCGGATATATCCGCTATTCTCACGGTTGTATAACGATTCAGGATCGGCCGGGCCTTGAAGACACATCGTGTGAATGCTATGCGATCGCGCAGATGCAATTCACCGGTTTCCTGCCCGCGGCCGGCAGCGGTTAAAAGGAAATGCTGCACATGAAACGCGACGACGACATCCCCGCGGACCGCGGACCCGATGAAATTCAAGAGGACCCCATCTTTCCGGACCCCGTCGAGCATGAGGACGTCAAGAAGAAAAAAGACCCTGTAGCGATTACGGTCGAGCAGCGACGGGCAAAGAATCGCCGCCGTTCTGCGAGGCCGTGAATCGTTCCAACGGTACAACCTCGTATCGATTGGTAAGTTCGCGCAGAATGCGAAGCAAAAGTTCGCGCTTGAGTCCAGGGTCAAGCGTCATCCCGGGAAAGAAGCGCAGTTCGGGGCATTCGCGCCCGCTCAAAAAATCCAAGGGATGCAGAAGAATGGACGGAGCGGTCGCCGTCAGCGCACACAACGCCAGGGCGGTGCGAAAATACGCCAGCGCGAGTGCCGCGGAGATCGTTGCGATGTACAGCACGTAACTCACGTGTATCGGCAATCGTAATCCCGGCATGGTGGTCACGGGTATTTCTTCGATGAAGCGTGGGCCCGCGTACACGCGATACGGCCGGTTCCGCGCAAAGCCGTCGCGGAATTGGCCGAAGAGATCGTGCCGTTCGTCGAGCTCGCGTCCTTGCAAACGTGCCGATCGGAAGTAGTATGCGCGAGCCAGCGGCCCGATGAACGTCGGGAGCGACGACGCGTCATAGAGGTAACCGCGCGTGGCGAGCACCTCGATGAGGGTGGGCGATTTCACAAACCCCGGGCCGCGGAAACCGCGCGGTATGCGCCCGGCGGCAGCCGCGATGCTCTCTTCAGCGCGCGCGATTTCGTCGTCGATCTCCGCGCGCGAACGCCGGTGCATCCACGGCTCGTGGTGATATGAATGGTTTCCGATTTCGTGACCATCGACGGCAAGTTGTGAGAGCGGCTCACGGTTGCGCTCGATGGCTGCGTCTTGACCAACGACGAAAAACGTGATGCGAACGCCAAGATCGCGCGTAATGTCCAACGCTTGGGGAATGAGGACGTCGAAATACGTCGGAAACGTTTCCCAACCCGCATCGCCATGCGTTTTCATGTAGGACCATTTATTGTCCAGATCCAGTGAGAGCGCGGCCTTCATACGGATATTTCCATTTCACTACCTGGGCTTCGAACCGTTCGCGTATCGCTGAGTATTTCGCGTGCGGTGCGCTCGGCGAGCATCACCGTTTCGTTCACGTTGAGCGTACCGTTGACGATGTGCGCGCTATTGGCGAGATACAGCCCCGCTGACGACGTATTCGCGGGCGGGAGCGCGCGAGAGTAGCGGACCGTAGGAACGGGCATGACGTAGGGCACGCGTGAAATCTTAAACGCGACCACGTCGTCGCGGCGAAAATGCGGATGCATACGCCCCAGTGCCGAGAGGAACTCGTGTTCTATCTGCGCGTCGCTCTTGGAAAACACCGGATCGGAAGCCGGCGCGTATTTTGGCAAATAAATAAGCGAACGCCCCCTAAAAGCCGCGCGATCCACAAGAGCACTCATCTCGATGACAGCCGTAAAGGGCACCCACGCCTCGGTGATGTTGGTAATGTAGTACGGCGTCAACGGCGCGCGGGTCAGCAGCGAAGCGCAAACGATGCCTTGATAGGCTACGCCGTCGCATAGCGCGCGCTCAGGTTCGCTCAAATCGGTGCAGATGCGCGCGGCAAGCGGCGCCGCGAGCGTAACGATAACGTTGTCGAATGATTCGGCACCGTTCGCCGTCGTCACGATCTGCTCGCCGTGCGCGCGCGCGACGTTTTGCACGTTGCACGACGTTTTTACGGACACGCCAAGCGCGCGCAGATGCTCTTCGAATCGCTGCAGCACGCGATCGTAGCCGCCGCGCACGTAGCCGAAAAGCTCGCGTTTTGCGCCCGTGCGACGCGCGGCATACATACGCACGATGATCGCCCAAATGAATGCGGCCGACGCACGCTCCGCGTACGAGCCGAGTTTCGCGCGCAGAAGCGGCAACCAGAGTTTTTCGACCGTGTTTCGGCCCGAATGCGCCGTCAGCCACGAAACGGCCGTGACCTCTTCGAGCGGACGCCAGTCGCTGATGCGCGAGGCGAGCAAAATCGTCGAGGCCAGCCGTGCTTTTTCGGAAAGCGACAGCGGCGGGAACCGTAGAAAGTCTGCTGTGCTCGAAAGCGAGTGCAGCCGCCCGTCGACGTAAAAGCCCGTTCTCGTCGTCACCCAGCGTATGTCTTGCGATAGACCGAGTTCATCGAGCAGCGCCCGCAGCGCAGCATCTGAAAACAGCGTTACGTGGTAGTGGCGATCCCATGTGACGCCGCCCAGGGTCCACGGCGCCGCAAGACCGCCGCAGCGCTCCGCAGATTCATAGATCGTAACCTCGTGCCCGGCATTGCGTAAGCGCAGCGCCAGCGTCATGCCCAGCATGCCGCCGCCGACGATTGCAAATCGCGCCATTAGGACACCGGCGCCAATTGTACGACCGCTGTCCCCGCGACGTCGTAGCGCAGCCCGCACACGCGGCAGGCGAGTTCGGCGGGTCCGTCGAGAAGGCCGTGCACGCCTGGGACTAGGGGCAGTCCACAGGCGCACACGTACCCCACCGCTTTCGCGGGGTTGCCGGCAACGAGAATGAAGTCCGGTACGTCTTTTGTGACGACGGAGCCCATCCCCACCATCGCGAAGCGGCCGATTGTCAGACCGCATCCTATCGTCGCGTTTGCACCGATCGTCGCACCTTCGCGAACCCGCGTCGGAAGCGTCGACTCATCGGGCTCCGAAGGCAAGAGTTTGCGCAGGTCCGGCGTGGTCGCACGCGGGAAGCGATCGTTGGTAAATACCGTGCCGGCGGAAATCATCACGCCGCGCTCGATAGACACGGCGGTGCAGATGTACACGAACGCGTTGATCTTGACGCGATCGCCGATATGGACTGCGTACGCGATATAGCTTTTTTCGCCGATGATGCAGTCTTCGCCGATGCGCGTGGAGTGTCGCACGTGCACGTTGTCCCAGATTGCGGTGCCTCGTCCAATCACCGTACCGGGCTCGATCATCGCCGTCGGGTGAACGGCCATACTAGGAGACCTCCAAGGTCTCTTGCTCGACGACACGCGAGATATCGACTTCGTCGTAATGCGTCCCGACGCGTTCCCAGCGAGCGCGTTCCAGCGCGGCATAAGCCGCACGGATCACTTCGACGGACGCCAGCGCGTCGCGCGGCGTAATGACGAGTTCACAGCGTCCTTCCAGGGCGTCGCAAAAGTTCTCGATCTGCGCGCAGAAGGCTTGCACTTTATCGTAGCCCTGGCCGAACGTCTGCCATTCCTGTTGGTCGCGCCGGCGGTATTTCGACTCGGACCATCCTACGACGATGGTTCCCTCGCTGCCGTAAATCCGCAAGAACGATTCGAGTTCTTTGTCAATGCTCCAGGAAAGATCCGACGAGCCCATCACACCGTTGTCGTTGTGAACGAACAGGCGCACCGTGTCTTCAACGGGCAGGCCCTGGATACGTAAGCCCTCCACGATTTGCACGTCGCGCAAGTTTCCAAGGAAATAGCGCAAGATGTCGACGGCGTGCGTTCCGTTGTCGATGAGCACGCCGCCGCCGCTGACGGACGCATCGGAGTTCCACCGGTTGCGCATGTCGACACGCGAGGTAAACGCGTTTTCGACGAAGATCAACTCGCCGACGGTTCCTTCCGCCGCGAGATCGTGCGCTCTTCGAACGTCGGCGACGTAGCGGAATTTCGAAGCCATGGTCAGCACCGTATCGTTGCGGCGCGCGGCTTCGAGCATACGCCAAGCGCTGGGAACCGTGGTCGCGAGCGGCTTCTCGCACAGAACGTGCTTGCCGTGCTCCAGCAGCAGCGTGGCCACGGATTCGTGCGTTGCCGGCGGCGTGCACACGACCGCCGCATCGAAATGTCCGTAACGCGCCAGATATTCGGGTGAGGCGAACGCATCGCACCCGATGCGCTGAGCGAACGCTTCGGCCGCACTCAACCGCACATCGCAAACGGCCGTGACGCGAGCACGCGTGAGGGTGCGAAACGCGGATTCATACGCAGCGGCGATGCCGCCGGTGCCAACGATTGCAAAGCGAAGCGGAGACATCATCGCACCGCCGCGCCTGCGCTCAACGTTTGTGCGGCCCATTCGAGCGCATCGCCGATGTAATCGACGTCATCTTCGGAATACCGGTCGTTCCACGGCACCACCAGTATCCGCTCCAGCGCCGAAACGGCCCCAGGATAGGCTTCGAGCCGATAATCGAGCGCTGCAGGACGCGCAATAGTGAATGGATAGCCGCTGCGCCCGAACGTACGCCGTTTCTGAAAGACCTCGCACATGAACGCCGGCTTTTGAATGTAGCGCGGCACGGTGAGCACGTCGCGTTGCTTGAGCAGCGCGGCCATCCCGACCACGGCGCCGGCGGGGAGCGGATCCGCGGCACGCACGCAATATTTCCAATAACTATGCTCGGCGTTCTGCGCGACTGCCGGCGTAATGAGGTGCGTCACGCCGGCGAGCCGTTCGTTCAGGCGCCGCGCAAGAGCGCGGCGGCGCAAGACCGCGGTTTCCAATTTCTCGAGCTGCGCGCATCCAACGCTTCCCACCAGTTCCGACATTCGATAATTGAGCGCCAGAAAATAGTGATCGGGATTGGGATCGCCGTACCCCCACGCCTTGTTGATGAACAGATAGACGCGGCGTGCCAGCGCGTCATCGTTCGTTACAACCAATCCGCCCTCTCCGGTGGTGACGTGCTTGCCTTGCTGTAAACTGAAACAGCCGACGGCACTGGTCGTACCGACGTATCGCCGGTTGTACGTCGCCAGAAATGCCTGCGCGCAATCCTCGATAACCGGAATACCGTGCTTGGCGGCGACGACGGCAATCTCATCGACGGCGCACGGGTTGCCGAAAAGATGCGTGACGACGATGGCTTTTGTGCGACTGCTGATTTTTGCCGCAATCGTTTCGGGCGTCACGTTGCACGTGAGCGGATCGACGTCGGCGAACACTGGTATGGCGCCTTGGTACAGAATCGGCGCAAGCGCACCCATGTCGGTGATGGGCGTCGTGATGATTTCGTCGCCGGGATCGGGGTCCAGCGCCGCAACCGCACAGTGGACCGCCGCGGTGCCCGACGCACATGCGAACGCATGTTTTACGCCGAGAAGTTCCGCAAAACGGCGCTCCAAGCGCGGGACGAACGAACCCTTCGTGCTCGTAAGCGTTCCACTGCGAATCGCGCGTGCGACGGCGGCAATTTCTTCGTCGCCCAGATCGCGGCCGGAGGCGTCCTGGTCAGACGGAAGCTGACGTGCCGTCGTACTGCGAAGAATGGTAGTCATTCGCCAATTCCTTTTTTGGGAGAGGTACCGGACGCCGGCGAGTCCACGTACGCGCGAAAAACGCGCCGACTTGACCGGCAAACAGCGCCAGACTGGTGTATTGAATGGTGACGGTTACCGCCGTCGCTATCGCGAGCGTCGCGGCGCTTACGTGCATGAGCAGCAGCACCGCAACGACGAGCGGAAGAAGTCCGGGGAAAAGACCGGGCACGGCCAGCCACAGCGACGGACGGTGCCGCAGCGCCAATTGCACGATCTGCAAAGTTTGCGCGGTGGCGCGCGTGATGCTCAGACGTCCGCCGCCGCTGCGCCGCTCGTCGCTCCACGTCAGCGCTGCGGGCACCTCGACGATGTGCATGTGCTGTTTGACGGCGCTCAGGAGCAATTCGGGCACCGCTGCCATGCGATCGGACGAGAAGTGGACGCGCGCGAGCGCGCTCACGCGATATGCGCGCACCATGCACGTGAACGTGGCGTACCGGCCGGATGCGGCCAGAGCGAGAAAGCGGTTGGCTTCGCGGCTCAGTATGCGGCGCGCTGCGGGAACGTTGGTCACGCAGCCGCCCCGCATATAGGCCGACGCAAGCGCGATGTCCGCGTTCTCGCGTTCCAGCGCTTCGAGCAGTTGCATTCCCGTGGTCGGCGTGTAACTCAAGTCGGCATCAAGCACGATCGCATACTCGCTGTCCAGCTGGGCGAACGCGGTGCGCATTGCCGCTCCCAAGCCGCGGTTGTCCGGGTGGCGCACGACGGTTACGTCTTTGTGCCAGCGCGCGAATTCGTTTGCGACATCTGCCGTATCGTCGGTGCTGCCGTCATCCACAATGATATAGCGGAAGTGGTAGCCGCCGCGCTCGTGCATCGCGTAGTAGTCCGCAATGCGCACGAGCGCGCACGCGAACGCAGAGCCCTCGTTGTACGCGGGCACGATCACGGTAACCGTGGTCATAGCGGGCCGCTCTGCAGCGCGGGATTGAATCCGCGGCTAAAGTAATCGCTGTAGTCCTCGATCCGAGCGGTGTCTTTGTTGAGTACCACGCCCATGACGTTATTGATGCCGAGTACCGAGAGCTGCACGGCGGCGCTGCGCGCCTCTTTCTCGTCGGTCGTATTTGCAGCAACGACCAGCAGTGTACCGTCCACCTGCGTGCAAATCAGCAGGCCGTCGGAGAAAGCGCGCAGCGGCGGTGCGTCGACAATGACGACGCTATACGAGCGCTGCGCCTCCTTCATGAGTTGCTCGAAGCGCTCGGATTGCAGCACCGTCACGGGATTGTCCACGCGTGTTCCGCTGGTGAGCAGATCGAGGTTCGGTTCAACGCACTGCGCAGCGGCGCTCAGCGAACAGGAGCCGCCGATGACGTCGCTCAGACCGCGCCCGTTGTCGATCGCGGTTTTTTCATGCAGGCTCGGGCGGCGCAAGTCCGCGTCGATGAGCAACACGCGCGGCTGCAGATTCGCCATCGCTTTAGCCAGGTTCAGTGCGACGGTGGACTTGCCGTCACCGCGGCACGGGCTCATCACCGCAAGCGTTCGCAGCGGCTGCTTGCTCTTTAAACGCAGCGAAATGCACAGGTGCAGGAACGCCTCGATCGTCATGGATTGCACCCACGGCAGCATGCGCGGGTTGGTCGTGTCGAATGCGGGAATGCGGGCGATGAGCGGCAGGCCGAACATGATCGGAATGTCGCTGTCGGTGCGCACGCGCCGCTCCAGCGCGTCGAGCACATATACTGCGGCGAGCGCGAGGGCCAAGCCGATGATAATCGCGATTGCCAAATTGACGCGCAGGTTGGGGCTGACCGACGCGTCATCGGGACTTGCCGTCTGCACCACCGAAATATCACTGATCGCGGTCGTGCGCGCGATAAGCGCGTCGCTGTACTTCTGCGAGAGGGCATTGTACACGTCGGAGGCGCGCTTGGCATCCTGCTGCACTACGGCGAACTGCATCGTTTGCGTGGGGAGCTCGCGCAGTTGCGGCTTGTACGCCGCGCGCTGCGCGCGCAGTTGCCGCAGTTGCGCCTGATCGCCGTCGATCCGGGCGCGATACGTCGCCGCTTGCTGGGCGAGCGATTGATACAGCGGATTCGGCGCGGTGGTGGTACCGCTGTCCACGGATGCCGGCTGCGCCGCAATCTGTGAGCGCAGGGCATCTCGCTGCTGCATGAGCGCGATTACGGCGGGGTGCGCCGGCGTGTACTGTTTTTCGGCTGCGGCGAGCTGCGTTTGCACCGACGCAAGTTTCGTTTGCAAATCGGTCAGCACCGGATTTGCCGTGGTTTGCTTTGCCGCGTCGATCGTTTGCGGCAAACCCGCGAGTTGCGCGTTCACGTTGCCGAGCAGCGCCAAGGCTTCGCCGGAGTCCACGGTGAGCTGGTCGATGCGCTGGTCGATGCTTCCCACGCGCGTCACGACGTCTTGTGTGTGCGCGCTGGCGTCCAGGAAGCCGTTCACCGATTGAAACTGCGCCAGGCGTGCGGCCGTCTGCCGCATGCGGGTTTGCGCGTTCGGCAATTCTTGTTCCAAATAGCCGATGGCCGCCGTCGCCTCGGAACGTACGAAGTCGCGTTCCTGATCGACAAACGCTTGCCCGAACGCGTTCGCGATCGCTGCCGAGCGCTGCGGATCGTGCCAGCGTACGCTCAGATTGAGCAGCGCCGTGTTGACGATGGGCTTTACGCTCACGCGATGCAGCAGACCCTCCGGTGAGGACGGCAGATGCAATTGCGTAACGACCTTCTGGGCGATGTCGCGCTGCTGCGCGAGTTGCGCGAACGTTTCCGCGGACTGCTCGCCGCTCTGCAGCACCAAAGCGTTAAGAACGGGAAACGCGGTGTCTTGCTGGCTCGCATTCAAATCCGTACCCGGGCGACCCGCCATCAGGCGTACGGTAGTCGTGTAATTTTTCGGAGCCAGGACGGTTGCCGCGGCGACGATCAGCACGAAACCGCCGAAAATCGCGAAGAAGATACGCCAGCGCCGGCGGATGGCCGACCAAAGGCGAGCGAGATCTTGCGCATCAGCGAACGTGTGCTGTGCCGCGCGCTCGGAGTGCGCGGCGGCTGCGCGGTCGTACGGAGCCAAATGTGACATGCTGCTACGCCACATCGTACGCTGAGCGGCGCGCAAGCAATAAGGACGACTCAGCCCAACGCTGGGGACCTTTGCAATAGGGACTTGCTGCCTGTCCGCCCGCAGTCACGGGGGTTGAGACGAAGGGCTCTGCGTGCGCCTGCGCGTCTCATCCTATCATCGTACACACATGTCGACGCGCATAATGGAACGGCCGGCGCTCCGGCGCAACTCCTCGGTGCGCAAGGCGCCGCGCGCGCATCCCGGCAGTTGGACCGCCTTGCTGGTCGTCTCGGACTTGACGTTCTTCGCCATAGCGTCCGCACTCGGCTCGCTCATTGGTTTTCATCGCTGGCATCAACCGCGCCTAGTCGAACATCTGCTGGTTGCGGACGCCATATTCGTCGGGTTGTGGCTGTTCACGTTCTGGCGTCTGGGACTGTATGGAAAAACGTACGCGCTCACGATCAAAGACGAACTGTACTACACGATTGCCGGTTTGAGTTTGGGGACGATCCCGCAACTCGTGCTCTTTACGATCTATCCCGGTATCTCCACGTCGCGCGTCGCGCTGCTGTGTTCCCTTGCGTTTTCCATCGTGCTCGTGGGCGGATCGCGCTGCGTGTTTCACGCGTTGCGCAGCGGCGGCCGGTTTGCCAGGAGCCGCCGCACCGCGGTTGTCGGCACACCCCGCCGCGTAGAGGCCGCGCTCGAAAGCCTCGATCTCGCCGACGACTCCGCAACGCTGCTCATCACCGTCGATGACATCGACGGCACGTTTGCGGACGTCGATTTGAGCCGAGACGCGGATCTCTCACACATCGAGTGGTTCGACCGCGCGCGTGCCTGGGGCTGCGAGGCACTGATTCTCACGGAGATTCTACCGCCGAAAATCGTGACGCATCTGGTCGAACGCTCCGCGCGGGATCGCATCCAATTCGCGTTCGCGCCGCCGCGCATAACGCAGTTTGCGTACTCGCTATCATTGGCGGCGGACGGCCGTCAAGCGCTCATCGTGCCGTCGCGCCTTCCGGCGTGTACTCCGCGCGCACAGCTCTTTAAACGCATGACCGACGTCGTACTTGCGTGCGTCGCGCTGACGATCTTCGCGCCAGTCATGCTGGTCGCGGCAATCGCGGTGTACCTGGATTCCGGCCGTCCGATCCTGTTCGCGCAGGAACGCGTGGGTCGCGGAGGCCGCGTGTTCTCCATTCTGAAGTTCCGTTCGATGTGCCGCGATGCCGAACGCGAGGTGGGAGCCGTGTGGGCAACGCAGCGCGACCCGCGCAAAACGCGAATCGGCGGGATACTTCGCAGGCTGAGCATCGACGAGCTGCCGCAGCTCGTGAACGTTTTGCGCGGCGACATGTCGCTGGTGGGCCCTCGCCCCGAGCGGCCGGTGTTCGTCGATCTCTTCCGCAAGACGTTGCCCCGTTACGACGAACGCCACTTGATTCGTCCCGGCATTACGGGATGGTCGCAGATACATATGCAGCGCGTTTTGGAGCCGTCCGCCGCCGGCGAAAAGCTCGAATACGATCTGCAGTATCTCGAGCACTGGTCGCCGTTTCTCGATTTGTCGGTTCTGTTTCAGACCGCATTCGAATTTCTGTTCCACCGGGCGGCGTAGTCGTGGACCGTAAGGTGCGCGTTTTGCACATATTACCCTCGGTTCAAGGTTACGGCGCCGAGCGGCAGATTATCGAACTGCTCAAATCACTGCGGTCGGAAAACGTTGAGCCGCTGCTCGCGACGGTCTACGAACCGCCCGCGGAGATCCGGTCGCAGTTACCGTTCCCGGTCGTTTCGGCGGCGCGCAAGGGAAGAAGCGACGTGGCGTTTTGGGCGCGCCTGGTGCGCGCTATACGCGCGATCAAACCGGACGTCGTGCACACGCATACGCACGTCGGCAAGTATTGGGGGCGTCTGGCCGGGATAGCGGCGCACGTGCCGCATATCGTGCATACGGAACACAACCCGTGCGACGTGCGGCGCAATCCCGCCGAACGACTCGCCGATGCGGTTCTGCATCGCGCGACGTGCCGCGTGATCACGTTCTTTTCGGAGCAGGGCGCATTTCTGAGCCGCAACGAACGGCTGCCGGCCTCGAAGATCGCCGTCATTCCCAACGGCCTGAACTTTCCCGATCGCACGCACAGTGAAGGCGACCGCCGGGTTGCGCGCGCCTCCCTCGGCATCCGCAACGGTGATTTCGCGCTCATGCTCATCGGGCGCATGGAATTTCAAAAGAACCAAGCCCTCGCGCTTCGCGCGCTGGCGGCGCTGCCGGCCGAAGTGGCAAAGCGCTGCGTGCTCGCGTTCGCCGGCGGCGGTCACGACGAACCGCAACTGCGCGCGCTCGCGCGCGAACTGAACGTCGGAGAACGCGTGCGTTTTCTGGGCTATCGCCGCGACGTTCCCCATCTGCTGGCCGGCATCGACGCGGTGCTCATGACGTCGTGGTTCGAGGGCATGCCGCTCGCCTTGATCGAAGCGATGATCGCGGGAACGCCGATCGTCAGCACGCCGTGGACCGGATCGAGCGACATGCTCGGTAACGGCCGGTACGGAATCCTGGCGGCGGACTTCAGCGTGCAAAGCGTTGCCCGCGCAATCGCCGACGTGGCGGAGCATCCGGCGATGCGTCTGGAACTCGCGCGCCGCGCGCGCGTGCACGCGTACGAGCAGTATGGCATTGCACGTATGATCGACGCACACCGCCGCCTGTATCTCTCGCTGTGCGGACAGCGCGCGTCGTGAACGCCGGCGTACGCCGTTTGGCGATCGTCACTTCACGCTTTCCGTTCGGTTCCGCCGAGCCGTACCTGAACACCGAATTGCATGAATTGGTCAACTATTTCGAGCGCATTGCGGTATTGCCCGTGCGGCCCGGCTCCGGTGAGACACAAAAGATGCCGGGCAAGGTCGAACTGGTCGACTGGCCGCTCTACGGCAGCGCACTGCTGCGCCGCGCGCTGCATGCTTTGCGCGTTCATCCGCAAGGCGCGGCGGGCGGCGTCGCAAACCTGCTGCACTCGCGCGATCCCGGGCGGCTCAAGAATGCGGCGGTGATGCTCAAAGGCATCGCGTTCGGCGATTGGCTCACAGAGCACGGCTACGATCACGTCCACGCGTATTGGCTCTCCACTCCCGCAAGCGTTGCCTATCTTGCCGCACAAACCGCCGGCATTTCGTGGAGCGCCACGGCGCACCGGTGGGACATTTACGAACGCAACGCTTTCGACGTGAAAGGCCGCACCGCCGCATTCGTACGCGCGATCTCGGCACGCGGTGCCGCCGACGTTTCCGAGCGCATGCCGTCGATCGAACAGCGCGTGCTGCAGGTGCGTTTGGGAGCGGACGTCACGCAGCAGCCCGCCGTAGTGCCGCGACGGCCCGATGTATTCCGCATTGTTTGCGCCGCCGCGCTGGTCGAGGTGAAGGGACACGCGGATCTCTTGGCCGCGCTCGCATACTTGCGGCAGTGGGGCGTGCCGGTCGACTGCACGATTGCGGGCCGCGGGCCGCTGCGCGCACAGCTGCAGCAGCGAGCATCGTCACTGCACATTGCCGATTGCGTCGAGTTCGCGGGATTCGTTCCGCCGGAGCAGTTGCTCGCGCGGTATCGCGCGGGAATGTACGATGCGCTGGTCCTCGCGAGCGTTTCCAACGGCCCTGCGGCGATGGAAGGCTTGCCGTCGGCGATCATCGAGGCAATGGCCGCCGGCATTCCGGTCGTCGCCACGGATTCGGGCAGCGTGTGCGAACTGCTCGACTCCACGTGCGGATGGATTGTTCCGCCGTCGCAACCGGACGCGCTTGCCCGCGCGCTGCTCGAAGTGTACCTCAATCCCGGCACGGCACGTGCACGCGCGCGCCGCGCCTTCGAAATCGTTGCCGAACGCCACGACGTGCGCGCGCAAATGGCCGCGCTCGCAGGCGCGCTTTCCGGCGAAAGGATGTTCGTATGAACGTTTCCGTGATCGGCCTGGGCTACATCGGTCTTCCCACGGCGGCGCTGCTCGCGCAGGCCGGCCATCGCGTGTACGGCTACGACACGAGCACGCAGTTGCGGCATGATTTACGCGCGGGAATCGTCGCCGTCGGTGAAGAGCCGGTGCGTGCGGCGGTGCGCGATGCGCTCGCCTCCGGGCATCTGCACATCCTGGACGCGGTTCCACCGGCGCAAGCGTACGTCATCTGCGTTCCCACGCCCGCGCACGAAGGCCGCGCCGATCTCACCTATGTGGAAAGCGCCGCGGCAAGCGTGGCCGCGGCGGCCCCCACCGGGGCGATCATTGCGCTCGAGTCAACGGTTCCGCCGGGAACGACCGAACGCATCATCGAGCGCGCGCTCGCCGACGCCGGCAAATCGATCGCCGAGTACAGCGTCGCGCATTGTCCCGAACGCGTAATCCCCGGCGCGATCGTCGAAGAGTTGCGATCGAACGATCGCGTGGTAGGGGGACGTACTACCGAAGACGCGCGGCGCGTCGGCGCGCTGTACGCGTCGTTTTGCCGGGGTCACATTTCGCTCACGAGCGCGCCCGTCGCCGAATTCGTGAAGGTCGTCGAAAACACGTATCGCGACGTCAACATTGCGTTCGCCAACGAACTGGCGGTGTTCGCCGAAGAACTCGGCGTCGACGTATGGGAAACCATCGCGCTCGCGAATCGCCATCCGCGCGTGAACATTCTTGCGCCGGGACCGGGAGTCGGCGGGCATTGCATTCCGGTCGATCCGCATTTTCTCGCCGACGCGAACCCGTGGCTCACGGAACTCATTCAATCGGCGCGGCGCGTCAACGATCGCATGCCGTTCCGCATCGCACGTCGCGTGGAAGCGATGACCGGAGCGGGACGCGGGCAAAAAATCGCGATTCTGGGCGCCGCGTACAAAGCCGACGTCGACGACGCGCGCGAAAGCCCGGCGCTGCGTATCGACGCGTTGCTGCGCGAACGGGGTTTCCTTACGGCGATGTACGATCCGCACGTGCGCACGGCGCCGCGGCCGCTCTCCCCCTCGCTCGAGGAAGCGCTGAGCGGAGCCGACGCGCTCGTGCTGGTGACGCCGCACAGCGAATTTCGCTCCATCGTACCTGCGCACGCAGCGCGCTTTATGCGCAGCCGCCGCCTCATCGATACGCGCGGTTTTTTCGACCGCTCGCAGTGGGAGAGCAGCGGTTTCGAATGCTACGTGCTCGGGCGGGCTTTTTCGAAGAAGAGCGCCGAGGCCGTTGCATGATCTCGCTGCGGCGACTCGCGCTCGGCTTCCCCGTGACCTGGAACCATGCGCGCGGTTATGCGTTTGCCGGGCGCGATGCAGCGGGCACAGGCCCGTATTACGTGAACTGGGACGCGGGCAGCGGCGTGTTCGGCGAGGATTGGGCAACCGCGCCGCGCGATGCAGCGGGCGTGATCCTTACGGGGCGTCACTATCATCCGATTCGCATCGCGCAGTTCGCTCTGCACCGCTACGGGCAGTGGCTCGCCACGCGCGACGATGCGGCTCGCGCGGATTTTTTGGCGCACGCGTCGTGGCTGCGCGACAATCAGCAAGTGCGCGGCGTGCCGGGCTTGTACCGGTTTTCGTTCCCTTGGGACAAATACGGCGCACCGGCCGGATGGTGGTCGGCCATGGCGCAAGGAGAAGCGATCTCCGTCCTGTTGCGCGCGGAGCATATCGCGCCGCGGCATCAGTTCGGTGACGCGGCCGTTCGCGCGTCGCTGCCGTTCGGGTATGAGATCGCGCACGGCGGCGTCGTATGGCGTGCGGGTGCCGACGTCTTCTTCGAGGAGATCGCCAACGAGCATGCCCCGCACGTATTGAACGGCTGCATTTTCGCGCTCTGGGGCATCTGGGAGTTGCGCGAACAAACCGGCGATCCGTGGCTCGATCCGCTCATCCACGGCTGCGCGGCAACGCTGCTGCGCTGGTTGCCGCGCTTCGACACCGGATGGTGGACGCTGTACAGCTTGCTGCAGTCGGCGAACGGACGGCCGCACCTGGCCACGCTGAAATACCATCAGTTTCACATCGCGCAAATGTACGTATTGGCGCAGATGTTTCCCGAGCACGCGTTCGCGGACGCCGCAGCGCGGTGGGCGGCGTATGTCGAGAACCGGCGATGCCGCGCCAGACTTTTACGTGAAACGTTGCTGGGCATCCCCGATCGCGCGTTCAAGCGCGACACCGTCGCGCGCGGCGCACGTACGTGAAAGCCGCGATCTTCACGCATTTCTTTCCGCCCGAAGCGTGCGCTGCGGCAACGCGAGTGCAATCCTTGGCCGATGCGCTTGCCTGCGCGGGCCACGACGTTACCGTCGTCACCGGATTTGCCTCGTTTCCGTTCGGACGCATTCCCGCGGCCGATCGTTTCAAACCCTACGAGCGCGTACGTACCGGACGAATACAGGTCGTTCGGCTGTTTTCCGTGCTCGCGCACGTCCCGGGCAGCAGGTTCGTTCATTGGACCACCTCGAGTCTGGCCGCAACGCTGTATGCAGCATTAACGCGCGAACGTTACGACGTGGTCATCGCCAGCATGCCGCCGATCACCCTCGCCCTGCCGGCGCTTGCCGCGGCGCGCCGCCATCACGCAAAACTCGTCGTCGATATTCGCGACGTGTTTCCGGATATCGCGATTGCGATGGGCGAGTGGCAGCGCGGCGGTCTGCTCGCGCGCGCCGCGGAATCGCTGATGCGGCGCGTGTATCGCCGGGCGGATCTCGTCGTAGCCGTTACACCGACTGCAATCGAACAGATCGCCTCGCGCGGAGTGCACCGCGGCAAACTGCTGCTCGCGCGCAACGCCGCGCTGGAGGCACCGCAGATCGCGCGCGCACAGCGCAACGGCAATCCCTTCACGGCCATCTACGCGGGCAACTTGGGCCTGGCGACCGACGTGGACGTGTTGCTCGACGCCGCCGCACACCTTAAGCGCGAAGGCATTCGTATCGAGATCGCCGGGGGCGGCGCGCTGGCGCACGCCGTGCGCGCACGCGTCGAGCGGGAGGCGTTGACGAACGTCGCGCTTTCCGGCGTGCTAACGCGCGAAGAAGCGCTGCGCCACATTGCCGCGGCCGACGTCGCGCTCGTGCCGCTGCGCGCGGGTATCACCGAAAGCGTTCCGACGAAGATCTACGACGCGCTGTCGGTTGCGTGTCCGGTCGTCGTAGCTGCGGGCGGCGAAGCTGCCGCGGAAGGAAGGGCGTTTGGCGCCATCTGCACGCCCCCGGGCAACGCCGCTGCGCTGGCGAACGTCCTGCGCCGCCTTGCGCACGTCGATCGCGACGTGCTCGCGGCACGCGGTGAGGCGGGAAGACGCGCGCTTCAGCAGCGAAGCGGCCGCGCCGCGGTCATGAGCGCGCTTTGCGCACGCATCTGCGCGCTCTGATCTTCGTCTTCGACGGCGTTACGGAACAGCGCGACGACTGCGAACACCAGCCACGCGTACTTGTACGTAAACAGATCGACGGAGAATGATACCAGGACGATCGCCAGCAGCGATGCTTCCAGCATTACGCGATAGTCATAGAACCGTGATGTGGGGGGTGCGGCTGCGAGCGAACGGAATTGGCGCCAAAAGAACCACGCGAGCAGCGCGAGTCCGACGACGCCCAGTTCCACGGTATAGTGCAGCGCGATATTGTGTGCCGGACTGCTCCATCCGTACGGATAGGGCTGTGACACCGCCAGATACATCGTATCGTACGCGGTCTCGAAATTTCCGATGCCGTACCCCTCGAGCAGGCGGTGCTTGGCCGCTTCAATTCCCACCGCCCAGATCGATGCACGGCCCGAACCGCCCGTAGCCAGCGCGGTCGCGAACCGCTCCCACATGGAGGTTTGCACGCTTTGAGTGATTGCAATCGCAACTGCGGTTACCGCCAGCACCTGTAAGCGATAACGCGAGCGCCACAAGAAGTACACGGCGATCAGCGCTAGCGCGAGAAGCGCTTCACGTGAGCCGCTCAGCAAAATCGCCGTGAGCATCAGACCGATACCGCCCGCACCGGCAAGTTTTGCAGACAGGCGCGGCGTTCGCAGCGACCACATTGCCAGCGCCGCCGCCGGGAAGAGCAGCGAATTCGCAAAGTGATTCGGATCGATGGTGCTGCTGCCGATTTGAATCACGAGACGCACTTGCCCGCTCGCGTTGGCGAGCGCGGGATCGTGATAGAACACGTTGGCTCCGTAGGCCGCCGCCGCAACACCGCCCGCTATTGCGCAGCCGAGCACGATACGTACGTCGCGCATCGTTACCGGCGTGAATGCCAGCGCGACATAGAGCAAGATCAGGCCGGCGTAGGTCGGAATGCTTTTCAAAGCCTCGCTTTGGTCGAGCGACCAAAACGTGCTCGCGATCATCCAAAGCATCAGCAGCGCAAGGGGCAGAAGGACGCTCCATGCGGTGCTGCCCGTTCCGCGCCGAAGCATCCACATGAGCAATACCCCGCCGCTCACGATGCCGAGCAATTTGGTAATCGTTCCGAACGACCCGGCACCGAGCACGTTGTCGAACGGTACGAGCAGCACGTACAAACCGAACGGAAAGACGAGCGGGCGCGTGAATGCGATATACAAGCCGTACGGCGCCGCGATCGCAAACACGAGCGCCAAACCGAACATGGCGTGTCCGGACGCGAGCAGCAGGACGGCGGCAGCCGCAAGCAGCAGCACGAACACCGCGAGGGCGCCGCGAGCGTAGGACTGCGGTGGGAAAGCCGTATCCATGGTGCTCGTCCGAGCATAACGCCGGCATCGTGCCGCGGCGCAGAAGCGAAGTGCTCAACGGTAGGGCCCAAAGGCGGACTGAGCGCGCGCCGCAAGGCGGCTAGACTTAAAGGCGTGCACCACGCTCACGCTTTCTGGTCTTGGCAGCTGATCCTGGCCATGTTCCTGAATTGCGTGGTGCAGGCGCTCGCCATCGCTGCCTATGCAGCGCGCTTGGCCGGCGCGCGCTCCGGACGCGTTGCGACGGCGATATCGCTGTTCAATATGTTCGCCACCAGCAGCCGCTTCGCGCAAATGTTCTACACGCCCATGCTCGGGTCGCTTTCGGACCGTGCAAGCGTCGCGGGTGCGCTCGTCCCGTATGAATGGCAATTGCGCTTCATCGTGTTCGCGGGAACGGCGGGCGCGGTCATCGGGACGCTCGCGCTGCCGACGTTCGTCATGCTGTATCTACGCGCCATACGCGCGCTCGAGCGCCGCGGCAGCGTGCCGCGTGCGTTCGTCGCACTTGGATCGCCTAAAACACTGGTTGCCGTGCTGCGCGACGTGAAGTTCGGCGTCGCGACGCCGCTTGCCAAACTGTCGTTCCGCAACGTGCCCAAAGACGTGCTCGTGCTCAACGTGCTCGTAACGTCGGTGTACGGCATCGGCATCGTCGCGGCGGCGTATGCAAGCGTGCTGCATCCGCAAGCGGCGCGAACGGCACTGCTCTCGAGCGGGCTCGTCAACGGTTTTGCGACCATCGCGTACAACGTCATCGTCGATCCCGCGTCGGCGCTCATGACCGATCGTTCCATCCGCGGTGAGCGATCCATCGACGACGTCAAGGCGCTCGTGACCGGCCTCTCGTTCACGGCGATCCTCGGCTTTCTCCTCTCGCAGGCGCTGCTCGTTCCCGGAGCGATGCTCATTCAATGGGCGGCGCAGATCATCACCGGACACTGAGAATGTTGCCGAGCGAAAGCACATCGAAATCCGTGATGCGGATGGAATCGAGCGCCGCGAGATCACGCCCGTTCCAGTGATTGCGTCCGTCGAGCGGCATGGCCGTGTACAAGCCGTTGTCGTCGGAGCCGGTATCCGCGAGAAAGATACCGTAGCGTTTCATCGCCTGGGCAATTGCGCGGCTTTGCGGCCCGAATCGCGAGACGTCGAATGAAGCGCGCAACCGTAGATGCGCGCCGTACGGCAGGCGGTACGCGCTCGAACCTTTGAACGGCAACTGGTCGGTATCGCTCGCGGGCCGCACGTACGCGTATTGCGCGACGCTGCCCGCCGGTGCAGCCCAATTCAATGCGTGCTCGATGTGGCCGCTGCGCACTTCCTCAAAGCGGATCATGCCGGCGTACAACGATAATCCCGACGCCATCGCCGACGGCGTGCCGCCCGGCAACGGAGCAAATGGGCGGCGCAGGTTCCAATGCGCACCGCTGTATGCGGAAAGCATCCCGCCGCTGAACGAGGTATCGTACGTTTCGTACAGCATGCAAC
>JBKPMZ010000450.1:0-2965 GCA_046732415.1 Vulcanimicrobiota bacterium
ATTCACGGCGCCGCTCGGGCACGAACGCGGAGCGGGCGTCTTGACGATCGGCGAACATCACGTGCTTGCCAACGTGCGGTATCCGGGCGTCATCGACATTCTTCGCCGCGGCGGCGTAGTGGTCGAGGCGATCGATCTGCACGACTTCGGTCGCGTCGGCATCTCGCCGTCGATGCTCGCCGTCGATCTGAAGCGCGTTTAGATCGGTCGCGCGCCATGCGCATCGCAATCGTTTCGGATATCCACGGCAATCTCGTGGGACTCGACGCGTGTTTGGCGGACTTGCAAACGCAAGGCGGCGCCGACGTCATCGTCGCGGCCGGAGATCTGTGCGTCGATGGTCCCAAGCCGAAAAAAGTGCTGCAGCGTCTGCAAGAGATCGGCGCGCAGTGCCTGCGCGGAAACACCGACCGCTATGTATGCGCGGGCGGCGAAGGCGATTTGCCTGCGTTGGACGACGCCGAACGCAAACAACTCAAATGGACGCGCGGGGAGATCGGCGAGAAGTGGGTGGATTGGCTCGGGCAGTTGCCGTTTTCGCTGCGGTTCGGAGAGCCGGAGAACGAACTGCTCGTCGTGCACGCGAATCCGTCCAGCGACGACGAGCACGTGTGGCCGGACGCCGACGATGCGACGCTCGCACGACTGGTGGGCGATGAGTCCGCCGCGGTGATCGCCTTCGGGCATCTGCACTTGCCGTACGCGCGCACGTGGCGCGGCAAACTGCTCGTGAACGTCGCGTCGGCGGGTTTGCCGAAGGACGGCGATCCGCGCGCAGGTTATGCGATCTTCACGCAGTGTTCCGGAGGCTGGGAGGTCAAACACCGTCGCGTCGCCTTCGACGTCAAGAAAGTTGCAACCCAATTGGCGGATTGCGGGATTCCGGAGAGTGCAGAACTCATTTCCACGCTTCGCCGCCACCGGTACAAACGATTAAAGAATCATATTCCGTGAGCCCGGACGGGCGCACGCCCGCCATCGAACTCTCACACATCGTCAAGCGGTACGCCGACTTCACCGCCGTCGACGACATCTCGCTGCGCGTCGACGCGGGCGATTTCTTCGGTTTTCTCGGGCCCAACGGTGCCGGTAAGACGACGACCATCAACGCGATCGTCGGCCTTGCGCGTTTGACTGCGGGATCGATCAAGGTGTTCGGACATGACACGGTCTCTGATTGGCGCGCAGCGCGCCGATTGGTGGGGCTGGCGCCGCAGGAATACAATTTCGACCGTTATTTATCGATCCGCGACATCCTCATCTATCAGGCGGGCTATTTCGGGCTAAAGCCGCGCGACGTCGCGGCGCGCGCGGATCTGCTGCTCGAACGGTTTGGCCTTGCTTCGAAGGCGAAGCAAGATTACATGAAACTCTCGGGCGGCATGAAGCGGCGGCTGACCCTGGCGCGGGCACTGATTCATTCGCCGAAGCTGCTGATACTCGACGAACCGACCGCCGGTGTGGACGTCGAACTGCGCCTGGAACTCTGGGATTTACTTCGCGAACTCAACGGTGACGGCATGACTGTCTTCCTCACCACGCATTACTTGGAAGAAGCCGAAGCGCTTTGCCGCAATATCGGAATCATTCGCGCGGGGAAATTGGTGGCGCTGGAGCCGACGCGTGCACTGCTCGAACGCGAGGGCAAGCGCTTGCAGGACGTCTTTTTGGAACTCACGCGATCGTGATAGCCACGTTCAACCGCGTGGCAATGTTCACGCTCATCAAGCGCGAGATGGTGCGAAGCCTGAAGATCATCAATCAGGTGATCTGGCCGCCCATCATCACGACGTTGCTGTACGTCACGATCTTCGGCCTTGCATTGGGTACTCGCATCAAGAGCGTGCAGGGCGTCTCGTACGCGGAATTTCTCATCCCCGGGCTGATCATGCTGCAGGTCATCGACTCATCGTACGCCGAGTGCAGCAGTTCGGTGTTTCAAGGGCGTTTCATGAATTCGATTCAGGAGATGCTCATCGCGCCGATGTCCGCTGCGGAGATGGTGTTCGGCTACATCTTCGGCAGCGTTGCGCGCGCGCTGCTGATCGCCAACATCATCATGGCGCTCGGCTATTTTTTCGTGCACACGCTGCCGTCCAACTGGGTGCTGTATTTCGGCACGATGATCGCCGTTTCAATATTGTTCTCTGCGCTGGGGATCATCTTCGGCCTGATGGCGGAGAAGTTCGATCACCTCGCGGTACTGACGACGTTCGCCATTACGCCGCTCATCTTCGTCGGCGGCGTGTTCACGGCGGCAAGCCAGTTACCGGCGCAGATGCGCAACTGGGAACTGGTGAACCCGATGTTCTACACGGTGGATGCGTTCCGGTACAGCTACACCGCGCAGAGTTACCTGCCGCTGTGGCTCTCGCTGAGCGTGGTTTGCGGCTTGATGCTGCTTGCGCTCGGCATAGCCTTGCGCATGGCGTACGTGGGATATAAACTGCGTACATGACGCCCGCTCTTGCGCTCATCACGCTCATGCTCCGCCCCTGGCACGGACCGTCGCTGCCCACGGCCAGCCCCGCCGCCGTCAAATATAAATTGACGATTCACGGCCCGGCGGAAAAGCGCGTCGAACTGCGCGCCGACGGCCTTCCGCACGGATGGGTCGCTTCGTTTTGCACGAGGACGCTCTGCTCGCCGTTCCACTACGGTATGGAGCTGGACGAACGCGGCATCGGCGTCGTCGAATTTCAAGCGATCCGCACCGACGATTCCGCGCCGGCGCATGTCGAAGTCAACGTCACGGCGAACGGTTCTCAAGCGATCCACGTACGGATTTAGCATAATCCCTGCCGGGAGGGATACCTTTGATTGCGTTTCTGTTCCCCGCGGCCGTATCCGCCGCGCCCGCGCCGTCTCCGACGCCGCTTCGGACGATCGTCAACACGCGCGTGTCGCCGCTATGTAGCGCATTGCGTGAGAATCTCGGACACGCGATTGCGGCAGTGCTCGGCAA
>JBKPMZ010000451.1:0-1823 GCA_046732415.1 Vulcanimicrobiota bacterium
AGTTTCTGGGACACCCGGACTTTTTGCGGCGCGTTGAAGTGCCGTGCGAGCGATGGGCGTGGAGTTATGAAGTCATTGACACGAAACTTGCGCTGAACACCAAGCCGTATTTTCTCATTCAACTTTGCAACTACAGCGAGCACCTGGCGCGCATTCAAGGCACGATGCCGGAATACGGCTACGTCGTGCTGGGCAACGGCGAAGAACGCCGCTATCGCTTAAACGATTACTCCGCGTACTATCGCCATCTGAAAGCACGCTTCTCAGACTGGTGCCATGCGGACGCGCCTCGTCAAACGTACCCGGACAAATGCAGCCACTGCACCGTGTGCAAGTGGTCGCAGGTGTGCGAGGCGCAGCGCAAAGAGGACGATCACCTCAGCCTGGTTGCGCGCATGCGCCGCGAGCAGATCGGCAAACTCAACGGCAGCGGCGTGCTTACCGTGGTGGATCTCGCCGCCGCGCGCGACGATCAGCGGCCAGAGGGATTGAACCCGGAAACGTTCGGAAAACTGCGCCGGCAGGCAACGATGCAAGTTCGCGGACGCACCGAAGGGCCGGTGTACGAGCTGCTGGAGCATGCGCCATGGGAAGGGTTCGGCCTCATGCCCGAGCCGGCGGAAGGCGACGTCTTCTTCGATATGGAGGGCGACCCGCTCTACGAACCCGCGCGCGGATTGGAATACCTCTTCGGCTGCTGGCTGCCGGACGATCCGGTGCCGTTCAAAGCGTTTTGGGCGCTGGACCGCGCGGAAGAAAAGCGCGCGTTCGAGGATTTCATCGACTTCATCGTCGAGCGACGCAAGCGCTATCCCGATATGCACGTCTACCACTACGCCGACTACGAAAAAGCGGCGCTGCGGCGGCTGGCGCAAGCGCACAGCACGCGCGAGCAAGAGGTAGACGATCTGCTGCGCGGCGAGGTGCTGGTCGACTTGTACGCGGTCGTGCGGCAAGCACTGGTGATTTCCGAGGACAGTTACAGCATCAAGCGTCTGGAGAAGTTTTACGGCTTTAAACGCGCGACCGAAGTGCGCAAGGGCGACGACTCGATCGTCATGTTCGAGAACTGGCTGGCCGATCGCACGCAGCATCACATTCTCGAAGACATCGAGCGCTACAACGAAGACGACTGCCGCTCGACGCTGCTGCTGCGTGACTGGCTGCTGGAACGGCGTAAAGAAGCAATCGCGTTGTTCGGCGCCGACATCCCGTTCCACGAGCCCAAACTCATTTGTCATCCTCAGGTTCTCGAAGGACGCCCCGTGGAAGGCTGCCGCGACTGCGCTAAACGCATAAAACTCGAGCGCGAGGCGAAGGCCACGACGGAATTGCAGCGCCAATTGCTCGACGGTGTGCTGACGCCGCAGAGCGAGGACGAATACGCCGCGATGAGCGACGATCATTGCGCGCGTTATTTGCTCGCGAATCTGCTGGCGTATCACCGGCGCGAAGAGAAACCGGTGTGGTGGGCGTTCTTCGATCGCTGCGAGAACGTCGACAATCTGCTGGAGTTCGACAAGGACGCGCTGGCCGGACTGCGCTTCTGCGATGACTTGCCGGTCGTCAAAGAAGCGAAGAGCTGGCTCTACACGTACACATTTCCGGATCAGCACTACAAACTCAGCGTCGGGGATGCCGTGCACAATCCCGACACCGCTAAGGGCGTCGGTACGATTTTCGCGCTGGACGACGATGCCAACCGCGTAACCATCAAGTGGGCCGGAAGCATTGAGGACGCGCGCCAGATCCGCGCGCTCATTCCCGGCGGTCCGCGCACCGCTGACGCCCAAAAAGCGTCGCTTGCGGGCATCGCGCAGGCC
>JBKPMZ010000452.1:0-1741 GCA_046732415.1 Vulcanimicrobiota bacterium
GTACGTAGAGGCAACGTACTAGCGGCATACGTGCTGGGACAGCGCGAGCCGCGTCACGATGCGTACGTGCTTGACGAATTCGGCTACGCGGGTGAAGCGGGGCGCAATCTTATTCCGGCTCTACTTCGATACGCCGCCGGCGATCTTCGCCGCATCGCCGGATGGCTGCCGCCCCTACCGGCACGCTCCGTTCTTCCGCGCGGATCGGTGCGGAAACGCAGCGATGCGATACTGATGGTTGCGCCGCTATCTCCGGGAGGTGCGCATTTCGTGGAGTCAGCGCGGCAGAGCGGCGCAGCGGACGCGGTCTGGAGTTTGGATCACATATAATCAGCGCTCTCCGCTCTCGCGGTAGACGCGTTCACCGGTTTTCGGATTGTAGTAGACCTGGACGAGCTTTCCACTGGAAGGATCCATGAATCGTTCCCCGGTCGGCTCCCACGGCGGCGTCGCCGACGGCATCCTGTTGCGGCGGTAACGCCCTTCGAAGATCAAACTTGCAACGATCAGCGCGCCGAACACAAACAGTTCGAGGCTCGCGGGCCAGGCGTACCGCGCCAGCACGAAGACGACGATAGCCACGAGGATCAAACACGCACCGCCGGCGGCGGCGCAGCCGCGCAGCATCTCTACAACGGTTCCAGCGTGACGGCCGTGCCGTACGCCACGACCTCCGTCATGTAACTGGCGATCTCCGATGAATCGAAGCGCATCATTACGACCGCATCGGCGCCCATCGTTTGCGCATTTTGCACCATACGATCGACGGCGTGGCGGCGCGTTTCTTCAAGCAATTGCGTGTATTCCGTAATTTCGCCGCCGAACAGCGAACGCAACGAGGCCAGAATGTTCCCCGCAAGCCCGCGGCTGCGAACGACGACGCCGAAAACCTGTCCCTTGGTTTCCTTTACGCGCCGCCCCGGAAGATTCTCGGTAGTCGTAACGATCATGTATTCAACTCCTTCGCCGGCGCACTACCCGCAAAAAGGCTCTGCTGTTTCGGTTCGCCGGCCACAAGCGAGGCGACGCGCGTGCCGAGCAGCCGGACCGCCGAGTGCCCGAGGTCCGCGCGCCGCAAACAATGGACCGCCGCAACGAATATCTGACGCGCCTGCGCCGTTGGCTCGGCCAGATTCGTTTGCCTTGCGACGATCCGAAAATCCGAGCGCTTGATCTTGATCCCGATCGTGCACGCGGATAGCCCTTCGCGTTCGAGTTTCTGTGCCAGTTCGATCGCCTGTTCGCGCAAGACTTCGCGCAAGCGCCGCTCGTCGCGCACGTCGTACTCGAACGTTTCCTCGGTGGAGATGGATTTCGTTTCGCGTTCGGACTCAACGGGGCGGCGGTCGATGCCCAACGCGAGATCGCGCACTTCCAAACCCCAGGAGCCGAAAATCGCTTTGGCGCGCTCGTCGGTGAGCGCCGCGACGTCGCCGATGGTGGTAATTCCGCGCTCGGCCAGCCGCGCTTGGGTTTTCGGTCCGATGCCCCACAGGCGGCCCACCGGCAACGGCGCGAGAAACGCTGCCTCTTCGCCCGGCGCAAGCGCCTGCAGGCCGTTCGGTTTGCACGAATCGGAGAGAATCTTTGCGACCATTTTCCCCGTCGCGACGCCGCCGCTTACCGTAAGCCGAACCGCTCCGAATATCTCGGCGCGAATCGTTTGCGCGAGTTCCACTGCCGCATCGAGCGAGATGCTGCCGAGATCGACGAATGCCTCATCCATCGACAGGCCTTGCAC
>JBKPMZ010000453.1:0-11944 GCA_046732415.1 Vulcanimicrobiota bacterium
GGTCGGCACGTCGGTGCTCGCACAGTCGAACGCGAATGCACAGAGCGTGCTCGGGCTGTTCCGCTAGGCGAAGTTACATCGATTCCGGCGCGCTCACGCCGATAAGATCGAGTACGCGCGCGAGCACCGTTCTGGTCGCGATACACAAGCCTAAGCGTGCCATGCGTTCGTCGCGATCGCCGGCCAAGATCCGGCACTCGTGATAGAACTGGTGGAAATCCGAGGCGATGTCGCGCGCATAACGTGTGAGCCGGTGCGGCGCGAGTTGCTCGACCACGTTCTGCGCGACGCGCGGAAGTTCGGCCAGCCGCCGCGCGAGCGCAATTTCAGCCGGATGTGAGAGCGCACCGAGCGATGGGCGCGTACGCGCCTCTTCAACTTCGGCCGTATCCGCATTTTTGAATACCGACGCGATGCGCGCATATCCGTACTGCACGTAATAGACGGGGTTCTCGTTGCTCTGCTCTTTGGCCAGCGCCAAATCGAACGTGAGCGGCGATTCCGGCGAGAGCATGACGAAAAAAAAGCGCGCGGCGTCGACGCCGACTTCGTCGATGATATCATCGAGCGTGACGATGTGACCGGCACGTTTGCTCATGCTGACTTGTTCGGTGCCGCGCATGAGCGTGATCTGCTGCGCGATCAGCACGTCGAGCGCATCGCGGCTGAAACCCAGCGCTTCGGCGAGGCCTTTGAGGCGCCCGATGTAGCCGTGGTGATCGGGCCCGAGAATGTCGATGACGCGATCCGCGCGCTGCAGTTTTTCGTAATGGTAAGCGACGTCGTTCGCGAAATATGTCGGGCGGCCGTCGCGCCGCACCAGCACGCGGTCCTTGTCGTCGCCGAATTCGGTGGCTTTAAAGAACGTCGCTCCATCGTTCTCATACGTATGGCCGGCGCTTTTTAGACGATCGAGGCCCGCACGAATGCGGCCGGTATCGTGCAGTTCTTTCTCGCTCTGCCACAGATCGTAGTGCACGCCGAAGCGCTCGACGGTCTGCAATTGCTCGGCGACGAGCGTATCGCGTCCGAACTTGGCGAAATACGGCAGCCACTCCGATTCTTCCGCGCCGATCCATTTCTCGCCGTCCGTGCCGGCGATGCGCTGCGCGATCGGTGGAAGATAATCTCCCGGATAGCCTTCTTCGGGAAACGGAAAGGCCGGATCGAAAATCTGCCGATAGCGCGCGTACAGCGAGCGCCCGAGCGTATCCAATTGTCCGCCCGCGTCGTTGATTATCCATTCGACGAACACGTCGTAACCGCAGTACCGCATTGCGTTCGCAAGCGTCGCGCCGATGCTGCACGTGCGTCCTTGCACGACCACCAGCGGGCCCGTCGGATTCGCGCTTCCGAACTCCAGAGAAATGCGCGTTGCTTTTACCGGACGTTGCCCGAAGCGCGCCCCTTCCGCCAGAATGCGTGCGACGACCGCTTGCCACACGGCGGGCGCGAGGCGCAAGTTGATGAATCCGGCCATCGGCGTTACGCCGGCGAAGTACTCTCGCAGGCGCGGCTCGCGATCGAGTACGGCGGCGACGAGCGTCGTTGCGATGTCTTGGGGCGAGCGCTTGGCAATGCGCGTGAGCGCGAATGCGGCATTGGTCGCGAAGTCACCGAACTCCGGACGGCGCGGCGCTTCGAATGCGATCTCGGCGCGCGGCGCGTCCGCGTACGTCGTTGCGATGGTATCTTGCAACACTGCCGCAAAAGTCGCTAGCGCGTCGTCGGGCAATACGGGTTCGGTGGTGGTCGGGTTCATTACCCGGAATGTTCGCCAGTCAGCTCCCGAAGCGCTTTTCGGAATTCCGCCATGCGCCGCCGGCCGAGTTTTGTTTCCCAGCGCGCTTCGAGCGCAGCGATAGCTCGCCACGATACTTGCAGCGCGCGCTCCCCTTTGTTCGTCGTACGCACCAACTTACTGCGCCCGTCGGTCCGATCCGGAACGCGCACGACGTAACCGCCCGCCTCCAACTCGTTGACGAATTGCACCATTGCTTGCTTGCTGACGCCGGAGCGGGCGGCAAGCGCCGTTATCGAGGTGCCTTCGTCGGCGATGTGTACGAAAATGTGCCGGTGCGAGGAGCGAATATCGCCATAGCCCGCGCGCGTAAGTTCCTCGATGATGGCGTCGTTGAATTCTTCGAACAGCGGAACCAGTGCGCGGCCGATGTGCCACTCCGGCGGCGTTGCGAGTGCCCTTGACATGTGGTAAGGCTCACTTTACTATGTGGGTAAGTATACTTTACTACTTCGTGCTTGAAGGAGCATTTCATGCAGCCACTCGACTTGCGCATGCATCCGCCGCGAGGCCCGCGGCAGAAGATTGGCGGGCTCTACATGCTGGCACGAACCATAGACAAACTGCGCGCCACGCTTCCCGGCGGCGATCTGGGTGAGTATCACGTGTTTTTCGGACTTTCCAAGCATCTGGCGGACGGCCTGGGCATCGACCTGGCCCGATTAGCAGAGGTCGTGCGGGATGCGGCAACCGAGGACGACGTCGTCGCATGGGTGCATGCAAACAGCGATGCCTCCGCCTATGAGCGCGTCAATCAGGATTTGGCCGAGCGCACGCAGACGATGCATATTTCGCCGGAGCACCGCGAGCGATTCGAATCAAAATACGATCCCGGCGTGCGCGATGCGCACGATAATCTGTTCGATCTCATCGAGGCGGACGACCGGTACTGTTACGCGCTTCAGTGATGGTACGGTTCGTGGCGCGCGATTTTCACCGCCCGATAGAGTTGCTCGAGCACGATCATTCGCGCCCACTCGTGCAGAAACGTGAGCGATGAAAGCGACCAGACGAAATCGGCACGCTGCCGCAGCGCGTCTATTGCACCGTACGTGCCGGCGATCACGAACGTCATGCGACGCGTGCCCCGGTTCGCCACTGTACTCATAGCCTGGCTGAGTTGCTCGCTGGAAAGCGCGTCTCCGGTGCGATCCAGCAGCCAGACGCAATCGTCGTCCTGCAGCTGTTTGGCGATGCGGTCCGCTTCCTCGCGCATGGCTCGCGCGGGTTGCCCGCCGTCTGAGGCTCTGACTTCCACGATCTCCAGCGGATAGTACGGCGCCAAGCGCTTTGCGAATTCGGCGCAGGCTTGCACCGCGTACGGCGCTTTCAATCTTCCGACGGCCACGATCCGGATCTGCACGCTTGCCTTGTTCGAAACGGCGAGGGGGCAATCCGGGTTGTTGCCGGTGTGGCGCAGCAACTGGGCCTCTTCGGCACCGCCCCGAACGTGTTCGTGAACGACGAGAGCAGCATCGTCTACTATCCTGCGCTGCTCGACGCTGCCGAAAGCGCCGCACTCTTCGCGCATCTGCGACAGTCGCTCTCATGGACGCAAGAAACGATGTGGATGTACGATCGCACCGTCGCGGTGCCGCGGTTGCTCGCGCGTTTTGCGTCCGATGAACCACTGCCGAGCGAATTGCGCGACGTGAAGGAACGCGCGGAAGCACTCCTGCATGCTGCGTTCAACGCCGTATCGGTTCAATATTATCGCGACGGCAGCGACAGCGTCGCGTGGCACAGCGACCACACGGAAGATCTCATCGAGCGCCCGTACGTCGCGCTCGTGAGTCTGGGGGCGATGCGGGAAATGCAGATTCGCTCGAAAATCAAGCCGCGGCGGTCGTTTTCCGTCGATCTCGAAGCCGGCAGTTTGCTCGTGATGGGCGGCTTAGCGCAAGAGCAGTGGGAGCATCACATTCCAAAGGTCGCGCGCCCCGTCGGGCCGCGAATCAGCATCGCCTTGCGGCAACGCAATAGCGCTGGCCCGGCCGCGCTTCGATAACGCCCGCAAGTTCCAGCATGGAAAGCGCCGCGAGCGCCGCCGCGGGTGTCTCACCACATTCGTGCAGCAATTCGTCCAACGATCGTTCACCGCAGCCCAGCAGTTCGACCAGCTGCCGCTGGAGCGGATCGCTCACGCCGGCGTGGCTAGCGCGGGATTCGCGCGCGGCAGGCGGAGCGCTCAAACGCAGATCGTCGATGACGTCTCGCGCGGATCGTGCCAGGATCGCGCCGTCGCGAATGAGTGCATGGCAGCCGGCAACGTGCGCGCGATCCACGTCGCCGGGGACGGCGAACACCGGAATCCGGCCGGCCGCCCAGCCCGCGGTGTTGAGCGCGCCGCTGCGCGCGGGCGCTTCGATGACGATCACCGCGTCGGCCAGCGCCGCCACGACGCCGTTGCGCTGGAGAAACTGCGAAGGGAACGCCCTGTGGTCCGGCGGGAACGGCGAGAGCACTGCCCCACCGCCGGATATCATGCGCTGCGCAAGGCCCAGGTTGCGGGACGGGAAGAAGCGTGCGTGCCCGCCGCCCAGAACGCCGATCGTCGGCGCGCCCGCGTCCAGTGCGCCGCTGTGTGCGGCTGCGTCGATGCCTAAGGCCAGTCCGGAGATGATGCAGCACCCGGCAGCGCCCAGGTCGGCCGCAAACCGCCTCGCGATGCTCTTGCCGTAGGCCGTCGCGGCCCGTGTGCCGACTACCGCGACTGCTGGCCTCCGCAGGCCCTCGAGGCTGCCTACGCACCACAGCGTGTCAGTCACCGCCGGCGCGGCCCTGCCCGGCCGCAGGGCGGTTATCACGCTGAACGGCACGCAAACGGGTGGTTCCATCGGGCGTGCCATCACGCGCCGCCCGCTTGCCAGCAAGGGTCGCCCTGGGCTCGCGAGGCAGTCCCCAAGGGGCCGGACCACGAGGAAACGTTGGGGCGCCTGGGAATATGCGCGCCAAAACCCCGCCCGTGTGGGAACCCGCGCCGGCATTCGGAGGAGTAAACGTGGCAGCAGAAGCCTATTGTGTGAAGTGCAAGACCAAGCGTCAGATCAAAGACGCGGTCCAAATCACGATGAAGAACGGTCGTCCGGCAACCGAGGGAAAATGCCCCGAGTGCGGCACGAAGATGTTCAAGATCGGCGCCGCGAGCTAAGGCTCGTCCGCGCATACTGAAAACGTTCGGCTGCCGCGCGCGCGACGCTCGGCAGCCTTGTTTTTGCCACGGCACGCGTAGTGCCTTATAATGGTGGGACCCACAATATGTGGGCGTAGCCGTTCGTAAAGGGGTCACTACAACTGCTCTGCCCTACCTGCCGCAAAAGCGAGACGCGCGTCGTCGACTCGCGCGACGACGAGAACGTCGTCCGCCGCCGGCGTGAATGTCTGGACCTTCGCTGCAAACACCGCTTTACGACGTACGAGCGGATGGAAGCCCCGCGTCTGTTCGTCGTCAAGAAAGACGGACGCCGCGAACAGTTCAACCGCGAGAAGATTCTGGGCGGCCTGCGCCGCGCGTGCGAGAAACGTCCCGTGAGCGAGAGTCAGATGGAAGCGGTCGCCGCGGACCTCGAGCGCGATCTGTTCGCGCGCGGCGAGAGCGAAGTACCCTCGACCACCATTGGCGAGAAACTGATGGAAGCGCTGCGCAATCTCGATAAGGTGGCCTACATCCGCTTCGCCAGCGTCTACCGCCAATTCCGCGACGTCGAGAGTTTCCAAGAGGAACTTGCAACGCTCCTCAAATCATAAGGGAATGACCTCACCGGTACTGGTTGAACTCAAACGCCTGCCCGAAGGCGAGGGACTTCCGCTTCCTTCCTACATGAGTCTGCACGCCGCAGGCGCCGATCTGTGCGCGGCGGTCGCGCACGACACGGTCATCGAGCCGGGAGCGCGTGCACTGATTCCGACGGGCTTTGCCATTGCTCTGCCGATAGGGTACGAGGCACAGGTGCGTCCACGCAGCGGCCTTGCACTCAAGAACGGCGTGACGTGCCTGAATTCGCCGGGCACGATCGATGCCGATTATCGCGGTCCGGTAAATGTGATTCTCGCCAATCTGGGAAGCGAGCCGTTTACCGTTCGCCGCGGCGATCGCATCGCGCAACTCGTCGTCGCGCCGGTGACGACCGCGGCGTTCCAAGTAGTGGACGAATTGCCGGAAACGCAGCGGGCGAGTAACGGCTTCGGATCGACGGGTGTAGCATGAAGGTGTTTATCGTCGGTGCCGGCGCGGTCGGAACCTATCTAGGCGATCTGCTGCAGTCGATTAACGTCGAGGTAACGTACGCGCCGCGCGAGATCGAAAAAGTTACGCCCGTCGATGCCGACGTGGCGATTGTTGCGGTGAAAGCGTACGACACCGACAGCGCCGTCGAAACGCTGCGCAAGGCCATTCCGTATCCCGAGAAATGCGTCTTCGTCAGCCCGCAGAACGGCGTCGGCAACGAGGAAAAATTGGCAGCGGCGTTCGGCGAGAACAACGTCATCGCCGCCGCGCTGACGACGCCCGTCGATCGTGCGCGCGAAAACGGACACGGCCGTGCCGCCAAGGAGGGCGGACTTGCGCTCTCGCCGATGGGACGCAATGCGTACAACTGGCTCGTCGCCACGTTTACCAGCACCGGAATCAAAGTGCAGGTCGTCGACGATTGGCGCGCGCTCAAATGGTCGAAGCTCGTGCTGAACATCGTCGCGAATGCGAGTTGCGCGATCCTCAACGTGCTGCCGAACCGCCTGGTGCATTTCGAAGAAATTTTTACGCTGGAGATTCGCGCGATTCGCGAAGTGCGCGCGGTGATGCAGGCGATGAACGTTACGCCGATCGATCTCCCGCGCTATCCGGTGCGCGCGCTGCAAGGCGTTGCGACGCTGCCCAGCCCCATCGCCAAACGTCTGTTGGCCGGCCGTGTGGCGGGCGCGCGTGGTACGAAGCCGCCCTCGCTGCTGCTCGACCTGCGCGCGGGCAAGGCGCAAACCGAAGGGGATTTCCTCAACGGCGCCGTCGCGTGCGCTGGGCGCGATTACGGCGTGGCGACGCCGGTCAACTCGGTGTACGCGCGAGTGCTCGAAGATATCGCGCACATGCCGCAATTGTGGGCGAAATATCGCGAACGTCCTGATACGCTTGCTGCAGAAGTGGAAGCCGAGGTCAAGCGCGTCAAGGCGCTGGCCCGCAGTTAGGAGCGGCGATGCGTCATCCCGATGTCAATGAAACGCTGGAAGGCTGGTGGATTCTCCACCGCATGTTTGCGTTCGACCGCCGGCGGTGGGCGGCGCTGGCGCAACCCGAACAGGCGCGCATCGCCCGCGAAGCCGCCGACGCACTCGTTCCGCTGGCGCAAAACGCAGAGGGCGATCTCGGTGCCGCGCAGATGCTCGGTCACAAAGCCGATCTCATGCTCACGCACTACGCGCGGACGTTCGATGGTCTGGCCGCCGCGCAAACCGTAGTCGATCGGTGTGAGATTGCCGAGTACTTGGAGCCGCGCGATTCGTACGTCTCCGTATTGGAACTCGGGCTCTATGACGCGACGGCGAAAATCCACGCCGCTCTCAAGGAACGCGCCTTCAAACCGTACTCCGACGAGTGGAATGCGGCGTTTGACCAACTGCTGGCGGAACAGGCAAATCAGCCGCGCAACGCCGGCCGCTTATGGGCCCGCATTCCGCAGCGCCGGTACGTGTGTTTTTACCCGATGGACAAAAAACGCGAAGGCGCCGACAACTGGTACATGCTGCCGTTCGAACAGCGCGCGAAACTGATGCACGAGCACGGAAAAATCGGCAGGCTCTTCCATGGACTCGTCACGCAAGTCATATCGGGCTCCGTCGGCTTCGACGATTACGAATGGGGCGTCGATTTGTATGCCGACGATCCGGTCGTGTTCAAAAAACTGATCTACGAAATGCGCTTCGACGAGGCCAGCGCGCGCTATGCCGGCTTCGGACCGTTCTTTACCGGCGTGCAGTTTTCGGTTGAGGATTTGGAAACGTTTTTGAGCGGCGAGCGCGTTCCGGGACTGCGCGCACGCGAAGAAGTGCACGCGTAATGGCGCACGTCGATCTGATCTATTACGTCGACGTGCTCTCCTCGTGGTGCCATGTGGCCGATCGCGCGGTGGAACGCATCGAAGAGAAGTACGGCCCCAGCGTGCGGCTGGATTGGCGCATCGCGCAATTGTTCAACTACGGTCCGCTGCCGTACACGCAGAAAGACCTTCGGTGGTATTACGAACGCACCGCAAAGATGACCGGCGTGCGCCTGAATGAGGCCTGGCACGACTCGCCCGACACGACGACGAAATATGCCAACGCTGCGGCGGAAGCCGCACGCGAGCTCGGCGTTACCGATTCACGCGTGAGACGCGGGCTTTCCCGCGCGGCGCTCGTCGACGGCAAGCGCATCGGGCACCGCGACGGCGCCATTGAAGAAACCGCGCGCCTGAGCGGATTTTCCGCGGAGCGCATCGCCGACCTCATGGACTCACCGCAGGTCACGCAGCGCATCATGCAAACCACGCAAGAGTTCAAGGATCTGGCGCTGCCGCAACTGCCATCGTTCGTCATGCGCAACAGCAGCGGCGACATCGCCGTGTTTTCCGGACTGTACACGTTCGAGTCGCTCGACAGCGTCATCGGCGAGATGCTGCACGCCTCACGCGTAACGGAAGAGTTTGGCGAAGGCCCGTGACCATGCGCGTGCGGCCATCGCGTGAAGAAGACGCCGCCTTTATCGAGCGGCTCTTTTCTTTACCGCATGTTGCGACGTATTTAAATGCGCCGACGCTCGACCAGATTTTGCGAAGCATTAAAAGCGATAGCGGCGAGAATTTCATCGTGGACGTGGACGCAGAGGCCGCCGGCAACGTGCTGCTTCGCCGGAATGGTTTTCTGGCCGACGTGGCAATTTTGGTCGTGGCGCAGCCGAGATGCGGCGTCGGCACGTTCGCGCTGCGCTGGGCCTTGGAGCAAGCGTTTACGCAGTGGCGCGTGCACCGCGTCTTCCTGGAAACGCGTGAAGACAACGAGGCGATGCGCGGATTGGCGGAACGCTTCGGCTTCATCCAAGAAGGCCTCTATCGCGACGGCTTTCACGACGAACGTACCGGCCGGTACTTTAACATCTGCCCGTACGGCTTGCTGGAGCATGAGTACCGCGGATGAAGATTGCGTCGCTTGTGCTGATGCTGTTGGCCGCGATACGCATGCCTGCGCCGACACGGCAGATTGCCGGGCACGCCGTGATTTCGCGCGGCGATCCACGCGCGCGAATCGTTGTACCTGCGGACGCGCGGTATGTGGGGACGGATCGCTGGGTGCTGTTCGGCATCGCAGATTGCCAGCTCTACGTATTTGTTCGCGCCGATCGCGCTAAACATGTGCAGTCGCTGTACTGGGTGCAATTCGAGGGATATGTTCCGTCCATGCCCGCATTGCATCACGTGTACACGTCCAAGCGTCGCGCATCGCTCGGCACGATGCGGTTCATCGTGGACACCTGGACCGAATCCAATGCACGCGGGATTCGTCCGCCCGATACCGCGGCGCTGGCCGCCGCAATCCGAGCGAAGGGCTACGCGGTGCCCGCCGGCATCACTTCCGGATCCGACGAGCAGCACGTGTATGCGCTCAGGCGCGCCGGTTATCGGATGCCCGACGATGTCATGTCAGTCCGGTTCGTTCATCTGGTTGATTCGCAGAAACGCAAGGAACTGATGATCATCTACAGCGAGCCGTTCTCGCGGGCCGCTCAGGCGACGCTGGTGCAGCGAGCGCAGCATTTAATACACGTGGAGGCACTTCGTTAGATGGCCCCGACTGAGGATTGGGAACGCCGGCTCGCTCAGGAATGGGCCTCTATCGATGCTCACTCGCCGGAAGCATTCGTCGCTCGCATCGAACAGCTCGCCGCAGAACTGCCGCCCTCGCATCCCGTTGCGCTTTTTGAGCGGGCATGCGCTTTCGATTCAACCGGCCACTCGGATCTCGCCGTGCCGCTGTATTTCCAGGCACTCGAGCGCGGTGTGGATGGCATACGAAGGCGCAGAGCCGTGATTCAAATGGCTAGTTCGCTGCGTAACTTGAATCGCAGCGATGAAGCGCTCGCGCTCTTACTTGCCGAGCGCGAGCGCGGCTCCGATGCGTTGGACGATGCGGTGACGGCGTTTCTTGCATTGGCGCTTGCCGACGCCGGTAAAGAACGCGAGGCGCTTTCTATGGCGCTCGTCGCGCTTGCACCGCACCTTCCGCGTTACCAGCGCTCACTTGCGAACTACGCACGCGACTTGATGCGTTGAGCGCCGGCAGCATCCAGCCGCGATCGTAGACGTTCTCCAGATACCACTGGCCCTCGCGAAAAAGCACCCGCGCGTTAGTGGGGCTTGTCAATGGCGCGAGCACGACGCTGTGCGAGCGGATGAACGAATCCGCCCACGCTGCCGGCGCGCTGGGCTTCCAAGAGAACTGCAATTGGTACCACTGTGCATTGTCGTGAACGCGCGTTCCGTTCGGGGCGCCGGTCTTCGCAATCCAATCGATGCGGCGCGGAAGAATCCTGGAATAGCACAGATACGGCAGGCTGTCGCGGTTGTCTTTGAACGAAGACGAGCCATAATAATAGCCGACGGCGCGTGGCGAGAGAAAGTAACTGTAACCCGCCGCGTCGTCGTTCCTTACGAGTAGGCCGGCGGCAACCAAGTGGTTGAGCGTTGCAAATACGGCTTGCGCCTGCGAATGCTGAAGATCGCGCCGCGGAATGCGGCCGCGCCAAAGCGCGTCGAGCCACTCTGCATAGTTTTGCGCCGACGCGGTGTAGCCCGGATAATACGTTCCATGGGCCGGAACCGGTTGCCAGCCGAGTGGAACACATTGGTGATAGGTGAACTGCAGGTCGTCCGTTAGCGCTAGCAGCAACGACTGCGAACTGCTCGCCGGTGCGCGAACATATTCGCCGCCGATCAACGCGGCCAGAACGAGCACTATGGCGGCCAACACCCACGAGCGCATCACCACGATCACGTTCCAGCGCCCTCGGTTGTGACCTCGGCGCTCGCCAGGCGGAGCGGAAGTCGCTCCCGCTCATCCGAACACGCGGCGTATGCGTGTACTGCTGCTGGGGGAGGATGCGATTCGCCGGCTGTTGCCTATGGCAGACTGCATCGACGCGATGGAACGCGCGTTCCGCTGCGCGGCCGCCGGGGACTACGTGCAACCGCTGCGGATCATCGCCTGGCAGCCGGATCACCGGGGTGCCGTCGCTGCAATGCCCGCGTACCTGGACGGCGCTCTCGGCGCGAAACTCATTACGGTCTTTCCCCACAATCGCGCTGAGGGACTCGAATCGCATCAGGGCCTCGTGGCGCTGCACGAAGCGCAGAACGGACGTTTACTGGCGATTGCCAATGCGGGCACGATCACCGCGATCCGGACGGCCGCTGTAAGCGCGCTGGCAACACGATTGCTCGCACGAGAAGATGCGTGTGACCTGGCGTTGCTTGGCTCCGGCGTCCAAGCGGATGAACATCTACGCGCGATGTCGGCGGTGCGCGCGTTGCGGCGCGTGCGCGTGTGGAGCCGAACGGCCGCGCACGCACAGGAATTCGCGCAGCGCCATACCGGCAACACAGTTACCGTAACTGCGTGCGAAAGTGCCGAAGAAGCGGTGCGCGACGCCGGCATCGTGTGTACGCTTACTGCGGCGACAGCGCCCATATTGCAGGGCGAGTGGCTCGCGCGAGGAGCGCACGTCAACGCCGTGGGTTCGTCGGTACCGCCGTTTCGCGAACTGGATACCACGTCGGTAACTCGGGCGCGCGTCTACGTCGATATGCGCGAGTGCGTTTTGCGCGAAAGCGACGATTTACGCGAACCGATTCGCGAAGGTGCGTTTCACGAAAGTGACGTCGTCGGCGAGCTGAGCGAAATGGTGTCAAGTACGTGTCCGCTACGAACGGCGGATGACCAGATCACACTGTTTAAATCCGTTGGCATGGCGATCGAGGATATTGCCGCATTGCGGCTCGCGTACGAGCGCGCGGGCGCTACGAACGCCGGCGCGTACGTCGAACTTTAGGCTACTTCAAGCTCTATAGCTCGCGTCGTCGGAGGTGGGATGGGATCGCCGTACTCCCGGCAGCTATCGAT
>JBKPMZ010000454.1:0-6909 GCA_046732415.1 Vulcanimicrobiota bacterium
GAACAGCCAGTCGCGCGCGGCGTCTTCATAGCGCACGAACGACGAATCGCCCGTCATGCGCTCGTACAAGTAGGCTTGCGTTGCGCTCGCAATCGCGAGATCGTTCGATACCCACAAGAACGGAAAACCGATATCGAAGGCGTTGCCGGAACGCTCGGCCAGGCGCTGCAAACCCTCGCGATAATACCGCGCCATGCGCGCTTTAACCGCGCGATCGCCCACGCGCCAGAGTTCGTAGTGCCCGAAGTTGATGAACGGATACCACTCATAGTGCTCGGCGACGTCCGCGCCCATCCACGGTTTGACCGGCTGCATGGCCGCGTATGCAAGAGCCTCACGCAAATAGTGCGCTTCGCGCGTGAGGGCATACAGCTCTGCGGCCGCGAGTTCCATGTCGTCCGCGTAATCCGCTTCCATATAATAGTAAGGCGCGGTCGCCGGTGCGGTTTGGCAGACTCCGGGATGCCGCTGTCCCAGGCGATACGCCTGCATCGCTTTGCGCGCGAGCGTGTGCGCGTACGCCGGATCGCGTTTGGCGTACAGCTGCGCGCCGAGCTCGAACGCCGATGCAAATTTTCCGGCCGTCGACGCAATGCCGGTCGACTGATTCTTGTACTTGAACAGCCCTTGCGGCTTGCCCGTGCACGGATAGAGCGGTCGCGCACCGCCTTTGCCCCAGCCGTAATCGGTGTCGTCGTCGGTGAACACGTGAAACGCGCGGTGATCGCGATCGTCGCCCAGTTGATTGAACATCACGTCGGGTTGCGGATACATCTCGAGCAGCCAGTCCAGCCCGTGTCGAATCTCGCTGCGCACGTCGTGTCCGCCATGCGCGAACGCGCCGGGAAAATCGCGATACGCAAGCAGCATCACGGTCGTTGCCGTCGCCGACGTGTCGACGTACTGCAGTTCGTCGGCGGCGTCGGCCCAGCCGCCGCTGGCCGGATAGTATTTGCCGTTTTGAATGTCGATGCCGTCGTGCGTATGCACGTATGCGTGAAAAAGCGGATTGTATCCGGATCGCTCGTCGCGCATAAAGTTCAGCAGCGTATCCGGTACGCCGCGATATGCGCCGCTTGCAATGCGAAACCGCGGCGACGCAATGCCGTCCGCGAGCAAGCGATATATTCCCGTGCCGCGATAGCGCGAGAAATCCAGACGGTACGTTGACACGCAGGGGCCGTACGGGCCGCGCGCTGCTGCTTTACCGCGGTATACCATCGCACCATCGCTGCGCACCAGCGAGAACGAGGTGAAGTTGCGCGGCTGCAGCGCGCAGAGCACGCCGGCCTTATTCGCGCTGGGTATATAGCCCAGCAGGTTCACGCGAATCGTGCTCAGCGCGTTGTCTTTGGGATACAGCGTCCAAGCGGCGAGCAGCACGGCGGCGAGCATGCACGCAATGTACGCGGAGCGCGTCACGAAACACTCGCGGGCTTCTACAAGTATCTGTGGTGACGATGAAGATGAAGACGCTGTCCTATGCGCTGTGCCTGCTGGCTGTCACGCTCCTTGCCCCGCTGCCGGCTGCTGCGGCCAACGCCTTCGCACTTGGGGTTCCCGTGCTCGCCTCGCCTCCGCCGATGGACGGCGCCATCGGGCCGGCGTGGTCCACGGCGGTGCAACTGCCGGTGCTTTTCGACTTTACGTATCAGCGCGACGGCGAACCGACGACGGTGTACGTTGCCCAGGATGCGCAAGCGCTCGACGTTGCGTTTCGCGTCACACAGCGCGTCGGCGTCGTTGCGAACACGCAGACCAACGGCACGGGCGTGCTGACCGACGACAACGTGGCGGTAGATCTGTGGCCGCAGGGAACGGCGGGCTTTCATTACGAGTTTGCGGCCAACGCGAACGGCGCGCGCTATCAAACGTCCAGCGAGAACAGTGCGTACGCTCCCGACTGGACGGCCGTCGCGAAACGAACGCCCGACGGCTACATCGTCGAGATGCGTATTCCGTTTCACATCATGCGCACGGGCGGATCGAGCAGTTGGAAAGCGCAGTTCTCACGCGTCATTCAAGCCAACAACAGCACGCAAGTGTGGGAGCACATCCAAGGGCAGCGCAATTCCTCCGACGTTGCGTTCGCCGGTACGCTAAGCGGTGTCAAAGCGGGAGGCGGCGCGGGCGGCGGCCGTCCGCAGCCGCGCTTGCAACTCTACGCGCTTGGCGAGGCGACCACACCGGCGTATGGCGGCAGCACCTCGCGCATAGGCGGCGATCTCGCGCTGCCGGTGACGGCAACGAGTTCGCTGGTCGCCTCGTTTCATCCCGACTACTCGAACGTCGAGATCGACCAGCAGACGATCTCGCCCAGCGCATTCCCGCGCTTCTATAGTGAAGTTCGGCCGTTTTTCACGCAACTCTCCAATCATTTCAATGAGACGTTCTCGTGTTCGAATTGTCCGACGCTGCTCTACACGCCGGCGATTCCAACGTTCCGCCAAGGCTACGCATACGAAGGCGCGCAAGGCCCGTTGAATTTCGCGGCGTACGACGCGATCGGAACGGGAAGAACAGACGACGCGCAAGCGCTCACGTACACGATTAACAATTCCGACCGGATTCTTTCCGTCGCATTGCAGCGCTCCGGCGTGCACTACGCCGGCCTCGACGACGTGACGACCAGCATCACGTCCGGCTATGCCTGGCAGAAGTCGCACGCGTTCGTCTACTTCAACTACGGTGCGGATCGCGGCAGCAACGTCACGGATCCGGGCTTGGCCAATTACATGGAATACGGCGTGGGGCACGTCGACAAAGACACTGTGTACGGCATCGACTACCAGGTCATTGGCCCGCAGTTTTTACCGATGGACGGCTTCGTGCAGCAGCCCGACGTGCGCGGTCTGGCGCTGTTCTACAATCCGACGATTCATTTCGACCCGAAGAGCACGCTGCAGGACATCAAGATCAGCACCTTCGTCAACGAGCAAAACGACCACAACGGCAATCCCTCGTTCAAGGCGACGAACGCTCAGGTGAACTTTGATTTCCGCAGCCAACTTTCGGTGCACGTCTTCGGCGGCTACGGAAAGAACGAAACGTTCGACGGGCAGTATCTGCCGTTCAATCAAAACGGCATTTTCCTGGGATATAAGACGCAAACGTCCACTCCGAGTTCGGTGACGTACGCGGGCGGTCCGTATTACCATGGCTCGCTCTCGAGTTGGTCGTACGTGACGACGCAGCCGATCGTGCGGGGCTTGAATTTCTCGATCGAGGCTGACGAAAATTCCTACACGCCCGGCGGCACGTATGCGGCCATCGAGCCGTCAGCGCGGCAGTGGCTGGAGCGGCTAAGCCTGGATTGGCAATTCAACCGGTATGCGTCGTTCGACGTCGGCGCGCGCCGGATCGTGGGGCGTAATCTGCCCAATGCGTTCGAGAAACCGCAGTTCGACGATCTGAACGCGGGCAACGTGAGCGCGGCATTTCACTTTCTCGCGGCGCACAATGAATGGTACGTCGTGTACGGCAGCCCGAACAATTTAACGACGCTGCCGGCGTTCTATGTGAAATGGATTCGCTACATCGGCGCGGAGAAGGGAACGTAGCACAGCCTACCTTCGATAGCGCAATGCGACGAATATCGTAGGAGTAAAGAACCAAAATAGACTCTAGTCATTTTATTCTTGGCCGACTCTTCACAAAAGTCGGCCGCTTGCATGTATGCTTGTGCATCCGAGCTACCGAACGACGTTGGTATGAAGCGCACGTTTATTGTTCGCTCGTTTTTCGCATTTATGACGGCGATGAGTTTGGTGTTGACGTCGACACCGGCTCCGGTACGAGCGGCGACGCTGACGATGACCCCAAGCATCCACATCGTGCAGGGCACGCTGTACGATCATCAGGCATTCCTTGTGGGCGCGGGGGGAACGGCGCCTTACACGTTCAGCGCGTGGTCGCTGCCGAAAGCGACCGGCATTACGCTCAATTCGGACGGATCGATATCCGGCCTGACGTGCGCGGCAACCAACGGTAACGACACTGCGACTGCGACGATCACCGATTCCGCGACGCCTACCGCGAATGTGACTGTCGGCGCCACGGTGTCGTACGTGGTCAACGCATCGCCTCACGGCGCCTGTACGCTTTCTTCGTCGGCGACGCTCAGCACCAGCACTGCGACGGTCGGCACGGCATTCAGCTCGGACGTTACACCGACCGGCGGCGCCGGATCGTATTGGTGTACGCTCGACTCCGGAACGCTGCCGCCGGGACTCAGTGTCGCACCATCGTCGTCCGGAACGGCCGGCCCGAAATGTACGATTAGCGGCACGCCGTCGACCGCCGGAAGTTACCCCTTCGTTTTGCTCTTGCAAGATACGTCGGGAGCCAACGGCATCAGTCCAACGTATACGATAACCGTCGGCGGCTCATCGGCAACGCCAACGCCGACGGCAACGCCGGCTCCGCTTGCGATCACGACGACGACGCTGCCGACGCCGCTCATCAACACGTCGTATAGTCAAACGGTCGCGACGTCGGGCGGCACGGCGCCAATCACCTTTTCCGTATCGTTGGGCTCGCTGCCGACGGGTTTGAGCTTGAACACCTCGACCGGCGCGATCACCGGTACGCCGACGGCCGCGGGCGCGTACAGTTTCACGATCAAAGCGACGGACGCTAACTCAGCGACGGCAACGCAAGCCTATAGCGGCACGATCGTTTCGGCGCTGTCCATTACAACGGCGACGCTTCCCGTGCCGCTGATAGCGACCTCGTATAACCAAACAGTCGCGACATCCGGTGGAACCGCGCCGATCGCGTTCTCCGTCTCCGCGGGCGCCTTGCCGGCTGGCCTGAGTTTGGACACGTCGACCGGTGCGATCAGCGGTACTCCGTCGGCAACCGGTGCGTACAGTTTCACGATTAAGGCGACGGACGCGAACAACGTTACGGCATCGCAATTGTACAGCGGCACGATTGTATCGGCGCTTTCGATCACGACGGCGACGCTGCCGGTGCCGCTCATCAACACGGCGTACAGCCAAACCGTCGCGACGAGCGGCGGTACCGCTCCCATTACGTTCACGATCTCCGCCGGTGCGTTGCCCTCGGGTTTGAGTTTGGACGCTTCGACCGGCACGATCAGCGGTACGCCCGGCGCCTCGGGCGCCTACAGTTTTACCGTGAAGGCAACGGACGCGAACAACGTTACGGCATCGCAATTATACAGCGGAACGATTGCGTCGGCGCTCGAGATTTCCACCGTTACGCTGCCGGTGCCGCTCATCGGTCAATCGTACAGCCAAACGATCGCAACTAGCGGCGGTACCGCGGCAATCACATTCGCCGTTACCTCGGGTGCACTGCCCGCGGGTCTTTCGCTCGACACGTCCACGGGCGCGATCAGCGGTACGCCTTCGGCAGCTGGTGCCTATAATTTTACGGTAACGGCGACGGATGCAAATTCCGTTACGGCATCGCAAGCGTATAGCGGCACGATCGTTTCCGCACTTTCGATTACGACTGCAACGCTGCCGGTGCCGCTCATCAACACGGCGTACAGTCAAACCGTCGCGACGACCGGCGGAACGGCTCCGGTGACGTTCACGATCTCCGCCGGCGCGTTGCCCTCGGGTTTGAGTTTGGACGCCTCGACCGGCGCGATCAGCGGTACGCCCGGCGCCTCGGGCGCGTACAGTTTTACCGTGAAGGCGACGGACGCGAACAACGTTACGGCATCGCAACTGTACAGCGGAACGATTGCCTCGGCGCTCGATATTTCCACGGTTACGCTGCCCGTGCCGCTCATCAATCAAGCGTACAGCCAAACCATCACGACATCGGGCGGTACGGCGCCAATTACATTCGCCGTCACAACGGGTTCGCTGCCCGCGGGTCTTTCGCTCGACACGTCGACCGGCGCGATCAGCGGTACGCCCTCGGCAACGGGTGCCTACAATTTTACGGTAACAGCGACGGACGCAAATTCCGTCACGGCATCGCAGGCGTATAGTGGAACGATAGTCGACGCGCTTTCAATAACCACGGCAACATTGCCGGCCGGTACCGCGAGCTCGGCTTACAGCCAAACGGTGCAAACATCGGGCGGAACGTCGCCGGTTACCTTTGCTGTTACGGCCGGAGCGCTTCCGACGGGTCTCTCGCTCGACACGTCGACCGGCACGATTAGCGGCACGCCAACGGCGACCGGTTCGTTCACGTTTACCGTCGAAGCAACGGACGCGAATTCGGTGACCGCCTCACAATCGTACACCGTCAGCGTCGGAACGTACTCCCTGACGCCGGCGAGCCTGCCGATACCGCTCATCAACCAAAGTTACAGCCAAACGATCTCAACGAGCGGCGGCGCATCACCGTTCACCTACGCGATTACGGCTGGTTCACTTCCGACGGGGCTTTCGCTCGACGCGTCGACTGGCGTTATCAGTGGTACGCCGTCGGCTGCGGGAGCATATAGTTTCACGGTTACGGCGACGGACACGAATTCGGTTACTGCATCACAAGCCTACGGCGGAACGATCGCCGCGGCGCTATCGATAACGACGAGTACGTTGCCGACGCCGCTTCTCAACGCGTCGTACAGTCAGACCGTGGCAACATCGGGCGGAACTGCGCCCGTAGCGTTCTCCGTGTCGGCGGGTACTTTACCAACCGGCCTGTCTTTGGACGCGACGACTGGCGCGATCTCCGGCACGCCGACGGCCGCGGGCGCTTACGATTTCACGATCACGGCAACCGACGCCAACTCGGTGACGGCGACGCAAGAATATACCGGCACGATTGCTGCAACGCTGTCGATTACCACGAGCACGCTGCCGACGCCGCTCATCAACGCGTCGTACAGTCAAACCGTGGCAACATCGGGCGGAACTGCGCCGATTGCATTCTCCGTAAGCGCTGGCGCGTTGCCGACCGGCCTGACTTTGGATG
>JBKPMZ010000455.1:0-2691 GCA_046732415.1 Vulcanimicrobiota bacterium
CAGTACGCGTGGCTCGAAGCGCAGCGTTATAACTTCCGCATTCCGAACCCGACGTTCACCGTCGCGGGCGGAGGAACGCTGCAATACTCCGCAGTTGCGCCGAACATCCAAGCCATCTCCGCGCAGACGCGAGCGCGTACGGTTACGGTTTCGCTGAGCGACGGCGATCCGAACGCGACGATCTTCTACACCACCGACAGCAGTACGCCGGACACGCATGCGAAGCGGTACACGCGCGCGCTGCACCTGACGCTTTCCAGCGGGCAAACCACGCGCATTACCGCTGCGGCAATACTTCCGAGCGGGCGCACGAGCACGACGACGACGCTAGTGTTACGGCGGCAGTAAGCGGGACAACCGCACGCAAGCGTCTGGAAACCCTCTTTCGGGGGAACAACGCTTCGTACCGGTCCGTGCGAGCAAATCGAAATACCGCCGTACTGGATGCTTGATGGTCGTACGCCGTGAGATTCGCCGTTACTTTTATAGAAGCGTTGCAGGTTGATAGCGAACCGCCGCTTCGTGAAATGTACAAACTGAGCCCGTTCGTGTGGAAGGGCACGAACGGCTATGAGATTTTGATCCGAGCCGTTCCGCACTCCGACATTCCGGCCGAAAAAATCGCTCGCATTTACCATGGCCGCTCAAGCGACGGCATCCACTTTTCGATGGACCCGGAGCCGGCGATCGCGCCGGGACCCGGCGAAGATGATTTGGACGGATGCGAGGATCCGACGCTCGCGATTGTAGACGGCGCGTATTACGTCTACTATACCGGATGGAACGAACGGCTCAAGCGCGGGCAATTGTTACTCGCCTGCGGACCGGATATGCAGCGTCTAGAAAAAAGCGGTGCCGCATTGCGCTCGACGTCACGCTGTGCAAATCCGAAAGAAGCGACAATCATTCAAGCGGCCGACGGTACCTGGCTTCTTTTTTTTGAGTACGCGCGTAACGGCGCTTCCCGCGTCGGTATAGCGGCGAGTACGTCGGTCGCCGGCCCATGGCACGCGCTTGATGACCCGTTCGATGCACGTTCCGACGGCTGGGACAGTTGGCACTTGAGCACCGGCCCCGTTTGCCACACGGATGACGCGAACATCATGTTCTACAATGGGGCTCAGGCGGACGCGGCGTGGCGGATCGGATGGATTGCGTTCGACCGATCGTACACTCATGTCACCGCAAGGTGCATCGATCCCATACTCGCGGCGCCGGCAGTACGCGAGGGCGACGCGACGGATATTGCATTTGCGGCATCCGCAGTGCAAGAAGGCCCGACAATTCGGCTCTATTACTCTATCGCCGACAAGGACATGTATTGCGCCTGCATCCGGCAATTATGAGGCAGCCTCGTAAGTCCGAATGCGGCGCCCCTTTTTGGATCTTATGATGGCGGCGGTGCCCCGCGACAACGCCGCTTGCAGCACGACGCCGGTGAACATTACTGAGCAAGCTGATTGAGCACGTGCCGCAGTTCAAATTGGCTACAGTCAGCTTTCGGAATCGCACCGCTCTCATCGAGTGCCGAGAGCGCAAATCCTTTTTCAATATCTTCAAAGTACAGAACGCGCTCGCCAAAATGTGCGACGACCAAAGCGCTTTCGAGATTGCCGTGCCGGCGTATCGGTACGGCGTAAAACGGCACGCGGTGCGCAGCAAAGAACGTACGCTCCGCCGGTGAGCATTCCGTCAAGTCATCCTCAACGATCTGCTCCAGTTCTGCCGCAGTTATCGGCCGCCAGCTATCGCTACGCCGCGCCATGCCGGCTCATTCGAGGAAATCGCGTGCGATACCTCAGCATGCAGGCAAAGCAAACTGACGGCCTGCGCCTCGATGCCTCGGCGACGCTTCGATACCTCAGCGTGACACGGCTGAACCAAAACCCGGGCCCGCGCATATACGGGATATGCTACCTCTTCTTCTAGCCGCTACGGTCACCATTAGCGGCTTTGCCTACAAGCCCGCCGCCGTGACCGTCACGGCCGGGCAGAGCGTGCGCTTCGTCAACCGCGACCAGGAAGCGCACACCATTACCGCGACTAACGGCGGTTTTGACTCCGCGGGCCTCGATACCGGCGGCACCTGGACGCACCGGTTCGACAAGCCTGGACGCTACACGTATTACTGCGAGTTGCATCCGTATATGAAAGCCACGATTATCGTGCTGCCCGCTAAAGGACGGCATCGTCCATGAAACGCGGCGCATTTCTGGAGCACGTCGCGTGGACCGGTGCGGGCATCGCGTATACGTTGAGTGCCGGAGGGATTTTCGAAGGCCGAGCGCTCGCGCAATCGACCGAGATCGATTTCGTGCAGATCAGCGACAGTCACATCGGGTTTCACCAAGCGGCAAACCCCGACGTTGCCGCAACGCTGAAGGCAAGCATCGACGCGATTAACGCGCTGCCAAAGCAGCCGGCGTTCGTCGTGCATACGGGCGACGTGACGCATCTTTCGACGCCCGCGCAATTTCAGACCGCGAAAGACCTGCTTTCCACGCTGAAAGCGCCGCTCGTCGTCTTACCCGGCGAACACGATTTCATTGGCGCAAATCACACGCGCTTCTTCGACGTTTTTCCGGCCGATAACAAGCGCTCGACGTGGCGCTCGTGGGATGCAAACGGCGTGCATTACGTCGTGCTCATCAACGTCTTCGACTTCGAAAAGATGGGATTGCTGGGCAGCGA
>JBKPMZ010000456.1:0-5076 GCA_046732415.1 Vulcanimicrobiota bacterium
TGCCGAACTCCAGCGCGTCTTGAACCGCGCGCGCGCCGCGAAATGCGGGCGTAACGGCGCCGTCGGGAAACGTCACGTCGTCTCGTTCCTGATCCAGCGGTAGGAACGCCGGATGAATGTTGATCATCTCGGGGAACGACGCAACGAACTCTGCGGAAAGTACGTGCATCCAGCCGAGCAGCAGCAGCAGATCGGGCTGCTCGCGGTGTACCAGTTCGAACAGCGCGCGATCGTACTGCTTGCGCGACTGCGCATTGCGGTCCCATTGCAGCGCAACGGCGGGCACGTTCGCATTGCGAGCGCGTTCGAGCGCGTACGCGCCGCTTTTGTTGCTCACCAGCAGTGCGAGATCGAGCGGGAGCGTTCCGCCAGCGACGCCGTCGACGACCGATTGAAAATTCGTTCCGTTGCCCGATGCTAGAACGACGGCGCGGTATTTGCGGCGGCGCCACTGCGCCTTCTCGAAACGTTCGGCAATCTGCGCGCCCGAATACTTCGTGTAATACTCGACGAGCTTCTCGTGCCCGACTGCGGGAATGAGCGCCTTCACGTATCCCGCTTCGCGCAACGAGGCAAGCGCCGCAACGAGCAAATGGGAGCCGAGCGTGTCATCCGCACCCTGCGCGTGAGCGCGGAATTGCGGCGCGACACCGAACGGTCCAAAGATTCCGACGCCGTCTTGCGCGCCCAGACCGCGCAGCCACGAAAACCGCAGCCCGCGCGGATCGTACGTCGCGAACCCGGCGAACTGCTCGCCGCGTTTTGCGAGGACGCTTTTACCCGCGAACGCTTCCGAACTCCAGGTTCCGCCGAAATGCTCGTCGATCCACGCGTGAAACGCGCCGCTTCCCGGCGCGACGCGCTCGAACGAAAACCCCGCTGCTTCGATGCCGCGCTGCGCGCGGGCGAGCGCCTCTGCGTCGAACTGCTCGCGACGCAGATCGACGATCAGGTTCACCATCTCGTCCATTAGCTGCGTGCGGGGTGTACGACCGTCTGCGGCTCGCCTTCGTTGCGGCTTTCGATCCAGCCGACGACTTTCGCACCGCGGACGGCTTGCACGGCTTTGGGTGCATCCGTGAGCGGCACGACGAGCGTATAGCCGATGCCCATGTTGAACGTGCGGTATTTTTCTTCGTGCGCGAGATTGCCGCGCTTGCACAACTCGGTGAACAGCGGCGGCACGTCCCAACGCGATTGCTCGAACACCGCTTTCACGCCGGAGGGCAGCGTGCGCGGCACGTTCTCCAACAGACCGCCGCCGGTGATATGCGCCATCACTTTCACCTTCGCGACCTGCTGAATGGCGCGCACCTCGTTGTAGTACGAGGGATGCGAGGCGAGCAGCGCGTCACCGAACGTGGTGCCCTCGAACGGCGCGTCGTACTCTTGTTCCGGGACGAGCTTTCGGGCCAGCGTGTAGCCGTTCGTGTGCAGTCCGATTGAGGGAAGGCCGACGATCGCATCCCCCGGTTCCACGCTCGCCGGGTCAGGAACGCTATCCGTGTCGACGATACCGACGATGGTGCCGGCGAGGTCGAAATCACCCGGCGTGTAGAGCCCGGGCATCTCTGCCGTTTCCCCGCCGAGAAGCGCGCAGTTGTTCGCCCGGCATGCTTCAAAGCAGCCGCGAACCACCTCGGCCGCCACGGCGGGTTCCAATTTGCCGACCGCGAGGTAGTCTAAAAAGAAGAGCGGCGTCGCGTTCACGACCAGGATGTCATTGACGCAGTGGTTGACCAAGTCGGCGCCCACGCTCCCATATCGGCGCATCCGTGCGGCGATGAGAATTTTCGTGCCAACACCGTCGGCCGATGCCACCAGGGCGCGCCCCTGCTCGCCCGGCACGCGAAAGAGGCCGCCGAACCCGCCGATGGCGTCGAGCTGGAGCGGATGGCGCCAAGCCTGCGTCACGTCCTTATAGCGCGCGACCGCTTCGTTCCCCGCCGCGATATCGACCCCGGCTGCCGCATAGGCATCCTTAGAAGACAATGCGGCCTCCAACGTGGCGCGGAGGGCCGGATACCAAGGGCCGATAAATCACAAGGTCTGCCATCACGGCCCTACGATTCACCCTATTGAAAGGTTGACCATGCAAGTTCGTATCGTTGCCGATGCGCCCGCGGCGGGCGGCATCGGAGCGCTGGTAGTCCCTGTGTTCTCGGGCGCTCCACTCCAAGGTGTGGCGCAGACGGTGGATGCCGATCTCAAAGGCGCCATCGGCGAGGTGATTTCCTCGGGCGAGATCAAAGGCAAACTGTGCGAGCTGAGTTTGGTGCACGCGCACGGCACGGCGTACAAACGCGTTCTGGTGATCGGCCTGGGCGACGAGGATAAATTCGAGCCGTGGATGCTGGCGCGTTATGCGGGAACGGCGGTTCGCCATCTCGGACGCAAAAACGTTCGCGACGTCGCGTTCGCGCTGCCTAAGCAAGTTAAAGGCAACGAAGTTGCGTGCGCGTCGTTCTTGATCGAAGGAGCAACTGCCGGCGCGTTCGACACGTCGCTGTATCAAAAAGATCCCGACAAACGCAGCGGCGCGGAAAACGTCACGGTCCTCTCGCAAGGATTCGATGAAGCAGCGCTTCGCAAAGGCGCGGATCGCGGACAGATTCTCGGCGACGCCGTGAACTTCGCACGCCGCCTGGCGATTACGCCCGCAAACGACATGACGCCGACCCATTTGGCCGACGAAGCGGCCAAAGCCGGCAAAGCCTCTGGGCTAGACGTCGAGGTGTTCGACGAAGACCGCTGCCGCAAGGAAGGCATGGGATCGTTTCTTTCGGTCGCGCAGGGCAGTTCGCAGCCGCCGAAATTCATCGTGATGACGTACAAGGGCGATCCGGGCAGCAACGAGTTGCTCGCGCTCGTCGGTAAAGGCATCACGTTCGACACCGGCGGCATTTCGATCAAGCCGGCCGAACGCATGGAAGAGATGAAATACGACATGTCGGGCGGCGCGGGCGTGATTGCGGCGATGAGCGCGATCGGCAAACTCAAACCGAAACTCAACGTCGTCGGCATCGTGCCCGCCACCGAAAACATGCCGGGCGGTAAAGCCACCAAACCGGGCGACATCTTCACCGCCATGAACGGCAAAACGATCGAAGTGATCAACACCGACGCGGAAGGCCGCCTGATTCTCGCGGACGCGCTGTGCTACGCGAATAAACTCGGCGCAACGAAGATCGTCGATGCCGCGACGCTGACCGGCGCGTGCGTCATCGCACTGGGCCATGCGGCGAGCGCGGCGGTAAGCAACAACGACGATTTCGTGCAGCAGTTCCTCGGTGCCGCGAAGCCCACGGGCGAGCGTTATTGGCAGATGCCGCTGTACGACGACTACGGCAATCAAATGAAGAGCGACATCGCCGACCTTAAAAACACCGGCGGACGTCCGGCAGGTACGCTGACCGCCGCGGCGTTTCTCAAAAACTTCGCAGGCGAGACGCCGTGGGTGCATCTCGATATTGCCGGCACTGCGTATCTCGACAACGAGTCGGCGTGGCAGGCGAAGGGCCCGACGGGCACGCCCGTGCGCGCATTCGTTTCACTGGTCGAGCAGCTCGCGGGCTCGCCGGTGATCCACGCGAACGGCGCACGCGCGACCGCTTCCGTGTAACAAAACCCAACAAACGGTAATAAAAAGAGCGGCGCTTTCGCACCGCTCTTTTTGTTTGTTGGTCCTGCTTCCACAATCCCTAAGCAACGAACGGTCTGACGCGCAAGGTAATTTTAGGCCGCGGACAACTGTGATGTTTGCAGATTGCGAACCAACGCAATACCAACGCGCAGCGCGGATTAAGCGTGCGCACGACGGGCGCTTCCCGACGAAATGCGTGAGGCGGTCCACGTCAGGTTGGCGCAAACCAAGGCTGTGACTCTTCCGTGTCACGAGCCAAGCCGCGCAAGAACCACTGCCGCGCGAGGATCAAACATTTATGCAGACGGTCCGGCGCTGTAGCTCGTGGCCGTTTTCCTCAACTGAAATCGACACGGTATGTGTGCCAGAACCCAATGGTCCGAGCCGCTCTACTATTCGCGCATTGCGATCACCGCCAGGTAGAGTGATTGTCTGCAATGGCAGCCGTCACCGCTTCTTTTCGTCGGGACGGCCCCAGGAGCTTTTTTCGATCAGCTGCCTCATGGTGTCGTTCTCGAGAGTTAGATTCGCGACGATGCGGCGCAGACGGCTGTTCTCGTCATCGACGGCGCGACCACCTCGCTGCTCTCCATGCCGCCGTACTTGGCCTTCCAAGCGCTGATGGTGTTCCGGTGCACGCCATGCCGCCGGCCGAGCTCGATGAACGATGCGCCGGCGTCATGCTCCTTGAGAATCGAGACGATCTGCGCTTCCGTAAACCGCGATTTGCGCATAGGGTTCCCTTTCGGCTTTTGGTCGGGAAACCCACCGTTTCAAGTGGCCCGGATTACCGGGGCAACGTCGGATCGTACACTTCGCCGGCATACGCATCCGGCGACGTTCGCTGGCCTTGCACCGAGTCGTAGGTACAACGCCTTGGATCGTATTCGCGCCATCGGTAATACCGTCGGCCCCTGGCATGCAAAGGACATGTCCTTGTCCGACGCCGCCGGCAATGTTCGCGGTAAGCACTCGGTAAGCACTAAAGAAGGACACGGGCGAAAGGTTTAGTGGTTTGCCCCTTTGAAGGGCCGGCCAAAAACGGGCCGCTATCCTGTGCAAACCCAAAAACGTGCGAGTCTTCCGAATGATCGCGATTGTCGCCCAACACAATGTAGCATTTCGGCGGTACTCGATTGGGTGCTTGCCACTCAGCTGGAGGCGGGATGTTCGCCATGGTGGGTGACAGCGCTTCAAAGTGCTGATGGTCGAAGCTCACGTATATCTCATAATTTCGAACAAACATATCATACACAGCCGGAGTGTGGACGTATGGCTCAAGGACTCGTCTGCCGTTCACGTACATCTGCCCCTTTTTATATGCAAATCGATCTCCCGGTATGGCCACAATGCGTCCGATCAAGGGCCGATCCGCCGGGATCGGCGCTTTAAAAAGCACAACGTTGCCGCGCTTGACAGATGTAAGCCACGAC
>JBKPMZ010000457.1:0-12014 GCA_046732415.1 Vulcanimicrobiota bacterium
GCCGGGCCGCAACATCGGCGCGCTCGTCGCGAGCGACACGGGCCGCGTTACCGGCTACGCCCTCATGGGGCTGGAACAACGCGGGCGATTTTTCGTCGGCCCCGGCACCGACGTGTACGAAGGTATGGTCGTCGGCCGTGCCAACGACGACAAGGACATCGCGCTCAACGTGGTGCGCGAGAAGAAACTCACCAACATGCGCGCCGCCGGCTCGGACGAAAATATCAAGCTGCCGCCTCCGGAAGAACTTTCGCTGGAGCGCGCGATCGAGTTTATCGAAGACGACGAACTGGTCGAAGTGACGCCGAAATCCATCCGGGTGCGCAAGCGCTTGCTCAACGAAACGGAGCGCCTGCGCCAGCGCAAGCGCGAACTCAGTAAAACGTAAGTCCCAAGGGTCCGCCCCCCGCGCTCCACGAAGGCATGCTACGTCCGAGGAGGGCCGGCGATGTCTCTGGAGCTTCTCAACGCGATGGCGTCCGTTGGCACGTTTCTCGTCATCGGTGCTACGGCAATAGCAGCGGTCATTCAACTGCGGCACATGCGTGCGAGCAACCAGTTGGAAGGTTTACTGAGCGTTCTGGCCAGAGTCGAAGACTCGAATTTCAACCGGTGGGTCACGGCCGCGCAGCGGCAACTCCCGGAACTGCTCGCCGATCCCGGCTACCGCCAAAGCATCATCGACGGCACGTTCGATCGCGACGTCGCCTGGCTGAATCTAGCGAACTCATACGATTGGGTCGGCAGCCTGGTGAAAAACCGTCTCATTCCGATTGACGCGTTCATGGACGTGTATGCATATCGAATCATCCAAGCGTGGAAAGTGATCGAGCCGGTCGCGGCGCTCGTTCGTCCCCATGCGAACGATACGATCTGGGAGAACTTCGAGTATCTCTACATCAAGGCCCAGGACTTCGACAAGGGACTTCGCAACGGCAGCAGTTATCCCAAGCATGTGCGCCGCGCCGACATCCCGCCATTCTCCGTTCCGCTTCCGGTCGGACACAACGGCAGCGTGGAGCGTGAAACGGCCGATGCTTGACTATCTCAATACCGCCGCCGCCATCGGCACGTTTCTCGTCATCGCTACAACCGCAATAGCGGCGGTCATTCAACTCCGGCACATGCGGGCATCGAATCAGCTAGAAGGTCTGCTGAGCGTTCTTGCGCGCGTTGAAGACAAGAACTTCAACACGTGGCTGACGGAGACGCAGCAGCAGCTCCCACTGCTGCTCGGCGATCCCGACTACGTGCAATCGGTGATCGATAATACATTCGATCGCGCCGTTGCGTGGCTCCAACTCGGCAATTCATACGACTGGGTCGGAAGCCTCGTGAAGAACCGGCTCATCCCCGTCGACGCGTTCTTGGACGTCTACTCATTTCGTGTGATTCAAGCGTGGGAATTGATCGAGCCACTTACGGTGCTCGCACGTTATCAAGTCACCGACGCGATCTGGGAAAATTTCGAATATCTGTATGTCGCATCGCTCGACTGGGGTGCCAGATACGCGCACGGCAATTATCCGCCGCACGTACGGCGCGCGCCGCTGCAGAAATTCGAGGCGCTGTTTCCGCTTGTGAATGGGCGCCGCGTGTACGCGGGCAATCAGCGCGAACTGACCGTCTAGCGTTCCAGCGGGTTTTGGCCTTCTAGCCCTTTGGTCGTCCAGAGGTCGTCGAGCAACTGCGCGTTGCGCAACGCAAGCCCGGCGTGAGCGGCAAGCGCGGTGATGAGTTCCTCGTCGTGTTTATCGAATGGCTCTACCGCCGATTCCGTAATCGACACGGAATTGAGCGGCATTTCGAACATGGGTTTGCGGTTCATCAACTGCAGAACACCGATGGGCTTGCCCGTATAACTCATGAGCGGAACGACGAGCATCGACTTCGTCCGGTAGCCGTTCTTCTCGTCGAACGAACGGTCGAAATTGAGCATGCGCGCAGCCGCGTCTTTATAAACGTCGTCCAGGCGAAAGGCCTTGCCGTTCATCGCGACGTTGCCCGCGATGGATTTGTTGCTCAGCGGCAGCGTGCCGCCGGCATACGTTTCCTTATGTTGCGGACCGGTTTGCGCGATCGCAAAGCGCAGGACGTCTTCCCGGCCGTCGGCGCTGTCGATAACGAACAACGTACCCGCGTCGGCCTTGGTCAATTCGCGCGCCTTGAGCACGATGATACTGTATAATTTGTTGCGATCGTGCTCGGAACCCAATAGCCGCGCGATCTCCAGCAATTCGCGCGCCTCGCGCACGGCACGCCGCGCTTCGTTCAACTCGTGCGCGGTACGGATGCCCGCTACCAGCGCTTTGGGATCGATCGGGGTGGAAACGTAGAGCGCCGGGAGACCTTCGGGGTCGGGGATGATGCCGACGCTTTCACCATAGTGCATCAGGTGAATGGCGCCGAGTTCGGGCTGCGGCACGACGCGGATGCCTGCAACGTTCAGCGCCGCGCCGACTGCCGGAAGCAGCTCGACATCGTGCGCGAAGACGGCCATGGTAGAACCGGCTCTGTCCATGCTCCAAGATTAACGCCCGCGTGCAGCGTGCCCTTTTCCGCGCTAGACGAGAACCGGTTCGTCCATGTACTGCGCAGTGAACGTCAGTTCACCGCGCACGTCGTCGTAATCCACCACGACGCGTTGACCGTCGCGCACTTCGCCCGCCAGAATCTTGCGCCCGAGCGGCGTCTCCAGCTCTTTCTGAATCGCTCGCTTGAGCGGCCGCGCACCGTACACCGGATCGTAGCCGGCCTTGACCAAGTGCCGTTTTGCGGCATCGGTAAGTTCCAGATGGATGCGCCGCTGCGCAAGCCGTTCGCGAACGCGGTGCAATTGGATCTCGATGATCTGCCCGAGTTCTTCTTCAGTGAGCGCGTGGAACACGATCACTTCGTCGACGCGGTTCAGGAATTCGGGGCGGAAGTTCTGGCGCAGTTCGTCGAGCACCGTCGCGCGCATGATTGCGTATTCTGCGCCGCCCATGTCGCCCTTGTAATCCAGAATGCGATGGCTGCCGATGTTCGAGGTCATGATGACGATGGTGTTGCGGAAGTCCACCGTGCGGCCTTGGCCGTCGGTCAAACGCCCGTCATCCAGAATCTGCAAGAAGACGTTGAACACGTCCGGATGCGCCTTTTCGACCTCGTCGAACAAGATGACGCTGTACGGACGGCGCCGTACCGCTTCGGTGAGCTGTCCGCCTTCTTCAAAGCCGATGTATCCCGGGGGTGCGCCGAGCAGACGCGCCACCGTATGTTTTTCCTGATACTCGGACATGTCGATCCGAATCATCGCGCGTTCGTCGTCGAACAAATACTCCGCGAGCGCACGCGCGAGTTCGGTCTTTCCCACGCCGGTGGGTCCGAGAAAGATGAACGACCCGATAGGGCGGTTCGGATCCGCAAGACCCGAGCGCGAACGCACCACCGCTTCGGCGACGGCATCGACCGCTTCGTCTTGGCCGATGACCCGCTTGTGCAATTCCTCGTCCAAGTGCAGTAATTTCTGCACTTCGCCTTCGAGCATTTTTGCAACGGGTACACCCGTCCAGCGGCTGATGACCTCGGCAATATCTTCTTCGTCGACTTCCTCTTTAGAGAGCCGAGCTTTTCCGTCGCGCGAGCTCAAGCGCTGCTCTTCTTCCTGCAGTTGCTTTTCCAGACTCGCAAGTTTACCGTAACGCAGCTCCGCAACGCGGTTGAGATCGTACTGACGCTCCGCCTGCTCGATCTGCACCTTCGTTTCTTCGATCTGTTCGCGCAGTTCGCGCAATTTGACTGCCGCGCTTTTCTCGGCTTGCCAACGCGCCTGCAACTCGCGCTGATCCTCTTTGAGATCGGCGAGTTCTTTCTCGAGTTGCTCCAACCGGCGCTTGCTCGCTTCGTCGGTTTCTTTGCGCAGCGCTTCGCGTTCGATCTCGAGCTGCATCACGCGGCGCGTGAGTTCGTCGAGTTCCTGCGGCATGGAGTCGATCTCGGTGCGCAGTTTTGCCGCTGCTTCATCGACCAGGTCGATGGCTTTGTCCGGCAAGAACCGATCGCTGATGTAGCGGTTCGATAGCGTTGCGGCACCGACGAGCGCGGAATCTTTGATGCGCACGCCGTGATGCGCTTCGTACTTCTCTTTCAGACCGCGAAGAATGGAAATGGTATCTTCGACGCTCGGCTGATCCACGAACACCGGTTGAAAGCGGCGCTCGAGCGCGGCGTCTTTCTCGATGTATTTGCGGTACTCGTCCAGCGTGGTCGCACCAATCATATGCAGTTCGCCGCGCGCGAGCATGGGCTTGAGCAGATTGCCGGCGTCCATCGCGCCCTCGGCTTTACCTGCGCCGACGACCGTGTGCAACTCGTCGACGAAGAGCAGAATCTGCCCTTCGGAATTTTGCACGTCTTTGAGCACGGCCTTGAGACGCTCTTCGAACTCGCCGCGATACTTAGCGCCCGCGATGAGCGCGCCCATATCGAGCGCCACGATGCGCTTATCTTTCAAACCTTCCGGAACGTCGCCGCGCACGATGCGCTGCGCGAGCCCTTCGACGATTGCGGTTTTACCGACGCCCGGTTCGCCGATGAGCACGGGATTGTTTTTCGTGCGCCGCGAGAGCACTTGAATGACGCGGCGAATTTCGTCGTCGCGGCCGATGACCGGATCGAGTTTTCCGCGTTCGGCCTCGAGGGTCAAATCGCGTCCGTAGCGCTCGAGGCTTTTATACGTGCCTTCGGGATTTTGCGTCGTGACGCGCTGATTGCCGCGAACCGCACGCAGCGCAACGAGCAGTTTGTCGCGCGTTAGGCCGACATCGCGGAAAATGCGTCCGACGGCGCCGCTGCTTTGCGTCATCGCCAGCAGCAAATGCTCCACGGAAACGTAGTCGTCTTGGAGCTGCTTGGCGTCGTTCTCCGCCTGCGCGAAAAGGCGCGTCAACTCGGGCGCGACGGTGACCGTGGCTTGATCCGCGCCGCTGCCCGTCAGGCGCGGAAGGCGTGAAATCGCCTCGTCAGCCTTTGCCGCCAGCGCTTTCGGATCGACGCCCGCTTCCTTCACGATGTCCGGCGCGATGCCGCGCTCCTGGTCGAGCAGCGCAGCCAGCAGGTGCTCCGGCGTGGTTTGCGTGTTGTGTTCGTTGAGCGCGCGCGTATATGCGGCGTTGAGCGCGTCTTGAACGCGCTCCGTCATGCGATCTACATTCATCGGTTCACTATCTCAGACAGCAGGAGCACCCTGCCAGGTTGCACTGTCTCGGGTTGTGATCCTACGTACCCACGGCTGCGCCGGAAGATTCACCGGTGACGGACGCGTGCACGGCGTCGTAGTACTGCTGGCGTGTCGTGGCGTCGATGAACGAGGCTTCAAACGAATTGCAGGCCAGTTGCACCAGCTCGGCGTCAGACAAGCCGAGCGCTTGGACGCATCCGGCGTAATTGTCGCCGACGTAGCCGCCGAAGTACGCGGGATCGTCCGAGTTCACCGTCGCGACCAGCCCTGCGTCGAGCATGCGTTTGAGCGGGTGATCCGCGAGCGTCTGAACGACGCGCAGGCGGACGTTCGAAAACGGGCACACCGTTAGCGGCATGCGCGTACGGCGCAATCGCTCGACGAGCCGCGCGTCTTCCATGCTGCGCACGCCGTGATCGACGCGTGAAACTTTCAAGTTGTCCAGCGCGTCCCACACGTAGGACGGCGGGCCTTCCTCGCCGGCGTGTGCGACCGTGAGCAAACCATGTGCGCGCGCACGTTCGAACGCGGTGATGAATTTCGAGGGCGGATTGCCGACTTCGGCCGAGTCCAGTCCCACGGCAATAATGCGATCCAAATACGGCTCGGCGAGATCGAAAGTGTCCATCGCCGATCGCTGCGGCAGATCGCGCAGGAAACACATGATCAGATTGGTGGAGATGTCGAAATCGCGTTTGCTGCGGCGCAGCGCCGACCACAATCCGTCGATAACCGTTTCGAAGCGCACGCCGCGCTGCAGGTGCGCTTGCGGATCGAAGAAGATCTCCGCGTGCTTGACGTTCTGTGCCTGCGCGCGTTTGAGATAAGCAAGCGTAAGTTCTTCAAAGTCCTGTTCGGTGCGTAAGGCCGACATCGCTTCGTAGTACAAATCGAGAAACGACTGCAAATCGGTAAACTGATAGGCGGCGCGCAACGCTTCGACGCTCGGATACTTGAGTTTGACGCCGTTGCGTTCGGCGAACGCGAAAATTTGCTCGGGTTCAAACGTCCCTTCGATGTGGACGTGGAGCTCGGCTTTGGGCAGCACACCCGAATCAATCATGGACGGCAGTTTTCGCGCGCAGCATGCGGTAATCCCCGCTTCGCACCGTGATGCCGCGCGCGTCGAACCATTCGAGCAGCGGCACGGCGTACTTGCGCGAGGTGCCGATAAGATCGCGGAATTGCGCCATAGTCATCTGCTTATTCGTACGAAGAAACTGCTCCACCCGCGCGCGAATCTGCGCAATTTGCGTGCCGCGATAGAGCTCGTCCCCCACCTTGACGAGCGCGCCTTTGGCCAGCAGCGTATCGAACGCCTTACCGATGCCGGCAATACGCGACTGCTTCACCGCTGCGATCACGTTTGCGGTCGGCGCCGGCGTGAGCGGGCTGGCTTTGTCGATGGGAACCTGCGCTTCGAAAAAGGCTTGTTGCTCGGCGGTAAGCTTCGGCGTATGGTCCGTGAGCGCGAAATAGCCAGCACGATGCGCGATGCGGCCCTCCTCGGCGTACGCTGCGAGGATGCGCACGAGCAGCGGTTCTTCGATTGAAAGCACGCGGGACAGGCTAAGCGACGTACTGCCCATGGCCCACGGCTCGGTGCGGTGCTGCTGCGCGACCGTTTCCAAAACTCGCTCGAGCAGCGCCTGCGCGCTTTTCGCGTCCATGAACGCAACGGGACGGGTGACGCGAATCGCCTCACCGCGTTCGAGCAGCGAACGCAGCGCCGCATCGACCGCTTCTTCACGCAAATTCGCCTCGCGCGCGATCTCCGCGAGCGTACTGGGACGCAACTGTGCTTTGCTGAGCACGGTAAGCACGATGGCTTCATGCGGACTGCGCGCGGACTCGGCACTCTGCGCGGCGCCATTGGCGGCGGCTGGGCCGCCCGACACTCGGCCGCCTCCAAGCAGATTCTTCGGCGAGAGTCTGCGCACGACGAACGCCGTTCCGGGGTACGCAACGACCGGGCGGCGTAGAAACACGTGCGCTGTCATCTCTTGCGCTGCTTGCGGCACCTGGTCCAGCACGAGCGTTCCGAGAATCTCCGCGGACCCGATGTACGCGCGAACTGCGTTGCGCCGGCGAAGAATCGGCAACGCCTCGGCAATTGGCGTGAACTGCACCGTGAATGCATCCGCCGATGCGAACTGCGATGCGACGAGCATTTCGCCGCGCGCGATGTCATGCGCGTCGACCGCCGGCACGTTGACCGCCACGCGGGCACCGCCTTCGACGCGTTCGCGCTTTTGCCCGAAACTTTGCAGGCTGCGTACGCGCACGGCTTTGCCCGAAGGTTCCAGTTTGAGCGTATCGCCGACGGCAATGCTTCCTTGCATCAGCGTTCCGGTGACGATCGTTCCATGTCCGGGCAACGCGAAGACGCGATCGATCGGCAAATACGCGGGCGCATCGGGATCGCGCGCAGGCAAATTTGCGAGCGCGTCGTGAATCGCCGCGCGCAGCGCATCGAGGTTGTAGCCCGTTACGGTGGATACCGCGAATACCGGCGCGTCTTGCGCGATCGTGCCGTGCAGTGCTTCATGGATGCCCGCGCAAACGGTTCCCGCTTCTTCCGGCGGCACGAGGTCCATCTTCGTTACCACGACGAGCACGTCGCGCACGTTGAGATAACGCAAAATCTGCAAGTGCTCGATGGTCTGCGGCATCACGCCTTCGGTCGCGGCGATCACCAGCAGCAACAACTCCATTCCGGCAGCGCCGGCGAGCATGTTGTGCAGAAAACGTTCGTGTCCGGGAACATCGACGATGCCCGCGTCCACGCCGTCGTCGAAACGCAAATGCGCGAAACCCAGGTCGAGCGTCATGCCGCGCAATTGCTCTTCGAGCCAGCGATCGGGATTGGTTCCGGTGAGCGCGCTCACCAGCGAGGACTTGCCGTGATCCACGTGTCCGGCCGTACCGACGATATGCATGTCAGGCAATCAGTTTTTGCAGCGCGGCAATAACGATTTCGTCGTCGTTCGCAAACACCGTTCGCAGGTCGAGCACGAGTTCGCCCTCGTCGATGCGCGCGATGATCGGCATCGGTGCACGGCGCAGTGCTTCCGCCGCAGCAGTCGCACCGCGCTGCGGGCGCAGCGCAATACCTATCGACGGTATCGCACTCTCGGGCAGCGATCCGCCGCCGACGTACGCGTGGGTCTCGATGGCGCGCGCGCCGGAAATGCGTTCGGCATAACGCTTCGCTCTTTCGCGCAATTCTGCAATCGACGCGCCCAGCATGGCGAAGAACGGTATCTGTTTGCGCGTTTCCGGCAGGAAATACAGCCGCAGCGTTTGCGCGAGGGCAGCCAGCGTGAGTTTGTCGACTCGCAGCGCGCGCAGCAGCGGATTACTGCGCAGGCGCGCGATCAGCACGCTCTTGCCCACGATAATGCCCGCCTGTGGGCCGCCGAGCATCTTGTCGCCCGAAAACGTGATAAGGTTGATGCCTTCGGAAACAGCATCTTGCACGGTGCGTTCGTGCGGCAAACCATATTCCCCGAGATCGGCCAGCGCGCCGCTTCCCAAATCTTCGACGAGCGGAATGCCCGTGCGCTGTGCCAACGCGGCGAGATCGGTCGCTTCGACGTCGTGCGTAAACCCGGTGATGCGGTAGTTCGACGGATGCGAACGCAGAAGCAGCGCGGTATCGGCGGTCAACGCGCGTTCATAGTCTTTCAAATAGACTTTGTTGGTCGCGCCGACCTCGACCAAACGCGCGCCGCTGCGCTGCAGCACGTCGGGAAGACGGAACCCGCCGCCGATTTCGATAAGCTGGTTGCGCGCAACGATCACCTCGCGCTCTTTTGCGAACGTGTCGAGCACGAGCAGCACGGCCGCGGCGCAGTTATTGACGATGAGCGCGTCTTGCGCGCCCGTGAGCGATTGCAGGAGCGACGTGGTACGCGCGTAGCGTGAGCCCCGGCTTCCTTCCCACACGTCGTACTCCAGGTTCGAATAACCGATGCCTGCGGCCGTCAGCGCGTCGAGCGCGGTCGGCGCCAGCGGTGCACGGCCGAGGTTCGTATGCAGCAAGATGCCCGTGCCGTTGATAACCGGTACGAGTAAGTCGAAGGCATTGCGTTCGAGTTTGTCGAGCACTTGCGCGCAAAGTGCGTCCCATACCTCAGGATGACACTGGCGGCGTGCAGCGTCCAACACCTCGGAGACACAAACCTTGACGCGCTGGCGGCCGAGCAGCGCTTCGTACGCCGCGATGCGAGGCTCCGATAAAAAACGATGCACGGGAGGGATCCCGCGCACGTTTTTCGGTTGGTTCTCGACGCCGCCCCTCGACAAGCTCGGGGTCGTTCGATTCCTCACGATGACAACTAGTTTACATGCTTGGAAAGCATCGACGTGATCGTCTGCTCCGACACGTAGCCAACGATGCGATCCACCGGTTTGCCGCCCTTGAATAGAATCAAACACGGAATACCCGACACCTGATACTCGCCCGCGAGGCTGGGGTTTTCGTCCGTGTTCAACTTGACGAACTTCGCGCGTCCGGCGTGGGAACCGGCGACTTTCTCGACGACGGGCGCAAGCATCTTACACGGGCCGCACCACGGCGCCCAAAAGTCTACCAGCACGGGCTGGGGTGAACCCAGCACTTCGCTCTGGAAGTTCGTTTGTGAAACGTCGGCTAATGCGCTCATTGCTTCTTTCAGTCTCCTTGCTAGGTTCGTAACCGCGGTCCGCCTACGGTGGGTTTCACTCCGTCGATATGCTTAGGCTGGCGAGGTGGGGTCTTCGCCGGTGATCTCGGTGATCTGCTTGGCCTGTTTGCCCATGTTCGTGATGGCAATCACTTCGTCGCCCTCGCCTAGGCGCTGCAGGCGCACGCCTTTGGTCGAGCGGCCGGCCCTGCGAATATCCGCCACGCGCAAGCGGATCACTTGGTTGGACGAGGTGATCATCAACACTTCGTCTTCCGGCGCGACCAATATCTGGTCGACGACCTTGCCGATATCCTCGCGCTCCTTCGCGAACGCCTTCACGCCCTTGCCGCCGCGCGAGGTGTGGCGGTAGTCGTCGATGGGCGTGCGTTTGCCGAAGGCCTTGGTCGTGACCAGCAACACTTCGCGGCGATTGTCTTCCAGCACGTCCATCGCCACGATGGAGTCGCCCTTGTCCAGCGTCATGGCTTTCACGCCGCGCGCGTTGCGGCCCATCGGCCGCACGTCTTTTTCGTTGAAGTGCACGGCCATGCCGTTGACCGTGCCGAGAATGACGTCGCGCGTGCCGTCGGAGAGATCGACCGCCAGCAGGTTGTCGCCGTCGTCGAGATTGATGGCGTTTAGACCGTTGCGGCGCACGTTGGCGAACTCTTCGAGTTTCGTTTTCTTGATCACGCCGTTCTGCGTGACCATGATCATGTAGCGGTCGCCGCCGAAGTGGTGCACCGGGAACACGGCGGTCACTTCTTCGCCCGGCGGCAGCGTGAGCAAATTGACCAGCGCCGTGCCGCGCGCCTGACGTGTGGTATCCGGAATTTCGAAGCCGCGCAAACGGTACGCGCGTCCCTTGTTCGTGAAAAACAGCACGTGATCGTGCGTCTTCGTAATGAAGAAATTGCGGACGACGTCCTCTTTCTTCAAATTCGAAATACCGATGACGCCGCGCCCGCCGCGGTTCTGGGTCTTGAACGTATCGACGCTCACGCGCTTAATGTAACCGCCGACCGTGTACGTAACGACGACGTCGATGTTCGGAATCAGCGCTTCGACGGAAAACTCGTCTTCGGCCGGAATGATCGCCGTGCGGCGCTCGTCGCCGAATTTTTTCTTGACGTCGAGCACTTCGGTCTTGACGATGCCCGCGATGCGGCGGGGGCTCTTGAGAATGTCTTCCAACTCCGCGATGAGTTTGATGAGCTGCGCGTACTCTTCTTCGATCTTTTGGCGTTCGAGGCCGACCAGCGTACGAAGGCGCATGTCGACGATGGCGCTCGCCTGAACGTCGGAAAGTTTAAAGCGCGCGATGAGTTTGGTCTTGGCTTCGTCGGTCGTCTGGCTGCCGCGCACGATCTCGATGACTTCGTCGATGTTGTCGAGCGCGATGCGGTAGCCTTCGAGCAAATGCGCGCGTTCCTGCGCTTTGCGCAGATCGTACTGCGTGCGCTTGATGACGACGTCTTTGCGGTGCGCGATATAGTGCTCGAGGAGTTGTTTGAGCGAGAGCACTTGCGGTTCGAGCGCAACGGTGCCGTCCGGACGTGGTTCACCCACCGGCACGAGCGCCAGCATGTTGAAGCCGAAACTCGACTGCAGCGGCGTGTGCTTGTAGAGCTGGTTGAGCACGACTTTCGGCGTTGCCGATTTCTGCAGCTCGACGACGACGCGCATGCCCTTGCGGTTCGTCTCGTCGTCCAGGCGCGCAATGCCCTGAATACGCTTTTCGTTGTGCGCGTCGGCGATCGCCTCGACGATGCGGTTCTTGTAAACCTGATACGGGATCTCGGTGATGACGATCTTGTGGCGGCCTTTTTCTTCGACGATCTCCGCTTTGCCGCGAATCGTTATCGATCCGCGGCCGGTCTTGTAGGCTTCGCGAATCGTTTCCTGACCCATGATGATGCCGCCGGTCGGAAAATCGGGACCCGTAACGATGTCGCACAGCGCGTCGTCGGTGATACCGGGTTCGTCGATGATCGCCGCGATGGCATCGGCAATCTCGTTGAGGTTGTGCGGCGGAATGTTCGTCGCCATACCAACAGCGATGCCGCTGGAGCCGTTGAGCAGCAACTGCGGCAGTTTGCCGGGCAGCACGCTCGGCTCAGTAC